>NZ_CP039543.1:2400000-2737347 GCF_013085545.1 Oceanidesulfovibrio marinus
TGCTGCACACCGCTCCCCCGAAGTTGCCCTGCATGTCCTTGAGTGGTGAGGAGATAATAACGATGGGCATGTTGGTATCGCGGCTGATGAGCACATCTGAAATAAAGCCCTTGCCTTGCCTGGCCGCCAAAAAATACTCGCGGTCCGCGACATCGACACCCAGCTCGCCGCTGGTGGCGACCTCGACCCGGCCTTCGGGATTCACGTAGAGAATGATGTCCAGCTCCGGATGCGTGGCCATAAACGACATGAACAGATTGTGCATGCCGTCGCGGCTGCGTTGGCGAACCATCCCGTCCAACGCCAGGAACTGCATGTTGTTGGCCTGGCCGGTAAGCCAGTCGTCGATGAGGCGCTTCTGGAAGGCGGCCGTATGCACGAGCTCCTGATGTGCATCAGAAATAATGTGGTCTCTGCTGTAGAACGCAAAGCCGATGGTGCCGAGTGCAATGGGCAACAGCCCCAGAAGGAGCATGAAGGCGCGAAGCCGTGCAGAGAATGTGGAGAATGTAAACATTGCAATAAATCAGGCCGCCCACTTCGGGCGTCGACTATTACGCTCTGTATATCCCACTTTCCAGGTCAGTCAATTCCCTGGTAATCCGCGATCTCAACGAGATTGCCATCCAGGTCGCGGAAGTAGACGGACTGCATGGAACCGAGCGCGCCGCTCCGTTGCACAGGTCCCATCCCCAAGGCGACGCCGGCTTCCTCCAGCCGCCGGATCACAGCATCCAGAGAGCAGGACGCCCGCAGGCAGAAGTCCGCGCCGCCAGGCGTGGGCCGGGCAGCGTGGGGAACGATCTCGGCGCCGGCGCGGTGGAGATTGATCTTCTGCGAGCCGCAGGCCATGGCCAGGCGGCCGCCCTGCCTGAGCATGGGCAGCCCCAATGCGCGATCATAGAACGCGGCCGTCGCCTCCGGATCGCTCACCGTGAGCACGATGTGGTCGAATCCCCTGATCATGCCGAACCCCTCCTTGCCCATGGGCGCAGTCTCCGATTTTTTATCGTCCGGTCCTGTTCGCTTCCGCCGATCCGGTGTGCTATGGTCCGCTGGCGACGCAAAGTCTCATGCACATTCCGCGCCGCCGCCAGAGGTCATCCATGCGCATCGCACCACGTCTCAACCTGCCGGGGCGTCCCGGCGCGAAATTGCGGCTCGACGTAGTCCAGGTAGCCGTCACCAGCCGCTGCAACGCCTCCTGTGTGTACTGTCCGCACACAATGTACCGCAAGCAGTGGATCAACCAGGACCTCGATCCTGCTCTGTTCGAGGCCATGCTGCCTGCGCTGTCCGGGGTGAAGCGCATTCACCTGCAGGGTTGGGGTGAACCGTTTCTGCACCCCAATCTCGTGGACTTCATCAGCCAGGCCAAGAGGGCCGGGCTGCATGTCTCCACCACGACCAACGGCGCACGGCTCGATCCCAAGCTGCTCGAAGCCGCGGTGGCGGCCGGCCTGGACGATCTGGGCCTCTCCCTGGCCGGCGTCACGGCCGAAGAAAACGACGCCATCCGCGTGAGTGCGCCGTTCGAGGGCGTCAGCGAGACCATCGCCCGCGTGCACAGCCTGGCTTCAAAACGCCCCGTGCCCACGCTGCACATCGCCTACATGGCGCTCGCCTCGCACAGGCAGAGTGTCCATCGCCTGCCCGCGCTCATGGCTAGGCTGGGGGTTTCCGAAGGCGTGGTCAGCGCGCTGGGGTTCGCACCCGACAGGCACCTGGAGGAGGAAGGCATGCTGGCGCGAAACGACGAGGAGAAACGGACGCTGCGCTCCTTCCGCCGCTCCATGTTCCAGCTTTCCCTGGCCGCGGCCTTCCAGGGCATCAACCTGTACTACCAGCTCCCCCGGCCCAAACGCAGGAAAAGCTGCCCGGAAAACGTGGACTCGTCCCTGGTGGTGGGAGCGGACGGGCAGGTCGCGCCATGCGTCATGGGCCGGCTGCCTGTGAAGGGCAACTGCTACCACTGGTACGCCGGGGAGGAACGGCTCTACGCCCCGATGGTCTTTGCCACGCTGGACGCCGACCCGGCCGGACAGCTTGCCGAGGCCGCCTCCGGCCAGGCCAGACGCGAGTTCCTGCGGACCTTCCGGAACCGCCCGCCGCAGTCGTGCCTCCAGTGCGTCAAACGGCACATGGCGCCGGAGTAGCGCCCCCCTCACGTTTACTCTTCAAAAGAAGACACCACGCCCCTCCTTTAATTTATTAATTTATTTGATATTTTTTACGTGGCATCATCTTCCACTTTTTGCGCAAAGTATGCTATCCGAAAATTGCATCTGAAATCCCGTATCTTTTATTCGGGCGTACATGCGCATGACGCCGCAACGCGCAAGGGGGGAAAGCGGCGTGGCAGATCACGAAGCGAACGAAGGCGCCTTTCATCGAGACCTCTTCCGGGCCGTTTTCGAAAAAGCGCCTATCGGAGTCTTTACTTCCCGACCTGACGGCAAAAACCTCGACGTCAATCCGGCCCTTGCCGAAATGCTGGGCTATGATTCACCGCAGGAGGTGCTCGCCAACCTGGCGGGTCTGGCGACCCGCCTGCTACACGACTCCGGCGAACGGCCCGAGGACGTCAAGATAATCCGGCAGGCCCCGGACCTTATCGTCTTCTCCTACAAGTACACTCGGCCGGACGGCAGCAGCTTCATCGCCTTTCTCCACGTCTGCACCATCACGGAGCCGTTCTCGGGAACGCCGTACATCCTCGGTCTTGTGGAAGACGTTACGGATATGCGGAACCTGCAGGACAAGCTTGCGGAAAGCGAACAACGCCACCGCTCGCTTTTTGAAAAAGCACCCGTGGGCATCTACCAGTCCACGCCCGATGGCACGTATCTGTCCGTCAACCCGGAGTTCGCGCGGCTCCACGGGTTCTCCTCGCCACAGGAGCTGATCGACGAGGTCGAGGACAGCTCGGTGCAGCTCTACGCCAGCCCCCAACGCCGGCGGGAGCTTCTGGCCACCCTTGAACGCCATGACGAGGCCGTCAACTTCGAGGCCCTGGCCCGGCGCAAGGACGGCTCCACGTTCTGGTCCATGCGCAACGTGCGTCTCATCCGCGACGCGCAAGGACGGCCCGAACGCATCAAGGGCTTCGTCACGGACATCAACGAGCGCAAGCAGCTCGAATCGGTGCGCGAGGATGTGGAGAGCATCATCCGCCACGACCTCAAGAGCCCTGTTGTGGCAATGCTCGCTGGCCTCAAGATGCTTTCCTGGCGGCCGCTCATGGACGAGGACATGGACCTGGTGAACGAGCTGATGGGCACGGCCGAGCGGATGCTGCACATGCTGGAGCTCTCCAACGTCATGCATCGGATCGAGCAGGAGTGCTACACCCTCGAACCCGAGCCTGTGGACGTCACCGCTCTGCTCCACGAGGTCTCGGAGTCCATGCTCGCCAGCTTTCCGGACAGGAGCATCTCCCTGGAAAAGCCCCCGGCCGACCAGACGCCCTGCCTCATCATGGTGGAGCCGCTGCTTGCCCGCACCATCGTGGAAAACCTGATGAAAAACGCCCTGGAGGCAACGCCGGACCTTGGAGAGGTCACGATCACGGTTTCGGTTTCGGAAGACGATGTGTGCATCGTCGCCTTCCACAACCCGCTGCCCGTGCCCAAGGTCATGCGCGGCCGATTCTTCGACAAGTACGCCACGGCCGGCAAGTCCTCGGGCACCGGCCTGGGCACATACTCGGCCAAGCTCTGCACCGAGGCCATGGGCGGCTGCATCAGGATGACAACCTCGGAGGAAGACGGTACCACGGTCACGGTGCAACTCCCGCTGGCGTAATGCACTCCGGCCTGGCCAGTCCCGGCAAGCCCGACCGCGCCACCTGAACACAACCCCGTGCCCCGCTTCCCCGATGCCCCAGACCCCTGACGCTCCCTGGCTCGTCTACATCCTCGAGTGCGCCGACGGCACCTACTACTGCGGCGTGACCACCGACCTGGACCGCCGCCTGGCCGAGCACAACGGCGAGGCTCCTGGCGGCGCGCGCTACACCCGCAGCCGCCGGCCGGTGCGTGTGGCCGCATCAGCGCCCTGCCCGGACCGTAGCGCTGCCTGCTCCCTGGAAGCGCGGATCAAAAGGCTGCCGCGCGCCGAAAAGGTCGCGTTTCTCACTTCGTTTAGCAGTTGCTGACTGTTCCCTCAGCCGCCATGCCGCGCCAGGCCGCGCATTCCACGCACGCTTTTCTTTCCACACAGCCTGTCCGCGTGCTTGTAAAAATTCTGCTGTTTCACTATTTACCAAGCGCATACGGCTGCTTCAACTGCGCGTAAGAGCCAGAGGCACAACCTGATCCAGCGCAGGTACGCATTGGCGAAAACAACAGATCGATCCCGATGCGCTGTGCCGGTCTGTTTTCTTATTGGAGATCCTGAGCCATATGAGCACGCAACTCCTCGACACCCAGATCGTGGTCAACGGCCTGTTCCATTCCGTCAAGGACGGATTGCTCATATACACCGAGCATTCGACGGACCAGGTCTTCGTCAACAACTCCTTCTGCACCATGTTCGGCTACACGTGCCAACTCTTTCATGATGGCAATCACGTGGGCGTACTGCCGCCCGATCTGCTGCAGCAGGTGCGCGAAGACATCCCCTCTTTGTTCGCGCTGCCCAACCTAGCCGAGCAGAAATCGCTGGTGATAAGCCTGACCCGCAAAAACGCCCAGAACATCAAGGTCGCCATCGAGCACGGCGTGTTCCAGGGCGAAAAAGACCTGCTGCACATTTTCATCCTGCGCGACATCACTTGGCTCGCCCTCCTGGAAAAGCGCAAGAACGAAGCCGAACGCATTCTGCGGCACGACATCAAGAACTATGCATCGAACTTCGAACAGCTCGCTGCGCACATCATCGCAAAATCCGACAACGCAAACGTCACGCAGGCGGCCGAGCTCATCAAGGAAGCAGGCAGCAAGCTGAATGAGCTCCTGGATACGGACCTGGACAACTTCATGCTCGAAACCGGCAAATTCCAACTGTCCCGGTCGGATTGTAACCTCAACAAAATGCTCAGCGGCATTGCCGCCCAGTATTCATTTTCCAGTCGAAGCCGCGGCATCCAATTGAGCTATCAGCACGAGGAACTCAATAACGGGTACGACATTTATTATGAAGGCGACTGCCTCCTCCTGGAACGTTTGTTCCAGAACCTCATCAAAAACGCCGTAGAGGCTTCTCCTGACGGAAAGAAGGTCGAAGTCGCCGTCGAGGAACAAGCGGGCTTCGTCCTCTTCAGCGTGCACAACATGGGCGTTATTCCGGAAGAATTCCGTTCCAGATTCATGCACGATCACGCAACATCCAAACAGAACGGGCATGGCCTTGGCGCCTACACCGCGCGGCTTATTGCCGAAGCCCACGGCGGCCGGATCGACTTCGAGAGTTCCGAAGAATCCGGCACCACCCTTCGCGTGACCCTGCCCCGGCCTCATACCGAGAGCTGAGGCGACCCCCTTCGCCGACGCAGAAACGGCCCCGTATTCCGGGCGTTTTTCGTGCGTCGGCGCCGCGACCAGACCGGTGCCCCCCTCTCTCTTTGTGCGCCATCCTCTTGCGCCGCCGTCCCTGCCGGAGTACATCTCTCTGCCTTGTCGCGTTTGCGGCCCCTGACCATCTCCCGACCCCCGGAGCGCCCATGCCCGCCCAGCAACGTCCGACCACCGACGCTTCCCTCTCCGCCCGGGAGCCCGCACCGGCTCTCATCTATATCAAGCTTATCGCCTCGGTCACGCTATGGGGCGGCACCTGGATCGCCGGCCGTCATCTGGCCCAGCACGTGCCGCCGTTCGTTGCCGCGTTCATCCGTTTCGCCATCGCCTCCATCTTCCTGCTCTGGCTCACCAAACGGGTGGAGGGCCGGCTGCCCGGCCTCAACCGCAGCAACTTCGTGTCGCTGGCGTTCCTGGGGTTCACCGGCGTCTTTATCTACAACGCCTTCTTCTTCACCGGCCTGCAGACGCTCTCGGCCGGCCGCGCCGCGCTCATCGTGGCCGCCATCCCGGCCGTGCTCTCCGTGTACTCGGGCATCGTGCTCAAGGAACCGTTCCCGCCGCTCAAAATTTTCGGCGTCCTTCTCTCGTTCCTGGGCGTGGCCCTCATCGTCAGCGACGGCAACCCCATCGCCCTGCTCAGCCAGGGGCTCTCCAAAGGCGACCTCGCCATACTCGGCTGCGTGATCAGCTGGTCGGCCTACACCCTGGCCGGACGCCGCGCCATGACGCGCTTCTCCCCCCACGCCTCAGTCACCTGGTCCTGCGTGCTCGGCTCCCTCTTCCTGCTCATCCCGGCCCTTTCCAGCGGCCTGCCTCACGTGGTTGCCGAGTCCAACTGGCTGGACTGGTTCTGCTTCGTCTTCCTCGGCGTGCTGGCCACAGGCCTGGCCTTCTCCTGGTACTACGAAGGCATCAAAAGCGTGGGCCCCTCCCGCGCCGGCGTGTTCATCAACCTCGTGCCCGTCACCGCCGTGCTCCTGGGCTACCTGCTGCTCGACGAACCCCTCTCCCACTCCCTCATCGCCGGCGGCGCCATGGTCATGGCCGGCGTCTGGCTCACCAACCGGCCGGTAAAGAAGCAAGCGACTGCCTGAACTTTCTGAGGGGCTCCGCCCCTCAAACTCCCCGCCAGGGAACAATGTTCCCTGGACCCTATAAATGGGGTCCGGGGGCCAGTGGTCCCCGGCAGGGGGCGGGGGACAGCGTCCCCCGAGCATAATTCACGCCGTGCTCGGCACGTGGCCGCGGTTGTGGTATGCTTGGCGCACCATCGCAAACACGACAAGGAGCTCCCATGGATCAGCAGACCATGCAGCAGACGTTCGAAAACTTCTTCGAGAAGTACAAGAAAACCGAGGGCGACCGGACCTCCTGGTCGGCGCATTGGACCGAGTACATGGACACCGGCGCCGAGGTCATGATCAACCTCACCAAATGCCCGGCCGGCACCATCTTCAAAGTCTTCAAGAACGGTAAAAAACTCGGCGAGATCAACGGCTGGGACGCCTTCTTCTCCGAGATCGGCCCCCTGCTCGGCGACGACTGGGATGCGGATAAATTTTTCGAATCCATGCAATCGATGACGTGATTGAGGGGCACCACCCCTCAAACTCCCCGCAAGGGGCCATTGGCCCCTTGACCCCTTTCTGGGTCCAGGGAGCCATGCTCCCTGGCAGGGGACGTGGGGGACAGCGTCCCCCATACCTGGCCGCCAAAGTAAAGGCCCCCGCTCCGATATCGGAACGGGGGCCTTTGGTATGCGTATGGACTGCGATGCCGTGCTAGGCGGCGGAGCCGAGGATGGCCTTGAGGTCTTCGTCCGGCGTGGTGATGGGTTTGATGTCGTAGTTTTCCACGAGGAAGTTCAGCACGTTGGGGGTGATGAACGCCGGCAGGGTCGGTCCGAGGCGGATATCCTTGATGCCCAGGTAGAGCAGCGTGAGCAGGATGGCCACGGCTTTCTGCTCGTACCAGGACAGGACCATGGACAGGGGCAGCTCGTTGACCGGGGTATCGAAGGCCTTGGACAGGGCCAGGGCGATCTGGATGGCGGAGTAGGCGTCGTTGCACTGGCCGACATCGAGCAGGCGCGGAATGCCGCCGATATCGCCGAGCTGCTTGTCGAAGAAGCGAAACTTGCCGCAGGCCAGGGTGAGAACCACGGTGTCCTTGGGCGTTTTTTCGACGAACTCGGTGTAGTAGTTGCGGCCGGGCTTGGCGCCGTCGCAGCCGCCCACGAGGAAGAAGTGGCGGATGGCGCCGGACTTGACGGCTTCGACGACCTTGTCAGCCACGCCCATGACGGCGTTGTGGCCGAAACCCACCAGGACCGTGCCCTTGTCCTCGTCATCGGTCCAGCCGTCCATTTCCAGGGCCTTGTTGATGACCGGGGAGAAGTCCTTCCAGCCCTTGGCGTCGTGGTCGATGTGCGGGACGTCGGGCCAGCCCACGAGGCCGGTGGTGTAGATGCTGTCGCGATAGACGTCCTGCGGCCGCTGCAAGCAGTTGGTGGTCATGAGGATGGGGCCGGGGAAGTTCTTGAACTCCTTCTGCTGGTTCTGCCAGGCCGTGCCGAAGTGGCCGTAGAAGTGGGGGTACTTCTTGAGCTCGGGGTAACCGTGGCAGGGGATCATCTCGCCATGGGTGTAGATGTCGATGCCCTTGCCCTCGGTCTGCTGCAGGAGCATGTCGAGGTCCTTGAGGTCGTGGCCGGAGACGAGGATGCACTTGCCCTTGCGATGACCCAGGGGCACCTCGGTGGGCGTGGGGTTGCCGTAGGTTGAGGTGTTGGCCTCGTCCAGCAGCTCCATGGTGCGCAGGTTGATCTTGCCGCACTCCAGGACCAGGCCGACCCAGTCTTCCAGGGAGCGCTCCACACCGTCGTACCCGGCGCTGAGGGCTTTTTCGAAGAAGGCGTAGATTTCGGGATCGCGCTTGCCCAGGATCTGTGCGTGGTCGGCGTAGGCGGCGATGCCCTTGAGGCCGAACAGCAGCGTATGCATCAGGGAGGCGATATCCGGGTTGTCCGTGGGATAGTTGAGCAGCCCCTTGTCCTCGGCCTGGGCCAGGAGCCCGGCTTCGTCCGAGGCCGGAACCCAGGTGGCCGGGCCTTCGGGCAGGTCGAGGGTGTTGCCGGTGTTCTCGATCTGGGCGCGGAGCTCGTCGCGGTAGCGGACGATCTGGTTGATCATGGCGACGAAGTACTTGTCGTCGAAGTTGACGTTGGTCAGCGTGGAGAAGAGGCTCTCCGCCATATAGGCGTCCACGTTCTCGCTGGTGTTGCCGGTCTCGCGACCGCGCTTGGCCACGAGCGCGAGCCCGCGCATGGCGTAGGCAGTGAGGTCCTGGAGGTCGGCCACTTCGGGCTGCTTCCCGCAGACGCCGATCTTGGTGCAGCCTTCGCCTTTTGCCGCCTGTTCGCACTGATAACAAAACATGTGATGAGCTCCTTGGCTTGAAGTTGCGGAGTGAAAGTCCCAATCGTTGAGTCTGTTCTATCCACCCGCCCCCAGAACTACCTTGACGTAGGTCAAGAATTGTATCGCATCCAACAATTCTGTGACCAGTGGGATATCGGTGAGAAGAGTGACGCTTTTCTGGTGACCCTCCACGCGCTCCTGCAGCACGAGGCGCGTGGCGCTGACCCTGTCAGCCGCCGGAGTCCGGGGGCTGGCACCTGGACAAGACTGTATTTATGGTTTATTTGAAAAATTGGATGAATTGTTACGATATGATCGGCATGTCTTGTATCGTTTACGCATCATCCCGCTCACCGCACGACGGAAAGCGGCGTTAGGGCTTCGGTTGGGTTTTGACGGTGCTCACGGTATTTCGGGTGGCTCCGCCCCGACTCGCGTTCTTTCATTTTTCAGCTTTTCAGAAGGAATCACCGGAATGTCCAAGAACATCTATGTGGGCAACCTGCCCTGGAGCACGACCGAAGACGACGTGCGTGATGCGTTTGCGCAGTTTGGCGAAGTGACTCGTGTCAGCCTGATCAACGACCATGAAACCGGCCGGTTCCGCGGGTTCGGCTTCGTGGAAATGGACAGCGGCGGCGACGAGGCCATTACGGCGCTCGACGGCAGCGATTTTGGCGGACGCACCCTCAAGGTCAACGAGGCCCGGCCCAGAGCGCCGCGCCCCAAGCGCTGGTAGCGCTGTTCGCTGTATCTGGTCGAGACGCCGACTCGATTCTTCACATCAAAAAGCCCGCCCCGCTTTTTTATGTGGGGCGGGCTTTTGCATAACCAAGCCTATTTGGAGGTAGCCTATGGCTAAAGAAGAAGGAATATCCCTGAACGGAGTTGTTGAAGAGGCGTTGCCCAACGCCATGTTCCGCTGCACCCTCGAAAACGGTCACGAAGTGCTTGCGCACGTCTCCGGCAAGATGCGTAAGTACCGTATCCGCGTCATGCCCGGCGACAACGTCGTCATCGAGGTGAGCCCCTACGATCTGACCCGGGGACGCATCACCTACCGTCCGCGTTAGCGGGTACCGTGCGCGCGGCGGGAGGAGCCGGCCGACATCACCCTATCCGGCTCCCCTCGCATGCCGCGTATTCCCGCACGTTCCAACCGCCTCTCGCTTCCGCACCCCCACCGTCGGCTTCGCATGCTCTGCTCGCGCCTTCCGGCGCGTCCTGTTTCCGCGCCGCTCCCTTTGTTGCGCGCTCGTCCGGCCTGCCCGCCCCTCGTCCGGTTTTCCCGCGGCGACTCTGATTGCGCATATCTCCAAACTTTGATGATTGCGGCCAACCCGCGCTCATGCAAGAGGCTTTCCTGTCATGCCACTTGATGATACACACGCAACACAAACCATAAGTTCGTGTTGACGAATTTTTGCAGCGTCCCGGTACATAAGTATCCTGCCGGCGGTATTTTTCTTACATGCGCTGCACTGAAATCTTGCCGGCGTTGCACCAGGAGACTGCATGAACAGAAGACGCTTCATCCGCACCACTGCCCTTGCAGGCCCGGCGCTTCTTACCGGGATCGGCACCGCGCAGGCCGCACAGGGCGCCTTGCCCCTACCTGCCGTGCAGGGCACCTTGCAGCATGCGCTGGAAAACCGCCGTTCCACACGCGACTATATTGATGGCGAACTGGACGACGGAACCCTGGCCGGGCTGCTGTGGGCCGGGTACGGGGTCAACCGCACAGACACCGGCAAGCGGACCGCGCCTTCTGTCTACGACAACCAGGAAACCGACATCTACATCGCCAAGGCCGGCGGCCTCTTCCGCTACAATGCCAGCGCCCACACCCTGGAAGCCATACATGACCGTGATATCCGCGTGTACACCGGCAGCCAGCCCTTTGTAGACATGGCGGCCGTCAACCTCGTCTACGTTGCGGACTTCGACCGCATGGCCGGCGTTGAGCCTGCGCGCAGGGAGCTTATCGCCGCTTTCGCCGTAGGCTGCATCTGCCAGAACGTCTCGCTCTTCTGTGCGGCCAGCGGCCTCGGCTGCGTGGTGCGCGACTGGATAGACCGCGAGACCCTGCGCAAGGAAATGGGCCTGTCTGACGGGCAGAACATCATGCTCGCCCAGACTGTTGGCCATGTAGCAGGATAATTCCCATTCTATCCCCGGTTTCGGAACCGGATTGAAAGCCCCCGTATTCAATGGAGTGCGGGGGCTTTTCTTTTGCCTCAACGCGTTCACACCGCATCACGATCCTCTATACATTGGACCACGCTCCCCAATATTCCCCCGACACTCCAGCCAGAATATTTGGCAACGCGAAACTCTTTTCCGGTAGTATCGTTTTTGTCGGTAATGACTACTTTCCGGCTGATACGCAGGCCGGTCCGCTTACGAAAAATGCACGCGCCAGGAGGCCCCATGTCCCAATCAAACAGTCCGCGCAAGAAGCACAGCTGCCAATGCGGCTCCAAGCATTCAGGAGAAAATTCCGGCGGTTTCTCCCGCCGCAACTTCATCAAATCCATGAGTGCCGGCGCCATGGCCGTTGCCGCCACCGGCGCGGCGGTGCGCCACGCGAGAGCCCAGGAAAAGGACGAAGATCCGCCGGCCGACATCCAGGGGATGGTTCCCGTCTCCATCACCATCAACGGCCGTGTCTACCGCCTGCTGGTGGAGCCGCGCTGGACCCTGCTCTACGTGATGCGCGAACAGTTGGGCATTACCGGTCCCAAGGAGGGCTGCGGCCGCGGCGAGTGCGGCGCGTGCTCCGTGCTCATTGACGACGTGCCCCGCTACTCCTGCCTGACCCTTGCGGTGGAGGCTTCCGGCAAACGGGTGGAAAGCACCGAGGGTTTGCTTGGTCCCAACGAAGAGCTCGGCCCGGTGCAGGAGGCGTTTCTGGAGGAGGACGCCTACCAGTGCGGATACTGCACGCCGGGCCAGGTCGTGGCGGCCGAAGGACTGCTGCGCAAGAATCCCCAGCCAAGCCTTGAAGAGATCCGCATCGGCATGAGCGGCAACCTCTGCCGCTGCGGCACCTACAACCATATCTTCAACGCGGTGCAGAAGGCCGCGAAGAAAAAAGCGTAACCCGCTTTGGAGGGCTCCATGAGCGCCAAGAAGGCTACTCCACTATACTACAAGGCCACCGAGCCGTTTCCCCAGGCGCCGCCTCCGGGCCAGGCCCCGGCTCCCTGGACCAAGACCAATGTCGTGGGCAAGCGCAAACCGCGCGTGGACGGTTACGAGCGTATCAGCGGCGCCGCCATCTATCCTTCGGACATTACCCTGCCAGACATGCTGTACGCCGCGCCGCTGGCCAGCCCGCATCCCAACGCCGTGCTCAAGAGCCTGGACGTCTCCGAGGCCGAGACAATGGACGGCGTCTACGCGATCATCACCCCAACCTCTCCGGAGGCGGATATCCAGTGGGCCTTCAACGACATGGAAGTGCCCCTGCTGGACCGCAAGGCCCGCTACGAGGGCTGGATCGTAGGCGCCGTAGCCGCCGATACGCCGTACAAAGCCTTTGACGCGGTGCGCGCTTCCAAGGCGGAGTGGGAGGTGCTGCCCTTTGTCTCGGACGGCCCGGACGCCCTCAAGGCTGGCGCGCCCAAGGTCCACCCGGACGGCAACGTGGTCCAGGAGGAAACCTACGAACGCGGCGACATAGCCGCCGGCTTTTCCCAGGCCGATACGGTTCTGGAGCTCGACCTGATGACCCAGACCGAGCTGCAGACGCCCGTGGAGCTGCACGGCTGCGTGGCGCGCTGGGACGGCGACGAGCTCACCATCTGGGAGTCCACCCAGGGCGTCTTCGAGGTGCAGTCCACCGTGGCCAAGGTCCTGGGCATGCCGCTCTCCCGGGTGCGGGTCATCGGCCACTACGTGGGCGGCGGCTTCGGCTCCAAGCTGCGCACCTCCAAGTACGCCATCCTCGCCGCCCTGCTGGCCAAGCGGGCCAACCGGCCGGTCAAGTTCTTCCACACGCGGGAGCACACCTTCCTGGACATGGGCACCCGCCCGGCCTCGTACATGCACATCAAGGCCGGCGTGAAAAAGGACGGAACCCTCACCGCCCTGGAATTCTCCGGCATCGGCGAGTCCGGCGCCTACCCGGCCGGCGGCGCGAGCCTGCTGGATTGGCAGGTCAAGGATCTCTACACCTGCCCCAACGTCAAGACCAAGCTCACCGATACATACGTCAACGCCGGTCCGGCGCGGCCCTTCCGCGCACCCGGCTACCCCCAGGGCAACTGGGCCATGGAGCAGATGATGGACGCTCTGTCCCGCGAGATCGACATGGACCCCGTGGATCTGCGGCTCAAAAACATTCCGCTCGTCTCCCAGGCCCGGGAGAATCAGCCCGAGTACACCACCACCGGCCTGAAGGAGTGCATCACCAAGGGCGCCGAGGTCTTTGGCTGGCAGGAGGCCAGAAAGCGCACCGCCAGCCAGCCCAAGGAAGGACATCTGCGCCGCGGCGTGGGCATGGCCGCCTGCAACTGGTTCATCGGCGGCGGCTTTCCACCGGCCACCGTGGTGGTCAAGCTCTTTGCCGACGGCTCCGTGAACTTGAACATGGGGGCTTCGGACATCGGCACCGGCACCAAGACCATCATGGCCCTGGTGGTGGCAGAGGAGCTGGGCGTGGACTACGATCTGGTGCAGATCGAAAACGCGGATACCGGCACCACCCAGTTCACGCGGCCCTCCGGCGGTTCCAAGACCGTGCCCATCGAGTCACCGACCGTGCGCATGGCCTGCATCAAGGTGAAGGAGCAGCTCATGGAGATGGCTGCCGAGGAGCTGGAGACCACGCCGGACAAGCTGGTCTTTGCCGGCAAGAGCATCCACGCGGACGGCGATTCGTCCAAGTCCGTGGACGTCACCGCACTCAAGCGCCTCTCTGGCCAGCAGGTGGTCATCGGCGTGGGCCACAAGACGTCCGTTCCGCAGGACAAAGCCATCGTCCCCTTCGGCGCGCAGTTCTGCGAGGTGGAGGTGAACACCCTCACCGGTGAGCTCAAGCTCCTGCGCTTCGTGGCCGCGCACGAGTCCGGCCGGATCATGGACCGCCTGACCTACGACTGCCAGGTGGTGGGTGGCGTGGCCATGGGCATCGGCCTGGGCACCACGGAGATGCGCGTGCTGGACCGTAACAACACCGGCAAGCTCTGCAACAAGAACTGGCACGACTACAAGCTGCCCACAGCCTTGGACATGCCGCCGGAAATCATCTCCGAGCCCATCGAGATGCCCGACGACCAGGCCAACATCACCGGCGCCAAGGGGCTTGGCGAACCCGTTACCGTACCGACCGCCTCGGCCATAGCAAACGCCGTGTTCGACGCCGTCGGCGTGCGCATGCTGGATACGCCCATCAATCCAACGACCTTGGCGGCGAAGATCGCCGGGAAGGCCTAGCCGCAAGGAGCAATGCCCATGTTCGCACCATTCGAGTACGCCCAACCGAAAACGGTCTCCGATGCCGTGGAAGCCCTCAAATCCGAGGGCGCCGTGGTCCACGGCGGAGGTTCCGACCTGATAACCTGCCTGCGCGAACACATCATCAACGCCACCAAGCTCGTCTCCCTCTCCGGCCTCGCTTCCGAGCTTTCCGGCGTGACGGCGGCCAACGGCGGCCTGCGTATCGGCGCGCTCACCACGCTGACCCACATCGTGGACAACCCGGACGTGAACGCCCGCTGTCCGGGCCTGGCCCAGGCCGCCCACGAGGTCGGCAGTCCGCAGCTCCGCAACCAGGGCACCATCGCCGGCAACATCTGCCAGAAGCCGCGCTGCTGGTACTACCGCGGGGAGTTCAACTGCATCCGCAAGGGCGGGCCCATCTGCTACGCCGTGGGCGGTGAGAACCAGTTCCACTGCATCCTGGGTGGGGCCAACTGCTACATTGTCCATCCCTCGGACACCTCGCCCGCCCTGCTGGCCCTGGACGCCAAACTGACCATCATGGGCCCCGGCGGCACGCGCACCGACAAGATCGAGGACATCTTCATCCTGCCGGAAGACGACCCCATGCGCGAAACCTCCATCGAACGGGACGAGTTCATCACGGCCGTGGACGTGCCCGCACAGCCCAAGGGGCCACGCTTCCACAACACGTACCGCAAGGTCCGCGCACGCCGCTCCTGGGACTTCGCCCTCTCCGGCCTGGCTCTGGCCCTGGCCATGGACGGCAAGCGCGTGATTGCCGGGCGCGCCGTGCTCTCCGGTGCAGCGCCGGTGCCGTGGCGCTCGCACGAGCTGGAGCAGGCCATCATGGGCAAGGAGCTCACGCCCGACGTCATCGACAAGGCTGCCGAGGCGGCCATGGCCGACGCCGAACCGATGAGCAAGAACGCGTACAAGATACCGCTTTTCAAGGGGATGGTGCGCGAAGAGCTGGCCAAGGCCGCGGCCTGATCCCTGCGCGGACATGAAAACGTACAGGACGATGGTGGCATGGCTGACCGAGGGCCGGCCCACGGCGCTGGCCTCGGTTGTGTCCAACAACGGCGCCGGACCACGCAAGGCCGGTGCGAGGCTCGCCGTAACCAGAACCGGCGAGACCGCCGGCTCGGTGGGCGGTGGCCTGCTGGAGGCCGCCGTCGTGCGTACAGCCCGGCAATGTCTGGCCGACGACGCCTCGGCCCTGCTCGATTACGACCTCGACGGCTCCGACGCCGCCAAGAACGGCATGGTCTGCGGTGGTTGCGCGAGACTCTTTGTGGAGTCCGTCCGGCCGCACCCCAATGAGTCGGCCCTGTTCGAAAACGCCACCAACTCCCTCTGCAATGGAAATGGCTGCGCCGCCCCGTTTCTGGTCAGCGCGTACCGCGCCATGGGCCAGTCTCGCTCCCGGCTCGGCAGACTCCATCTGGCAACGGAGCAGGTTGGCGGAAAGCTCTCCCAGGTGCGGGTCTACAGCCGCTTGGGCGGGGTCTTGGCCCGTGACGCCGCAGAGGCCGCCGGCCTGCTTGCCCAGCCGCTTGGCGATGCAAAGCTTCATCTGGACCCCCTTGCCGCGGCCATGGAGGAAAGCGCGGCCGCACAGGAGCCCCGGCTCGCGGCCATTGGGGACGACGGCGATGTGCTGCTTTGCATTACGCCCCTGGTGCGCCGCAAGCATGTCTACATCTTCGGAGCCGGCCACGTGGGCCGGGAGGTGGCGGCCCTGGCCGGCCGCTGCGATTTCGAGCCCCACCTGGTGGACGACCGCCCCGAATTTCTCACGGACAGCTGGCTGGCCGAGGCGCCCGGCGCTGAACGCGCTGTCACCCATCTTATCGGCAACTGGGACGGCGCGCTGAGCTGTCTGATGCCGCCGGAGCACAGCTATATGGTCATCGTCACGCGGGGTTACCGCAACGACGAGGCTGCGCTGGACTGGTCGCTCCGGGCGAACGCGGCGTACATCGGCATGATAGGGTCGGCGCGAAAGCGCGAGCTGGTTTACGACGCCCTTGCGCAGCGCGGTATTCCCGACGATATCCTCGCAGATGTCTCCAGCCCCATCGGCCTGCCGATCAACGCCGACACGCCCCAGGAAATCGCCGTGGCCATTGTCGCGGAGCTCATCGCCCGCCGCGCACAGGCGACCGCCTAGACAGCCCCGCCCCTGCCCGTTCAGTCGGGCCGAAGCGCCATGCACGCATCCGCAAAAGAACCTGTGCGGCCGTCCGCCTGTAGGCCATGTTTCGGGCGCTGACGCGGCGTCGCGCGTCTGGTGTGTGGATTCACGAAAAGAGTAAATAAAAAAGGCGAGTTCCAAACCGCACGCCGGCGCACTATGCGCCGTTCCCCCCGCCGATTCGAGAACTCACCTTTTTTTGTGAGTATAGAGTACTCCCCATTACTTTGCCAAGCATTTTTTGGCAATTGATTGACAGCCCGATACAGCTCCAGGGGGCAGACTGCCGGCGCTACACGAAACGGTAGAGCGTTTGCCTGAGAATATCAAAATATTCCAGGTAATAGTATAACGCCACCGCCGTGACGACAGCTGTAAGCGCCGTAAACACCAGGGAGTTCATGGGCAGCCGGACCGCCTTGACGAGCACCTCCAGGAACATGGCCACGATCATCGCGCAGAGGAACGTCATCAGCCCCAGGCACCCAGCCACGGCGAGCTTGAGGTAGCCGGCCCAGGTGGCCGGGTCCCCGATATCCGGAAAGAACTGGCGTATGGCCTTGAGGTAATCGCCGTCCTCGGCCAGGCTGTTCTCCCGGAACACATAGACCGTGGCCGCCAGCAGGCCGGCCAGCAGCAGAAACGCCAGCACCCCACGCAGCAACGCCATCTTCATGGCCCGCTTCTGGCGCAGCCTGTCCTCGTCCAGCCACTCCTCCATGTCCAGCGCCACGATGCCGAGGGCGGACGCCTCCTGTTGCACGGCCTGCTGCGCCGGCGGCTCCGCCGCAATGGACTCCAGCGCGCTGACCCGTGTATGGAGCGCTTCGATAAAGTCCTCTATCCGTCGCCTCGTTTTCTTGTCCATTGCAGCTCCACCACCTCTCAATGTCTTGCCCTATAGGCATCTGTCATTGTATAGAAATATTCTAGAAATTTAGGGCGCTTCATAGTACAGCGTCTTGGAGCCGGCAACCGGCCCGCGGCACATCGTGCGCTGCCGCTGCCCGCCATGCGTTCAACCGGTCCACTGAAGCCGGATAGTGCCGCATCTTGCTCCCTGACGGAAGTCTTTTTGGCCGCTTCCGGCCGGGAGACTATGTAAAACGATTGTGAACACCGACAGCCCCCATAGCACCAACGGCGCGTCCGTGACTCCGACCAGGCGCATACCAGGCGTCCCGGCGGCTCTTCTGCGCCTGCTGCCCGCAGGTATCGAGGCCCCGGTGGCTGCCGCCGTTCTCATGCTGATTCTCGCCGCAATCGTCCTGGTCTTTTACGGCGTCATCGTCACGACCCACGCCTTTGGAACCAGTGGCGGGTCCGAGAGCCCGGAGACGCTGTTCCGGCGCGGCCGCATCGGCGAAAGCCTGGCCCGCGGCGCGCGGCGTGTGCAGGACGCCGTGGAAGAGCATGGCCAGATCAGCCCGGAGTCCGGCTCGGCATACATCGCCTTGGCGCAGTTGCAGGAGTCCTCGGGGGACCGCGCGCAGGCTCTGGACCTGCTGGACCAAGCCGGCCTCATTGCGGATCGCCTGGCGCAAGCCTCGCCGCAGGAGGCCGCGCTCTGCTATCTGGATCTCGCGGCCGTGTACCTCGAAACAGGTGAGCTCTCCCGGGCCGAAAAAGCGGCCGCACACGCCGCGGACATCGCGGCCAAGGTCGGCGATCCTGACCTGCGCATCCGGGCCCTTTCCCTGCTCGGCGCAACGTTGGCCAATGCGGACCGGTCCGAAATATCCCTGCGGGCGTTCCAGCAAGCCCTGGCCCTGGCCGAGAAGCTCCCGCACAACACCCTGCCCGACAGGGCGTCGCTGCGGCTGGATGCGGCCCGCGCCGCAATCCTGTCCAAAGACGGCGAGCAGGTCCGCGCTCTCCTCCATCGCGTTCGTGCCGACCTGGACGGCGACCAGAGCCCGGAGGCGATACTTGCCGGGCTGCATGCCTCGGCGCTGGAGGCGCGGATGCTGGCGGCGGAAAACCACTCCGCCAACGCCGTGGAGCTAGCCCACGCAACCCTGGGCGTGGCCGGCACGCTGCCCGCCGACCTGCAGCAACGCTTTGCGCGAAACGCCGGGCCCGATCTCCTGGAAGCCATGAATCTTTGCGCGGCGCAACCCGCCGGAGCCCGTTCGGCACTGGGTTTTCTGGAGCGGCTGGACACCTTCTTCGGCGACGTGCTGCCCGCGAACCATCCCTTGCGCATCCACACGCTGAAGCTGCTGGCCGACCTGGATTCCCTCTCAGGCAATCCGAAACGCTCGCTGGCCGTCAACGCCCGGCTGCTGGCCGCGCAGACGCCGCCCATAAGCCTGGACCGCGCCGGCAACGGCTTCGACTCGCTCATGGACCGCGACGACAGGCTGATGCAGCTCCTCGCCCGGCTCGCGGCCGCGGAAGCGCCGTCGCAAAAGATAGCGACCCTGGCCTTCGGCTCCTGGCTTTCCCGGCGCGTGCTCTTTCCGCCCACCGGCATGCCCGCACTGCCGCTTTCAAGCCAGGCGGACGACTCGGCAGCCGTGGACGAGTTCGTCCGACTCACCGCGGCCATGGCCAGCGCGCGGCCAGACGCCAATGTCCATGGGCTCAATCCGGTCGCAGCGCGGCCCGCCATCCAGCCGGCGAGCTTTTCCGACGAGGCACGAACACGGCTGGAGGCCCTGTCGCAAGCCATCGCCGAGCGCCACGAGGCCTGGCGGCCCCTGCTGCAATGGATGCTGGGACGGTACGACGGCTATACCTCTGCCGTTGCATCCCTGGCCGCAACGCTGCCCCGTGACGGCGGCCTGCTCTTCTTCGCCCGCATCAAAACGCCGCCCGGAGCCGGGCACGCCAAGTCCGAGGAGCCGCATATCGTGGCATTCCTGCTGACACGGCCTGCGCAGGACGGCGCGGACAGCCGGATAGACATCATCGATATCGGTCCGGTGGGTTCGGTCGAGAAAGTTCTGCGTGTCTGGCGGAGTGCAGGCGGGGAAGATTCCCAGCCCCAGGGCACCGACGCCGTGGCCAGCGGCCTGGCCGAGGTGGAGCTGTACTCCAGGCTGTGGACACCGATCCGCAGGGCCGCGCCGCACCTCGCCACCATCTGGATCGGCCCGGGCGATCCGCCCAGCCGCGGCCTGGCGAACCTGCCATTTGAATCGCTGCCCACGCCTGAGGGCAGACCGCTGGGCGTAGCCACATCGCTGAAAAGGCTGGACCGAGACGCGCTGCTGGACGCAATGCGTACGGCCGATCAGCCGGCCATCGTGGGGTTGTTGGGCAACGAGCCGGATTTCTCGCGATAGACAGGGCTGGCGGTCAGCGCCGTGGGGGTATCATTCCCTGGACGGTGCGCACAAAGGCCTCGGCGTCGAGCGGACCGCTGATGACCGCATTGACGCCCGCGTTCAGGCACCGCCGCATCTCATCTTCCGAGACGTCCTCCGCCAGCATGAGCACGGGCAGATTCCGGTCCACACCGTTGATCTCGCCGCCGCGGATGGTGCGGGTGAGCTCGAGCCCACCGCCGCCGATCAGGGGCACGGACAACACCACGAGCTCGCATCCGCCGTCCCCGATCCGCTTCAGGGCGTCCGAGCAATCCGTGGCCTTCTCCACGGCCAGCCCGCTGCCGCGCAGAAGCCTAGCCGGCGAGCCATTGTTTGAAGCGCCCTTCTCCACGGTCAGAACGCGTCCGCATTGCGGCGTGCATGGAGCGTGGACGGAGGCCAACTTCGCGCCGACCTCCGGCGTTGAACGCGGCAGTGGCACGGCAACCTTGAATACGCTGCCGCGGCCTTCCTCACTTTCCACGGTGATGACGCCGTTCATGCGCTCGGCAAGCTGCCTGGAGATGGCGAGCCCAAGCCCGGAGCCGCCGCTGCGCTTTGTGATGAACTCCTCAGCCAGGGTGAAGCTGTCGAAGATGGTCTGCCGGTGCTGCTCCGGAATGCCGGGGCCTGTATCCGAAACAGTGAAGGCGAAGGCCGCGCAGCTCTCCGGGCACGGTGCATCGAGCAACTCCGGCGCCTCGCCCACCCACACATCCACACGGCCGGTGCGGGTGAAGGTGACCGCATTGTGCACAATGTTGATCAGGAGCTGGCGGAGCCGGTCCGGATCGCCGACAAGGTCCTCCGCCAGGTCCGGGGCGAACTCGCAGTGGAACTCCAGCCCCTTGCGCCTGGCTTCCTCCGCAAATGTCTTGCAAATGAAGTCGAAGACGCGCCGGGTGGAGAAGGAGACCTCGTTCAGGGCCATCCTGCCGTTCTCCAGACTGGAGAGGTCCAAGAGATCATTAACGATCCGCAGCACACGGCCAGCTGAAAACATAATGTCCCGGCAGCACTCCTGCTGGTCTTCCTGGAGCTCCGCTGCCAGCAGGAGCTGGGTCATGCCCATGATGCCGTTGATCGGCGTGCGCAGCTCGTGGCTCATGTTGGCCAGAAACTCGGTCTTGGCCTTGCTGGCGGCGCGGGCCTCGTCACGCGCCGTGGTCAGGGCGTCGCTCAACTCGCGGTCCTCGGTCACATCGCGGATAAGGCAAGCCACGCGGACGACCTCGCCGCGGCCGTCTTTCAATGGCGAGAGGCTCAGCTCGAAGCGCTTGCCCATCAGGGACTCCTCGGTGCGCACCGGCTCGCCGCGACGCATGATACCCAGGTAACGGTCCTTGCGCTCTTCAAAAAAGTCGTCCGAGAGCAGATCCCTCAGCGGCTGCCCCAGCACCTCCTTCATCTCATGGTCGAACATGGAGGCCGCGCGGTTGTTGATTTCAAGCACGACGCCGCGCCGGTCGATGATGACCATGCCGTCCTGGCTCGTCTCGAAAAATGCGCGGATGGTATCGCTTTTCTCTTCCAGGGCGCGGTCTGCGGCCTCGCTCCTGATCCGCTCCCTGGCAAGCCTTGAGCTCGTCTCGGAAAGCTCCCGGCTGCGGTCCTCCACCTGCCGCTCCAGCCGCCTGTTCATCTCGGCGATGCGGCCATAAAGCTCGTAGCTTTCCAGAGCCTGGGCCGCGCCGGTGAGGATAACGGTGAGCAGGGAGAGGTAGGAGTCGAGGATGGAGGTCTTGGACTCATCGAGCACGCCCACGAACATGCCCCGAACGCGGGAAGGCGTGGTCAGCGAGTGGATCACCAGGGTTTCGCGCTGGGCGCTGTCCGGCACGATGAGCGGTTTGCTCCGGCCCAGCGACCAGGAAAACATGAAGGTTGCGATGAGCGCGTCCACCTCGTTCTCGATGTACTGTCGTCCGTCAGAGGGCGAGCACGCGGCCAGATAGAAGTCCGCGTCCTGCTCGTTCACCAGGTAGATGGCCGCGGTCTTGAAGCGGATGAGCGCCCGAACCTTCCGGATAGTCTCGTAAAGAATAGGGTCCGGGCTTTCAAGATGGTTCAACGCCGAGGCGAATGTGCCCATGGAGCCCGCGAGCTCCAGAGCAGTGAGCGCACGACGGCGCTCCTCGTCAAGACAACGAATCCGATCCTCGTATGGGTCCGGATTGAAGGGGGCCATGCTATCTTTCATTACCTTGCCCGGAGAAGAACATCGAAACTATCTCATCGAGCTGCCGGTCTGTTTGCCGGACGGAAGTGACGAGCAGCCCCTGCGGCAGATCGAGCACGTCCCATGCGCCGGCGGAAAGCGGGGGCACCCGGTATGATCCGCTGCACCCCATGTCCATGGCAATGGTCATTATATCCGCCAGGTGGATAAACCCGGCTTCGAAAACATTGTCTGCAAGGTCCGGATGGTGATGCCTGGCCACCATGTTCCTGAGGTCCACAGGCATGCACCACTCCCCCATCAGATGGCCGGCCACGGCGGCGTGGTCGTAGCCCAGGATGTCCCGCTCCGCCCGCCAGGTGTCCAGATTGTTCTCGGTGGCGTGGAGCAGCACCTTGCCCATGATGTGCGGCATCTCCTTGAGCATGATCAGCCGGCCGATGTCGTGCAGCAGCCCGGCCACGAAGAACCGCTCCTCGGACAGGCCGGGCCTGCGTCCAGCCAGGGCCCTGGCGAGAAGCCCGCAAGCAACGGAGTGCTTCCAGAAGCTTTGCATATCCAGGCAGGTTATGGGCATGTCCTGGAAATGGCGAATGACCGATATGCCGTGGGCGAGCATGGCGAGCTCGTTGAACCCGAGCAAGGCCACGGCGCGGGTGATGGAATCTATCTTGGATGGGAAGCCGTAGAACGGGCTGTTGACCAGCTTGAGCAGCTTGGCGGACAGGCTCACGTCCTTGGAGATGACGTCGGATATGGTCGTGGCCGTGCTGTTGGGATCGCCCAGCACCTCCACGATGCGGTAGTAGATGTCGGGGAGCGAGGCGAGGCTCAGGTGGCGCTGCACCAGCTCCGGAGCCGTGGGGATGTCGTCCATGCCGCCGCTGCACTGGTTCAGCATCGCCTTGGTCGCGCCGGCATCTATCTCGTGCCGGGTCGGGTCCAGGCCGTGTATGGTCCGCTCGGCGCAACGCAGCAGCGTTATCTGGTACAGCTCGCGCATGGCCTCGTGCCCGAGGTTCGCGCGGCTGAAAAGCTCGGAGGCATGGGCCTCGCAGGCTTCCAATGTCTGGGGGGAAAGCTGGGCGATGGCCTCGCCCATGGTCTGCTCCCGGTCGCAGCCATCTATGTCAGCTTCCGGAACACCCCAGATGGTCATGATCCGGACATGCTTGCCGGTGAGCTGCGTCCCCTTGGGAAGAAGAAATCGTCCATTCGGAGCATATAGATCAGCCCCAAGGACCATCTTCGGTTTGACGTCCTGTATATTGATGACTCCCACGAGACGCCCTCTTCACATTAACCGCAACGGTTCTCCTGATATGCCTATACCGGATTGCGTACACCATCCGGACACCACATAGACGTGACCTTCACTGCATGTGCGACGTAGATGAAACCATCCTTTCATCAGTCGGGTTACATCGCCCATAGTGGTGGCACTACTCTATTTTTGCAACAAAGAAAAGTAATTTTCATTACTACTTGCCGGGCAGCGGCAGTGAAGATGCATACGCTTTACCTTGCTCCATCCTCCAGGCATCGACTGCCGGGGCAACGGGTGGTATCCCTACGGCCGCCCGGGACGCGGGCCGGAAGCCCGGTGGAAAAAGGGCTTGCGCATCAAGGGGCTTTCCGGGCTATACTATTCAAGTAATCTACGATCCAAGGAGCCGCTACTGTGAGCGACATCAAGACCATTCTCTGTCCCATCGACCTCTCCCCGGCATCCGTGCCCGTGGCCGCCGCAGCACTGACCATGGCCGAGGCGTTCAACGCCAGGCTCATTCCCCTGTTCGTGGCTCCGTCGTACGAGCGCTATCACATTCTCCAGGTGGACGAGAACGAAACCAACCGCTTCGCCCAGTCCGTCATCGAAGGCGCGCAGCGCACCATGGCCGAGTTCGTCGACGCGAACCTCAAGTCCGACCGCGTGGCGACTGCCCGCGTCGTGGGCGGATACCCGGCCGACACCATTCTTGATATCGCGCATCAGGAGAACGCCGACATCATCGTCATGGGCACGCACGGCCACACCGGCATCCAGCGCCTCTTACTGGGTTCCGTGGCGGAAAAGGTCGTGCGCTCCTCGCCGGTGCCCGTCCTTACCGTGCGCCCCGCCGAGGCATGACAAACGGCCAGGGAGATGGCCAAGGAGAAGAGACCATGGACAAGAAGCCCAGCCACTTCACGCGCATGATGGAAAAGTATCCTCGTTACATGAAAGCCCACGAAGACCTGGGCAAGGCCGTGAAGGAGTCCGGTCCCCTGGACGAGGTCACCCTGAACCTTGTCCAGCTCGCCGCGGCGGTCGCCGCCGGCAGCGAAGGCGCCGTGCACAGCCACACCCGCCGGGCCCGTGGCCTGGGCGTCTCCGAGGAGGCCATCTGCCACGCCATCCTGGCCTGCACGTCCACTGTCGGCTTTCCGGCCGTCAGCGCCGCGCTCTCCTGGGTCGGCCATCCTTCCGAGGAGGAAGACTGATGCGTTTTCGCCAGCTCCTTTCTTGCTGCGCCCGGGTTCTGCCCGCAGTCCTTGTTTTCGCCGTGCTCGCCGCGGTGCCGGCCTTGGCCGAGTCGCTCGGCGATCAGGATAAAGTCATCAGCGAGGGCATGAAGCTCCAGGACGTTCAGCTGCCTCCGGCTTTGGATGCAGATGCGCGCTACCTCGGCGTGCCCGCCGGGGAACCGTTCGCGCTCTCGGACATCAAGACCGACTACCTGCTTCTCCAGGTCTTTTCCATGTACTGCCCGCACTGCCAGCGCGAAGCGCCGCTGATGAAGGAGCTCTTTGACAAGATCAAGGCGTCCGGCAAGGCGGACACGCTCAAGATCATCGGTCTGGGCGTGGGCAACTCCGATTACGAGGTTGGGTTCTTCAAGGACCAGTACGCGCTGGACTTTCCGCTGTTCCCGGACCCGGACTACAGGGCCTACGATTACGTGGGCGTCGTGGGTACGCCGTTCTACGTGCTCGTCAAGCTGAGCAAGAACGGCGGGCACCAGGTTCTTTTCACGCAGGAAGGCACCTTCGAGGATGTTACCGCCTTTTACTCCCTGCTGCTGGAGAAATCCGACCTGAAATAAGCCCTTCACTTTTTCCCGTTACATATATACAAGGCTGCCTATTGCGATTGCACGGGCAGCCTTGTTTTTTTCCGCATTACTCCCCCGAAACGCAATTCTTGTCTTCCACTTTTATATTGAATAATCACTTTGAAGTCCCTCCTCACCAGGGGGCCTTCTGTTGTACATATTGGTAGCTATTTGAAATCGCATTACTTCAGCAAAGCGCAGGTTCCCCCATGCTCAGACGCTTCTCCATTCATCTCCGTATCCTGTTCGTCATCAGCCTGATGGTCATCTTTGTTCTTGGCGTCACTCTCGCCTTCCTTTCCAACTCGCGCACGATACGCGAGATAAGCTTGGAGGAGGTGAACGATCTGATGCTGAACGCGCAGAGGGATAAGCTTCAGATAGCCACACACACCGTTGCTGTAATGTTGGGCCAGGCGCTCAAAAACGTTCCTCCCGAGAGCCGCATCGATATCATCAAGGATCTCACGGCCGATATACGCTTCGAAGCCGACGAGTCCGGCTACTACTTCGTCTACAAGGGCACCACGGCCCTGTCCGTCCCGGCCAAGACCTCTGTGGAGGGCACGGACATCAGCGGCGCCAAGGACGTCAACGGCGTCTTCTACGTCAAGGGGCTGGCCGAGAAGGCACACCAGGGCGGCGGTTTCATCCAGTACATTTTTCAGAAGCCAGGCGCGGGCGAGCAGCCCAAGCTCGCCTACTCCGAGATGATTCCCGGCACAGACCTGTGGGTGGGCACCGGTGTGTACATCGACAACATCCAGGCGGCCCAGACCCAGGTGGCCAACCGCATCAACGAAGTCGTGTCCTCGAACGTGACGTGGATCGTCGCCGTGATCGCTGCGATCTTCGTACTTATCGTGCTGCCGCTGGCCCTGCTCATCTCCCGCAGCATCAGCAAGCCCCTGGGCGCGGCCACGGCGGCTGCCGGTGAGATAGCCGGCGGCAACTTCGACGTCACGCTGACCGCCACCGGCCATGACGAGGTGACCCGGCTGGAGCAGGCCCTGAGCACCATGGGCGCCACCCTGCGCACCAACATCACCGAGATCGAGGCCAAGTCGGCCGAGGCCGAGGAAAAAGCCCGCGCCGCCGAGGTCGCCAAGGCCGAGGCCGAGGAGGCGCGACTGCGAGCGGAGTCCGCCATGTCCGAAGGCATGCTCCAGGCGGCGCAGCGGCTGGACGAGGTCGTGCGCAACATCTCGGCCGCCAGCGAGGAGATCTCCGCCCACGCCGACGAGATCAACAGCGGAACCCAGCACCAACGCGAACGCATCGAGACCACGGCCATGGAAGAGATGAACGCTACCGTGCTGGAGGTGGCGCGCAACGCCTCCGACGCCGCGATGCAGGGCGAGACCGTAAAGTCCCAGGCCCAGGAGGGCGCCGACGTGGTGCGCGGCTCCATCCGCGCCATGGACGCCACCCGCACCCAGGCCGGAAGCCTGCAGGAGTCCATGAAGGCCCTGGAGGATCAGGCCGCGTCAATCGGCCAGATCATGAATGTCATCACCGACATAGCCGATCAGACAAACCTGCTGGCTCTGAACGCGGCCATCGAAGCGGCGCGCGCCGGCGAGGCCGGTCGGGGGTTCGCCGTGGTCGCGGACGAGGTGCGCAAGCTGGCCGAAAAGACCATGACCGCCACCAAGGAGGTGGGCGACTCCATAGCCGCCATCCAGCGCGTAGCGGACGAGAACGTTCAGGCCATGGACACGGCTGTGTCCGAGCTGGAAACGGCCACCGAGCACTCCCACCGCTCCGGCGAGGCGCTGGAGCAGATCGTGTCCGGCACCGAGCACAGCGCCGAGCAGATCCGATCCATTGCCACGGCCGCCGAGCAACAGTCCGCCGCATCCGACGAGATCAACCAGTCCATCGAGGAGATCAGCAACATCGCCGCGGAGACGGCGCGCGGTGTGGCCGAGACCACCGACGCCTTGTCGCAGCTAGCCTCCCAGGCCGCCGCACTGCAGAATCTCATCGAGGAGCTGAAAACGGATGCGGGAAGGTAGGACTTCAGATAATCCACACCATCTATTCCGAAAAAAACAAAGGCCGCCCTCCTCAACAGGAAGGCGGCCTTTTTGTATCTCTCGAAATTGCCGGTTACTGCTTTTCCATCATCTGGCAGACAGCCGCGCGAAACTTCTTGCCCGCCTCCATCACGCACAGCTCCATACGGCCGGCGTACATGGACCCGATGAAGTAGCTGTCCTCGTCGGACATGAGCAGCGAGTCGTCCCGGCGCACCACGCCCACGACATCCTCGCAGTTATTGGCGCTGCACCACTGCCCATAGAACCCGCCGCCGGAGTCCTGCTTCGTGACCTTCAGCGTCCAGGCGACGCCCTGCTTGGCGAAACGCGCATCTCCGGAGCCAAGACCGTGGCTGCCCTCGCCGCTGACGGCGCCGCCGATCTCGCCGGTCGACTTCCACTCGCCCACCAAATCGCCGCCTGCGGCAGCCGCGCCGGCCATGCTCACCACGAAGGCCGCCGCTATCAGAAACACCGTCAACCGTTTCATGCCGTACTCCTCGTGTCGTCGATTTGATTGATTTTGCAGGAACATAGCAAAGGCAGGTGCCCCTGGCGAGTGTTTTGGCCAATTGGAGCCGACGCCTCACAGGCGTATTCGCCGCGAGTCCCGGGCCGACCGCTGTGTCACATGCGGCGCGAGTTTTGATAGTACTGCATGGCCCTGGGCATGGCGCGCTCCAGCTCGGCGATGCGGTTCCGGTCCGAGGGATGGGTGGAGAGATACTCCGGCGGCTTGGCCTTGTCCTGCTGCATCATGGTCTGCCAGAAGCTGATGGCGGCGCGCGGGTCGTATCCGGCCTGGGCCATAATCATCAGCCCGATGTAGTCGGCCTCGTACTCCTGCTGCCGGCTGAAGGGCAGGATGTAGCCGTACTGCGCGCCCAGGCCGAAAGCGACGTTGGCGGCCTTGGTGGCCGTGGGCGACATGTCCCCCAGCGCGATCATGGCCGCCTCCTGCCCCACCTGGGCAAGCAGCGTATTGGAGAGGCGCTCGCCGCCGTGGCGCGCCAGCACGTGGCCTATCTCGTGGGCGATGACCGCGGCTACCTCGTCCGGGCTTTTGGCCACCCTGAGCAGCCCGGTGTAGACAAAGACCTTACCGCCGGGCAACGCAAAGGCGTTGATCGTCTCGGGGTCGTCCACCACATAGAACTGCCACTGGTAGCCCTGCTGGTCCGCGACCATGGCGATGCGCCGGCCGATGGCCTGCACCTCATTCACCTGCGCTCCGGAGCGCACCACCTTTTCTTCGTGAAGCACCTGCTCCGCGGCCTGGTTGCCCAGGGTGAGCTCCTGCTGCGGCGAGACGAGCATGAGCTGGTTGCGGCCCGTGTACGGAGCCACGGCGCAGCCCTGCGCGGCAAGCAGCGCGGCAAAAAGGAACGCGACCCAATATATGTGGATGATTCGGCGGTGCGGCATGTCGGACTCCTCAATAGGATGTGTCATGGTGGAACCCACACAGTACCACGACTGCGAAGAAATGTGCAGTGGGAGCGCCCCTGCTCGGCCCGTATGGGTCAGGAGACTTGCTCCCGCCGGCAGGACGGATAACGCTTGGCGGGCCCCACTATTGGCCTGGGGCGGGATGATTCGTGGCCATGAATGATTTGTTGAGCAGGCAGAACTTCTCCACAAGAATCGCCGCTTCCGGGAAGAGGCTGCCGAGCATGGATCTCGTCAGCAGCGAGGCGCTTTCGATGATGCGCATTCCCTCGTCCACGGACGCCGCCTTGGGCCAGTGGCCCAGCCGGAACCGGCGCACCAGGAACAACCGCGCCGGCCGCGGCAGATACTGGAAGAACGGAAACAGGCAATGCGGCTCCACAGGGAACCAGTAGCTCGGCGTCTGCACAAAGTAGTACTGCCCCACGCGCTGCGTCTCTTTGGCGAACGCGCACATGTCCGCCCACGTCCCCACGTGCTCTATGACCGAGTTGGAGTGGACGAGATCGAATGCATTGTCCTCGTACTCCAGGCGCCGGCCATCCTGTTGCGCATGCGAGAATATCGCGGGCTGGCGCACTGCATCCAGCGCATCCACATTCGCAAGGACAATCTGCACGCTTCCATTGAATTGTGTCAGGTCGATACAGTTCCAGAATTTCTCCGTGCCGCCCACATCAAGTATGCGCACCGAGCCTTTTTCTGAACGTATGGAATCGATCAACCGCTGCAGATGGACGGCGCGGCGGGCGCGGATACGCGATACAAAGCTGTTCGCGTCCTCATACCGGGCAAAGCGTTCGACAATCCCCATGGCGTCCCCCCTTTGGACAGCGCCGCCGTACGTTGCTGCGGATGATCAGTAGCCACACCTGTACAGGATGGGGCAACGGAAGGGAACAAGCACGGCCCGCAATATCCTGGTCGCCGGCGCGCCACAAAAAACTCCCGGAACCATGCCGATTCCGGGAGAATGCTGTTGTGGGAACTCAGAAAAGCGCAGCGCTACTGACCGCCGTGCTGCGCAAGGTACGACTGGATGCGCGTGGCCACGTTTTCCTTGAGGTTGTTGAACCAGAAGGCGTAATCGAACTTGTGGTAGACCCCGGCCGGGAACCTGCCCAGGTGCTCCAGGTCTATCTTCGGCGACTCGGGCTGCTTCATGTTGGTGATGACCAGCACGCCCTTTTCCGGGTCCACATGCGCGTCGGCAAAGTGGTCGATTTTTTCGATCAGCTCGCCCGTGGCGTCGTTGAAGAACACGGCGCCGGCGTGCTCCTCGCGGGTGGCAAGGGTGGAATCGTTTTTCCAGTTCACCGGGTTGATGGCGATGGCGCCTTCCAGCAGAACAGGCGAGCCTTTCGCATCGGGACCTTCGGTGTTGTAGGTGATGATGACGCCGGTGTCGTCTGCGCCCATGGCCCGCTTCATCCAGGGGTATTGCTCAAGATCGTGCGTGGTTACCGAGTACCCGATGAGGTATGCGGCCACGAGTCGCTTCTGCAGCGCGGGATCGTCGAACCGCTTCCGCATCAGGTTGATCAGGGTCATGGTGCCCTGGCTGTGGCCGGCAATGATGAACGGGCGGTCCTTGTTCAGGTGCTCCAGGTAGTAATCGAAGGCGGCTTCCACATCCCGCGCGCCGAGCTGGAACGACGGGTCGGCGAACATATCGGTGCCGCCGCGCGCCGTGAACTCGTCCTGCACGGCGCCGGACTGCTGGCGGTAGAATGGTGCGAACAGGTTGGCCGAACCGGAATAGACGCCAGCCTGGGCAACGGTCAGGCCTTTGGCAAATGCGCGGAGCTTCTTGTCCGCGACATCCATGTTGGTGGAGTCCTTGCCGCTGAATATGGTGGGATGTACATAGAATACGTCTACGGGCTTATCGATCTTTGAAGGCTGCGTGACCCAGTTGAAGGAGTCCGTATAATCCAGGGCACCGCTCTTCATATCCGCATCTTCCCCTTTGGCAAAAGCATATGCCGGCAGAAGTATAATTCCTACCAGCATCAATACGGCAACCCACCTGCATTCAGTAACTCGCATCATACCCCCTCAAGGCGTTTCGGCAAATTGCAACACCGTACTTATTCCAGGATAGCGACTTCCATTGCCGTGCAGTGCACACATCGATACGTTTTTTTCGTGTCCCATTCCTGGCAATACACGTTCTTCAACATTTTGCGTTGCAGATGTTGCAAGGCAGGCACTGCGTCCATACGCACAGAGCTCATCGACACGAAATGAGTGTTAGTCGGCATCACTGGCCGGGTCAAGGTGTTCGCAATGCATCCCGGGGCGTTGCACGCGCTCGCAACCGTGTGCCAGGGGAATTGCTCCACGCAACCGTGCTGCGCTTGCCTGTTGCTGGTTGATTCCGGACTCTGAGATAAACAAAGTGTAACAATTGTCACTTTTTTACCCGCGCCGTACCTCCCCACTAGGTTCAGTTACTTTTTCAATGCGTTACACATCGCACGCGGAAAGGTTGAGAAAGCGGCCTGGCTTCGAGTCTGGGCTGATTCTACCCACTCTTTTCCTGTCACTCTGCTAAAATATCAGGATAAACAGCTCTACCAACATCCTTTCCTAAAACTGGGAGTCAGTTTTTGACAAATCCTCGCTGGTTATTACAAGACTGACCAGTCAGTTTTAGTCAGTTTTGTACTGGTCCGACTCTCCCCACAAGCCGTTCACAAAAACAATCGCCTGTCGTTCAACGCACCGAAGGCCGACAATGACTACATTTAGCAAGGACAAGAAAACCCGCATCCTCAACGCCGCCGCCGCGCAGTTTGCCGAGCGCCCGTTCCACAAGGTCCTCCTGGACGACGTGGCCCGCGCAGCCGGCGTGGGCAAGGGAACGCTTTATCTCTACTTCGAGAGCAAGGACGAGCTCTTTCTCTCCGTCCTGTTCCAGGACTTCGCCGCCCTGGTCGAGCGCCTGGAGGAGAACATTAGAGCCAACGAGGACGATCCGGCCGCGCAGATGTCCGGTCTCATCCACGAGCTCACCCAGCATCTCTACAGCAAGACTGTTTTTTTCGAGCTCTCGCGCGGCGCCATCGTCAACTGCCCCAACAGCGACGAATGGGCCAACAAACGCGCTGAGATGCGCACGCTCATCATGAGCGTCATCAACAACGGCATTGAGAAAGGCGTTTTCAGCGATCCCGATCCCGCGCTCACGGCGAGCTACATCGCGGGGCTCATCCGCTCCGCATGCTTGAACAGGCCCACGGGCACGGCAATGGAGAGCATCTTCGAGCACGCAAGGGATTTTGTTCTGAAGGCATTGCGCGCGGCCTGATCCAGCCCGCCCCGGCTGGCCACGCGGCCCTATCGCAACTTTTTCGCACTCTGGATCTTCGCTCCTCCCGCCGATTTCGACGCTTGCCGTAGCGAGACCGCAGATCAACACGAATTTTCCAAATCGAGGCATACATGAGCGAGACGCAAACAACACCGCCGGAAGTGACAGAAGAGCGGAGACGCCCTGCCCGGAAGCGCATCCTTCTGCTGTCCATCATCGCGGCGGCCGCGGTCTTGATCGGCGCCGTGGGAGTGCCCTTCTACCTCCACGCCATTTCGCACGAATCCACGGACGACGCCTTTCTGGAGGCGCACATCACGAACATCAGCCCCCGGGTGCCCGGCCATATCTCGGCCGTGCATGTGGAGGACAACCAGCAGGTAAAAGAGGGCGACGTGCTGGCCGAGCTCGACTCCCGTGACTACGAGGTTGCGCTGGATGTTGCCCAGGCCAAGCTGGAGTCGGCCAAGGCGGCCGTTTCCGAGGTAAAGGCCGTGGCCTCCGCCGCGAGAAACATTCTGCAGGAAAAAAAAGCCAACTTCGAGTCCGAGCTGGCCGGACTGGAGCAGGTCCGGGCCGAGGTGGCGGAGATGAAGGCCGGGCACGAGCGCGACAGCAACGACCTGGACCGCATGCGCCAGATTGTCCAGGCAGGCGCGGTGAGCCGGCAGGAGTATGACCACGCCAGGGCCCAGGAAGCCATGGCCCGTGCCAAGCTGAACTCCTCCGAGCAGCTTGTGCAGACTCAGGCCGCCAAGATCGCCGAGGCCAAGGCCGCCGTGTTCACCGCTGAAGACGAGCTGCACCAGGCCCAGGCCCAGATGAACGCCCGCGCCGCCCAGCTGCAGGAGGCCGAGGCGCAGGTGGAGCAGGCCAAGCTGGACCTCTCCTATACCCGCATCGTTGCGCCGTGCAGCGGCTACATCACCAAAAAGTCCGTGGAACAGGGCGCGTACATCCAGGCCGGGCAGAACCTCTTCTCCATCGTCAGCCCGGAGCTGTGGGTGGTGGCCAACTACAAGGAAACGCAGATCACCCACATCCGGCCCGGACAGCAGGTCGAGATCAGCGTGGACACCTACCCGGACGTGACCTTCACCGGCCATGTGGACAGCATCCAGCGCGGCACCGGCTCTCGCTTCAGCCTGCTGCCGCCCGAAAACGCAGCAGGCAACTTCATCAAGGTTGTCCAGCGCATCCCGGTGAAGATCGTCTTTGACGATAACAAGACGTTGCAGCAGTACGTGCTCGCCCCCGGAATGTCCGTCATCCCCAGCGTGGACATCTCCAGACAGCCCGGCGCCGTGGCCGGGAACACGGGCAACTCCTCCGTGGTGTCCCTGAGGCCGTAACCATGAACGCATATCGGGACCCCGAGTCCTTATCACCCGGTGAGCGCTGGACCATCGCCGTCACTGTCATGTTCGGCGCGTTCATGGCGGTTATGGACACCAGCGTGGTCAACGTGTCCATGGCCCACATGATGGGCAGCTTCGGTGCGGACCTCTCCTCCATCACCTGGGTCGCCACCAGCTACAGCATCGCCGAGATCATCATGGTGACCATGTCAGGCTGGTGGAGCTCGCTCATCGGGCGCAAGACGCTCTACCTTGCGTCCTTCGCCATCTTCACCATCGGCTCCATCCTCTGCGGCACGGCCACCACCTTCGAGCAGATGATCTGCTACCGCATTCTCCAGGGCATAGGCGGCGGCGCGCTCATTCCCGTATCCCAGGCCATCCTGCGCGAGACCTTCCCCCCGCAGCAGCAGGGCATGGCCATGGCCATCTATGGTATGGGCGTGGTGCTGGCCCCGGCCCTGGGCCCCACCCTCGGGGGCTGGCTCACCGACGTGTACGGCTGGCCGTGGGTCTTCTTCATCAACGTACCTGTCTGCATCCTGGCCATGATGCTCACCAGCCGCTTCGTGCACGACCCGCCGTACCTCCGCCGTGGCGTGCAGTCCATCGACTGGCTCGGCATCATCTTCCTCACTGTCTGCCTGACCGGCATGCAGATCATACTGGAGCGCGGTCAGGAGGAGAACTGGTTCGAGTCCAACCAGATCATCGTCGGCACGATCATCACGGTTGCTTCCTTTGTGGGCCTCATCGTCTGGGAGCTGCGACACCCCGCGCCGGTGGTGAACCTGCGCGTGCTGAAGGACAGGAACCTGACCCTCGGCTCAACCATGGGTCTGATCTTCGGCATCTCGCTCTTCGGGACCACGTTCATCCTGCCGCAGTTCACGCAGCAACTTCTGGGCTACCCGGCCTTCGAGTCGGGCATGGCCCTGGCGCCGCGCGCCATCACGCTGCTTTTGATGATGCCCATTGCCGGATGGCTGTACCAGCGCATCGGGGCCAAGCCCCTGGTCCTGGGGGGCATCTTCTTCATTGTCTGGTCCTACTACGACCTGATGCAGCTCAACCTGAACGCCGGGATCGCCGACCTGATCCTTCCCCTGCTGATCATGGGCGTGGGCATGCCCTTCATGTTCGTGCCTCTGAGCACGGTATCGCTCAGCAGCATTTCCAGAAGCGACGTCACCGATGCGTCGAGCATCTACACGCTCTCGCGACGGGTGGGCGGCAACATAGGCTACGCCCTGGTCGCCACGCTGCTGGACTCGCGGATTCAGGTCCACCGGGTCTACATGGGCGAGCACATCAACTCGTTCAACGCGGCTACGGAAGCCTTCCGCAACACGCTGATCAACGCCTTGCGCTCCCTGGGCATCGACCCACTCGACGCCTCGCACCTGTCCATCGGCATGCTGGAGAACATCCTGCGCCGGCAGACGACCATGCTCGCCTACAACGACATTTCCTTTATCTGCGGGGCCATGTTCCTCGTGCTCATCCCGCTGGTCTTCTTCCTCCCCAGCAGAAAAAAAATTCTGGCCATCGCTGCCAGGAAGTAAGCCGCCGGTTTACTCACGATGCGGAGAATTCCGCCAATGATGATAGGGTCATGCCACTTGGTGTGACCCTTTTTTGATCTGTGGAGGGATGTGCAGCGCGGGGCTCAAGGCCCACCGGCGCCTGCCCGCGCGGACAGGAGAACCCTGGCGGCTGAAGAACCGGACCAGGAAACTCGTATCTACCGCGCCTTCAGCCGGGCGTCATTGTTGAAGGTATCATCGACAAGCTGGATTATGAGCAATCTGAGAGCAACCTGCTTCGGGTCCAAGTAGTAATGCTGCTTGTACAACCCCGATCGCTTGATCAAAGATTTCACAGAGGGCGGCAGCAGGCTGCCGATACTCTTTTTATTGGTAGAGTCGTTCGATGTCCCGGAAGACGACTGCCGCAGATGTTGTATGATTGCATCGATCCCTGCTGGCGTGAAAAACTTCGTGTCCTTGAGCAGCGCAATGTTCGACGCTACGAGGTCGATAAATTCCGTATCGGAGAATAATCCGGAAAACTGGATGTTTGCCGGACGCTTTGCAATCGGTATCTCGGAGAATCTTGCGTTGACGATCTGTTTGAAAAGACGCTTCGACGTTCTCTGTTTGTCCGGCAGGCTTCGGACGACGTTTTGTACACCTTTGGAATAGAACGGCGTGTACACGGTCACGTACTTCTGTTTTATGTAATTCAGCGCGGCATAGAAGCTCGGGACCATGTAGTCCTGATACAGCCTGTCTCGCCATTGCGGAAGAGATTCGCCTTTGCGCCGTGCGCATCCCTCTGGTGCTGATCCACGATATGAGCTCAGCTCATCAACCAGCTCCGCGTTGTCATACAGATCACCGGACAACATCGCACATGAGTTGAGGACATCGCGCATTGTTGCAACAGGGGACCATCCAAAAAACTGATCGCCCCGTATGATACCGGTCTTACCCGAGTCCCGCAGGTTCTTCCAAAGCGCAAAGCCGTCCATGTATGCGTTCAGGTTCTCGATTCGCCCTTCTCCCATCCGTATAAAACGGATGACCCGCTTTTCCAGGCTCTCATCGGTGGTAAATGTTTCGCAGTAACTATGCGACAGATTGAAGTGGTTTGCCAATCTTCGTGCAATAACCGCATCATTGTCAGGGTCCTGCAGGCTTTCTGCACGCCCCCATGTTACGGCCTGCGGTCTTCTGCCGCGGTCCAGAAGCGATAGCAGGAGAAACCGACTGTCGTAGCCGCCGGAGAGAGGAAGTACGGCCCTGTCATAATCTGTGTCAAAGTTGTCGAGGGCATCCGAGATGGCGCCTCTCAATGCATCCATCTGTTTGGCTTTGGGAATGATATCCTGATAGTACTGTTTTTCTGCACGGGAAGAGATGCGCGAGGTCCACGTTTCCGTGTTGAATACAAAGCTGCTGTTCTTTTCGAGAGGTTTAATTTCAGAATCCCAGGATTGCCCCTGAATGATTATTCCCGAGTTCAAGAAAGAATAGACAGAATTCCTATTCTGAATATACGACCCCTTTGCCATGATAATGGCTCGCTGGGATGTTGATGCAAAGAATTTATTATCATCCCAATAGTACCACAATGTTTTCGATGCTACGCAGTCAGTCTCCAGCTCTACTGACCCGCCATCCACTTTTGCATATGCAAAACCACCGTCGAAAGAAGAGTCATTGCCGAATTTATGTCCCAATGTTGCTTCATTTTCTTTATCCGATGCTCCGTTCAGATCGATCTTTACGAGATAGGCCATCCCGTCACGGTATAGTGTATGGTTTGTTGCGATATTATCCGGCCCAATCTTCCGGGCTACCTCAGCGAGAAGTGGCTCCACATTTTCAGCCTGATTCTTATAGGCGCAAATAAGTATATCCGGCATGTGCTTCTCACTTGGTATTGGTTTTTCCAACGGCGGTAATGCCCGATCGACAAGCTGTCGATCCCACCTTCCAGACCAGAACAAAACAACTGTTGTTGTGCGGTCTGTTTCGACTCGCTGTATGCATCCTGCGTCGTGTTGTATTCACCCTCATTCGATGGAATGAACCCGGCCGCCCATACCAGCGGATGCAACGAACACTCCATCACTTGAACCTCTTTGAGTTTCACCATATTACACCTTATGGACACCGTGTTTCCCACATTGCCCACGCGCTTCAGACTGCATTTATTTGTAAGTTTGGTTAGACCCTGACTAGTTCTATTTGACACGATGCGGGGGAGCCGGCCCGGAGTGGGCTCCAGCGCGAATCCATGGGATAGCAAATCTGGACGGGTACGCAGAGGCCCTCCCCTTGTACGGTCCGCATGGATCGATTCGGTCCGCCCGCAGCAGGGCCGTGCCGCCCAAACGAAAAAGGGCTGCGCCCCTCGGTGCAACCCTTTGATTCTCTGGACTCTAAGGCCCCACGGCTCGAAATTTCAGCTGAGTTCTGAAGCTGGATAACCAGGCACAGCGTCCTGCCGGATTACGCCTGGCCGGATCGCGCCCGGGCGCCCTACCCGCTACGCCTTTCTGTTGCAAACAGCAGCAACGTGAGCGCGCTGATGCCGCATCCGGCCCAGGTCACGCCGGCCCAACCGTAGTGGTGATAGAAAATGGTGCCCAGCACGGAGCCCAACGCGCCCCCGGCAAAGAACATCGTCATGTAGATGGCGTTGGCCCGGCCGCGAATTTCCGCCGGGACCGAGAAGATGATGCGCTGGCTGACGATCTGGTTGGTCTGCACGGCGGCGTCGAGCAATACGGTCAGCAGGACCATGACCAGCATGATCCTGGCCGCGCCGGCCCAGCCCATACCGAGGAAGGCCAGCCCGAGCAGCAGCAGGGACCAGAACGTGGCGGAACGGCTGTAGCCCTTGTCGGCCAGCCGGCCAGCCATGGGCGCTGCCAGCGCCCCACCGGCGCCTGCCAGGGCGAACAGGCCGATGCCGTATTCGCCCATGCCGAACTGCTCGCCCAGCAGGATCGGCACCGTTGTCCAGAAAATGTTGAAGGCGCAGAACAGCAACCCCTGGTAGACCGAACGCCGCCGCAGAGACGCATTGTCCCGCACCAGCCGGAGCATGGTCAGCAGAATCCTGCCATAGCTCACGCCGCCCTGGGGCATGTACCGCGGCATGGCCCGGGTGAGCACCAGCCCGACCACCAGCATCAGACCGCCCGATCCCCAGAAGACCGCCCTCCAGCCAAAGGCTCCTGCCACGAACAGGGAAGCAGGCCGGGCGAGCATGACGCCCGAGAGCAGGCCGGCCATCACGTTGCCCACAACGCGGCCCCGCCGCTCCATGGGCGCAAGCTGGACAATGTATGGCAGCAGCACCTGGGCCCCGGTGGAGGAGATGCCTACCAGAAACGAAGCGGCGAAAAACAACGGAGCCGAGGTCGCCGTGGCGGCCACGAACAGCCCAGCGACGGCCCCGCCCAGAGTGATGAAGACCAGCGCCCTGTTCTCCACAAGGTCGGCCAGGGAGACGAGCAGAAACAGCCCGAGGCCGTATCCCACCTGGGTCACGCTGACCACCAGGCCTGCCATGTCCGGCGTGATGCCCAGCGCCGGGGCGATGGAGGAGATGATAGGCTGGGCTATGTAGAGGTTTGCCACCAGCGATCCGATGGCGATGGCGAAGACAACGACAAGTGCGGCGGATGGCCCTTTGTCCGCGGGCGCAGCCTCCGTGCCCTGTTCCTGGCTCGGCCCTGCTGTATCGATCTGTTCTTGTTGGTCGGTCATTGTTGCCTGATGTGAGATGATGCGGCCTCTCGGCGCGGATGTGACGAAGAGTGCCACGGTCTTGTGCTGCCGAACGCCGCCTGAGGCGATACCGCGGTATTCAATATCAACTGAACGAAACGTACCGTATACTATCTACCGGCTGTAAAGGGAATCTTGCGAGTGCGCTTCCCCACTCATGTGGATGCGGGGGAAAGCATGGCTGGGACGGATGGTGTCTGGGTAGCGTCGGATCAGAGGGACCATTTCCCTTCGGCAAGGCGGACCGCAGAACGCGTCCCTCCCCAACCGAATCTCAGCCATCAAAAGAAAAAAGCGGCTGAGATGTTCTCCCAACCGCCTGGTTTTCTCAACAGCCGAGCCCCCAGGGACCAACAGATCCGGGGCGGCGGCCACGCTGGTTGTCGACTGGACTGCGTTTTCGCGCCCGGCTCGAAACGCCGCTAGGCGATATCCGCCAGGATCAGCTTGGCCCAATCGCCGACTTCGCCGTCGTCAGGATCGCCATCGATCTTCAGCGGCGCGCCCACGATTTTGGCGCCGAGCTCGCTGGATTTCTCTTCAATAGCGTCCACTGCGCCGCAAAAGTGCGTGTAGCTGGAATCTCCACAGCCATAGACCGCGACCTTCTTCCCGCTCAGCCCGGCCTTGTCCAAATCTTCGTACAGGGGGATGAAGTCTTCCTGCAGCTCAACCTCGTCGTCGCCCCAGGTCGAACATCCGAACAAGACCGCGTCATACCCCTCGGCCAGCCCTTGTGCTGAAACATCGGCGGCGTTCTTGAGAGTCACGTCCACGCCGCCATCCTTCAGAACTTTCTCTACAGTTTCCGAAACGTTTTCCGTGTTGCCGGTGGTTGATCCAAAGACGATAAGCGCTTTGCTCATGATACTCCTCACAGTCTGACGGCCTGCGCCCGGCAAGCCGTATATAGGTTACACAAGTCCGCCTTGCCGGGGCAGGAATGCAGCCACGTTCCGGCGGATCGTACACATGTCGCCTGTCCTCATTTGTTTGGGTCGCAACAGCTTTTTGAAATCATTCGCGGCAATTGCAATGTGCTGCGGGCTCCGACCTCGCGAGTCCGGCTCGGCAAGCCCACCTCGGGGACTCCTCCATGCCTTCTTTCTCATCCAACTAGGCAACAGCGCCGTCATGCTTGCACACCACGCGCCCATCAACGATGAGCAACCGCCTAGCCTCCAGCTTGGCCCGAACCACCAGGGCGGTGGCCGCCTCATAAGTCGCCTGGAGCTCAGTCTTCTGGCAGAGCGGCAAGAGATGGTGCTGCTCCACCATGGCCTCGACTTCATTCAACCAGGCTTCAGCTCGTTTGGGTGTCATTCCAGGACCTCCGTCGCAATCACTGGTTACCGGACAATGTCACACCGTTTCTGACGCGCACCAGGCGAAGGAACAACCGCACCAACCATCTAACCACAGCCAACCATTGATGCGCGTGGGAACCCTCTGGTGATCAAAGACTGAACAAAATGGATCGTTATTGATTATGATAATCAATTTCATTCTTGAGGCTTTTATGCTCCCCGCTTCTGGCTGTCAAGGAGAATCGCGGCTTACCCGGGGAGTGGGAGCTGGCCGAGGCCCGTGAGGGACAATCTGCTGGAACCGGCAATGGCCTGGCTGCGCAGAAAATGAAAAAGGGCCACACCTTTCGGTGCAACCCTTGATTCTCGTAGCGGCGGAGCCGACACGCCCGACAAGTCCACGGTCTTTTCGACTGCCCAGAAGCTGCCTCAGCAATAGTAATTTTGCTTTGTGGCAAGAAAGGCGCGCTTCGGGCGGAGGAAGTATATCCAATAATATGCGATCACCGCACGAAAGAAGTCTGACGCAGCCGCAGAGCAAAAGGGCATTGGTGAGACAGCTTTCAAGACTGTTTCTTCACCTTGCCCAGCTTCCGAAAAATAGTGCTGCGATCCATCTTCAGCGCCTTGGCCGCCCGGTCTACCGTGCCATGCTCGCGTATGGCTTTGGTGAGCAGCGCGTACTCGAAGTTGGCAACCATCTCCTTGTAGTTTCCCTTAATAGGGACATCGACGTCGCCGATGTCTGCGGGGGCGTTGGCCTTCATGTGGTCCGGAATTTCACGCATGGATATGGTGTGATACTTGCTCGTGATAATTGCGTTTTCGATGAAGTTCTTGAGCTCCCGGACATTGCCCGGCCATGCATATAGTTGCAGTTGGTCCAGCACATCCTCGGACAGGGCAATCTGCTTGCCGTACTGTTTGTTGTAGTACCCGATGTAATGGTCCAGCAGCAGGACGATGTCCGTGGGCCGTTTGCGCAAGGGAGGAACCGTTATGCTGGCGACATTGAGGCGGTAGAAGAGGTCCTCTCGGAACCTTCCCTGCCGAACCTCTTCTTCCAGATCCTTGTTGGTGGCGGCGATGATGCGCACGTCCACCTTGATCGGGTCGTTGGCTCCCACCCGGACGATCTCCTTGTCCTGCAGGACCCACAGCAGCCGGCTTTGCAGATTGAGCGGCAGCTCGCCGATCTCGTCGAGGAAAATGGTCCCGCCATTGGCCGCCTCGAAGTAGCCCATCTTTCCGCGGGGGTCGGCTCCGGAAAAAGAGCCCGGCGCATAACCGAAGAGCTCGGACTCCACGAGTTGGTCGGCTATGCCGCCGCAGTTCACCTTGAGGAAAATGGCCTCGTGCCGGGGGCTGTACTTGTGCGCTGCACGGGCAAAGACGTCCTTGCCCACGCCGGTCTCGCCGAGCAGCAAAAAGTTCGCACCGCTCTTGCTGATGCGCCGCAATAGCTCAATGGCCTCCTTGGAGCGGGCATCGCCCACAATAGGCTGCGTTTCCGGAGTCAGAGCCCCCTGGATGGTGGCGATATGCTGGGTGACGCTGCTGATGAGCTCTTCCTGGTCCTGTATCAGCGTGTTGAGCTTGTTGATGTGCGTTGCGTCGCGGTTGAAGGCGATGACCAGCTCCACATCGCCGTTCTTGTCCAGAATGGGCTTGGCATTGATGACGACGTGGTTGCCGTTTTTGAGCTGCACGGCCGCCTGCACCCGTTTCTTGGTGCGCACCACCTCGGGATTGAGCACGACGCTGAACAGCCCCTCGCGCTGCAAGTCGTAAAGATTCTTGTGCATGACCTCGCTGCGCGTAAGGCCGGTCACTTCCTCGTACACATCGTTGACCCAGACAGTATTTCCAAACTTGTCGGAGATATAGATGCCGTCATCGATGTGATTCAGGATGACCTCGAGGTTCTCGGACAGGACGGCGAAATAATCCATTTTCTGTCGTTGGTGCATTTTTCCGGTATCCCGAATGGTTCGCAACGCAGCCGGGTCCGTCGCAAACATACGACAGTCGCCATTCTGCGTCGCCGTGTAAATGATTGTATTTATTTCGCCAGAGCCTTTTTAGTCGCATTTATGCGACATAATAGCGCTTCGACATAAATCCGTCAAAAACACAATTTCTCGGTTTGTTCTTTATAACATATTAAAATAATTACATATATCTACAAAGCAGCACATGCGTCCGCTTTGGCAGGGCGGTTGCACATATGGGGCCGGGAGGCTGAGAGATTTCGTGCGGAAAGATCAATATTAAATGAGAGAGGAGTGAGTATGAAACGGCTGATCCAGATTTTCGCCCTCGTCGTCGCCTTGATCGTTGTTGCCAGCCCCATTGCAATGGCAAAAGACTCAATCCGCACCAGTGGCCAGCCCTGTCTGCACGGTCTGCCCATTTGGATGGCCCTTGATGAAGGATGGGATACTCCTGTTGACTTCACCTTCACCCTGTTCCCCTCCGGCGCTCCCCAGGTGGAGGCCATGGCCGCCGGCGAATGGGACTGCGGCGCCATGGGCACCGTCCCCACCCTCATGGCGAGCCTGCGATACGGCGCCAAGCTCATCGCCGTTTCCAACGAGGAAGGCGAGACCAACGACCTGTGGGTGCGGCCCGACTCTCCACTGCTGAAGACCAAAGGCGCGAACCCCAAGTATCCGGACATCTACGGCACCAAGGAAGATTGGAAAGGCAAGAAGATACTCGCCACCACCGTGTCCACCGGCCACTTCGCCCTGAGCGCCACGCTCAAGGCCCTCGGCCTCTCTGACGAAGACGTCGACATCGTTCATATCGAGCAGGGCCAGGCCATCACGGCATTCTCCTCCGGCGAGGGCGACATCGTGCAGCTCTGGGCTCCCTTCAGCTACATCGCCGAGTCCAAGGGCTGGAAAAAGGTTTCCTCGGGCAAGCGCGCCGGCATCAAGATCCCCGGCGGCGTCGTTGTGCGCAAGGAGTTTGCCGAAGAGCATCCCGACCTGGTCGTCGCTTGGCTCGACACCTACATGGCGGGCCTCGACAAGATGCGCACCGAAAAAGCGGCCGCAGAGAAGGAGCTGGACAAGTACTTCACCGATTACTGCGGTCTGAAGCTGCCTGCCGACGCCCTCAAGAACGAGTTCAACCTGCGCCCCATCTACACCGTGGACGAACAGATCGACATCCTGGAGTCCCCGGACAAGCTCCCTGCGTGGATGAAAGCCATCTCCCAGTTTTTTGTGGACCAGGACCGCATCGATAAGTCTGAACAGGAAGAGTACCTGGAAGCCAACTGCTACATCGACTCCAGCTTTATGCGCGAGGTCGCCAAGCTCAGGGCTGCGCGCAAGTAATGGAAGGGGCCTCCGGCGTCGCACCCGGAGGCCCTGCTCTTTATTGCAAATCGATACGCATCATCTGCTCGTTGCGATCCAGGTCACACCCTTGCCGTTGAAATCGGCGCCGTGTGATCCGTGCAAAGACGTCTGTGGCATCAGAAAAATCACAGCGCGACAGGAGCGGTGCGCCCTGCGCCCGCCGACTGCCTGGACCAGGATCGCCTTACCCGGAGATCGATATGAAGAATCCGTCAACAAAAGTATCCGCCTGGTGGAAGGAGTACTGGATCTCGGTGCTCAGCCTGTTCGTCTTCCTCCTCGTGTGGGAGCTGGTATGCCGAACAGGCCTGATGAGCCGGCACCAGCTGGTTCCGCCCAGCAAAGTTTTCATCGTGTTCATCAAGAAGTGGTACACAAAGTCCCCGGATGGGGCCCTCTTGTTCGACCACATCAAGACCAGTTTGACCCTCGCTTTAACGGGCTTTGGCGCCGCCGTGCTCATCGGCACGCCTCTCGGGCTGGTCATGGGCTGGTGGAAGTCGGTCAACCTGCTCGTCCGGCCCATATTCGACGCCATCCGCCCCATCCCGCCCATTGCCTGGATTCCCATCGCCATCCTCTGGCTGGGCATCGACATAGAGGCCAAGGCCTTCATCATCTGGCTGGCCGCATTCGTCCCCTGCGTCATCAACTCCTATACCGGCATCCGGCTGACCAACCCGGTGCTCATCCGGGTCGCGCAGATATACGGCGCATCCAATGTGGAGACGTTCTGGAAAATAGGGGTGCCCTCGGCCATTCCCATGGTTTTTACCGGCATCAAGCTTTCCCTGAACGCCGCCTGGACGACCCTTGTTGCTGCGGAGCTGCTCGCTGCGAGCCAGGGGCTTGGCTACATGATCCAGATGGGCCGCCGCCTTGCCAGGCCGGACATCATCATTGTCGGCATGCTGACCATCGGCCTGACAGGAGCGCTCATGTCGTATCTGCTCTCCAAGGCCGAACAGCGCTTCGCCTCGTCGAGAAGCCTGTCAGACTAGGAACGAGGAAATGTTCATGAGTATTCTCAGCAAAGAAAATATACGATCGTTTGGGGCGAGTGTGCTCGCGCTCGGAGTCTTTGTGCTGCTCTGGGGCGTCATCGCCGCCATCGCGAACAGCGAGGCCATCCCCTCCCCCGCCGCCGTGTTCCGCGAGGGCGTCGTCATGTTCTCGGGCAAGATCGGCGGCAACACCATGTGGGCGCACGCCTACTACTCCATGCGGCGCGTTATCATCGCGTTCCTTCTGGCCGCGGCCACCGGCCTGCCCCTGGGCATCATGATGGGCTGGAACAAGACTTTCGACAAGGTCGTCAGCCCGATCTTCGAGCTGCTGCGTCCCATCCCGCCCATCGCGTGGATACCCATCGCCATCCTCTGGCTGGGCATCGGCGAAGGCCCCAAGATCTTTATCTGCTACGTGGGCGCATTCGTCATCTTCGTCCTGAACTCCTACACGGGCATGCGCTACACGGACACCCAGCTCATCGATGCGGCCCGGACATACGGCGCCAGCCGCCGGGAGCAGCTCTTCCACGTGGCCATACCGGCCAGCCTGCCCTCGGTTTTCGCGGGCATGCAGAACGCCCTCAGCATGGCCTGGATGTGCGTGCTGGCTGCAGAGCTGGTGGGCGCCCGTGAAGGCGTCGGGTTCATCATCATCCAAGGCATGAACCTGGACAACCCGCCCATGATCGTCGTCGGCATGATCACCATCGGTATCATTGGAATATTACTCGCAGTCAGCCTTCGGTGGCTGGAAAGGATATTGTGCCCGTGGAGAAGAGAACTTCAGTAAAGATCCAGCTCGAGCACGTCTCCAAGAGCTTCGATGGGGTCGAAGGACGCGTCAAGGTCTTGGACGACATCTCGATGCAGGTTGCGGATAAGGAATTCGTCGTGTTGCTGGGCCCCGGGCAATGCGGCAAGACAACCCTCCTGAACACCATCGCGGGGATCAACCGGCCCAACTCCGGCACCATCCAGGTCGACGGAAAAGCCGTGAGCGATCCCGGCCCGGACAGGGGAATGGTCTTCCAGAAGTACGTGCTGTTCCCCTGGAAAACCGTTCTGAACAACGTGGCGTTTGGTTTGTATATCCAGGGTGTTGGACGGAGCGAACGCGAGGCGGCCGCCAGGAAGTACATCGATCTCGTGGGCCTCAACGGCTTCGAGAACGCCTACCCGCACCAGCTGTCCGGCGGCATGAAGCAGCGCGTGGGCATTGCCCGCGCCTACACCAACAACCCCAAGGTGCTGCTCATGGACGAGCCGTTCGGTGCGCTGGACGCCCAGACCCGGTACGCCATGGAGGAAGAGGTCATCAACATCTGGGACCAGGAGAAGCGGACGGTCATCTTCGTGACCAACAACATCGAAGAGGCCATCTATCTGGGCGATCGCGTCATTGTCATGTCCAAGCTGCCCGGCACCATCAAGAAGGAGTTCGTGATCGAAGAGCCGCGACCACGCAACTATACGGACCACTTCTTCCTGAGCATGCGCAAGGAAATCTCCGAGTACACGGACTTCGCTCTGTAGCCCAAGGATGAACCATGGAAAGCAAAACTGATTATCACTCCAGGCGTGATGCCAAAGTCCAGGTGGACAACCTGACCAAGAAGTACGGCGACTTGCTCGTACTCGATGACATCTCGTTTGATATCTACAAGGGCGAGCTCCTGTGCATTGTCGGCCCCACGGGGTGCGGAAAGACAACCTTCCTCAACTGTCTTTCGAGGTTCATTCCCATGACCAGAGGCGACATTCTGGTGGACGGCGCCTCGGCCGATCCCCAGAGGCACGACATGGCGTTCGTGTTCCAGGAGATTTCAACCATCCCCTGGCTCAGTGTCGAGGACAACATCCGCTTCGGGCTCAAAATCAAGAAGCTGCCCGCTGATGAGATCGAAAAACGGGTGGAATCGATCCTCGCCCTGGTGGGTCTGCAGGCCGTGCGCAAGTTCATGCCCAAGCAGCTGTCATCCAGCATGGAGCAGCGCGTGGTCATCGCGCGCAACTTCGCTCTGCAACCCGATCTGTTGCTCATGGACGAACCCTACGGACAACTGGACATCAAGCTGCGCTACTACCTTGAAGACGAGCTGATCCGCATCTGGAAAAAGCTCCAAAGCACCGTACTTTTCATCACCCACAACATCGAAGAGGCAGTGTATATGGCCGAACGCATTCTGGTGCTCTCCCAGAAGCCCGCGAAGATCAAGGAAGAGATTATTGTGGATCTGCCGCGGCCCCGCCAGTTTGACGACCCCGCATTCGTCGAGATCAGGGAACACGTCACGGAAAGCATCAAGTGGTGGTAACACCCCAACCATAAAGGAGAACTCGCATGTTTTTCGATATCTCGAAACTGACCCAGCTCAAGGCTCCGGCCTCTGAAGAGAGGTTCGCAAAGCTCATCTTCGACAACAGGGTTATCAAAGAGGCCCCGTTGAGCATGGCATACTTCACGTTCAAGCCCGGCCAGATTGGCCCCCGCCACGTGCACCAGTCCGAAGTGGAGGTCTACCTGTGCACAAAGGGCAAGGGCATGGTCCTCATCGAAGACGAGCCACATGTGCTCACGCCCGATACACTACTCTACATCCCGCCCAGAATGTTTCATGAAACCAGGAACATCGGCGATGGAAACTTCGAGTTCTACGCAATTTTCGGCCCCATGGTGAACTTCGACAACATCCGCGCGTGGGAGGAAGTTTCCTAACACGGCGCCGGACATATTCTGTATGATCTGACACGCTCTGATCTGCAGATAATAGCCCCACGGTCAACTCTCTCCCTGTGGGGCTATACTTTTTTTTGGGGGGATGTGGTGGTGCGAGTGGGTGGTGCGGAGGGACGGCGCAGGATGTGGCAGACTCAGCCTGTATTGTATCGAGAATGATGAAGCCATACCCGGATTTCCAAAAGAAGCCGCGTTGACTTAAAAAGGCAAAACGATATACGATTCTTACAATTGTCCACAATGGGTTAAATGAATAGCGACCTATCTTTCCTCAACTATTATGCATCTCGATAGACATGCCAGAGTTGTGCACCGATGAGGGCCGTGCGTACTATGAAATTACGTTTTAGCATCCCTGTATTGATCATTGTAGCTGTGGCCATAGCAATAGGCTTCAAATATGCCCACGCTCAAGCTCAATTCGATGTATCGTGCTCTCATCTGAAAAAAATGTATGTCTACGAGCTTCGGGGACAAACGAAGTTGAACTTCGTAGAAACCAGCAAGGGAAAAGAGGACTTCTGGCGTTTCACCTCTGCGCACACGCATCAGAATGTCGCCATCACCTTTGACAACAATGTCCTGCTAGAAGACCGCGTGTATTCTCCTACAGAGAGCATCCCCAGTATTCACTTCCCCAGCAGAGACGCCGCTGAACAAGCAGCACGTAGTATGTGCCCAGAACTGTTGGCAGAGTCGCCCCTACCGTCTGCTAAGCCACCCCTGCCTGTCACCCCCCTGAATCCATAAATGGCCCTGCATTTCCACTGTCATGCGATGACATCGCTTCGATCGAAGTCTTCAAGCAGAAGGACAGGATCTGGCGCGATGATTCGGGAGACGGGTACTATTATCTCGTGGTCATTACATTCGAGAAAAATGTTGGAAAACGCTTCATGCGTTTTATCGGATCTTCACCTGTGCAATGGTTGGGGGAAGATGCAAACATATCGAGAAGGTACGTTCAGATCCGGGCGAATGGGACGCGTTTGATAAGCGATGCGCCCCTTTACGACGGCTTCAGCGAAGAAAGCGTAATTCTCATAAAGCGTACACGAACAGGCGCTTTCGGGACCATCCGGGCCCTGTGTCACGATAAAGCGCCAACCGTAATGCACGTGGAGCACGCTATTGGAGTCGAAACAGTTCCAATATCAGTACAATAACACAGATAGAAAAAGGGCCACACCCTTCGGCGCAACCCTTGCTTTCCTTGATGGCGGAGCCGACGAGACTCGACAAACCAGCAGGACAGCGAATTTGGACGGGCGAACAACGCGAACCCGCCCGCAGGGGCGGCGCAGAAGGCGGCGACGATCACCGCGGCCGGTCGCGACCATAAACGAAAAAAGGGTCGCACCTTTCGGTGCAACCCTTGATTTTCTTGATGGCGGAGCCGACGGGACTCGAACCCGCGGCCTCCGGCGTGACAGGCCGGCGTTATAACCAGCTTAACTACGGCTCCGCTCTTGTCTTCGTGGTGGGCGGAACAGGGCTCGAACCTGTGGCCCTCGGCTTGTAAGGCCGATGCTCTCCCAGCTGAGCTATCCGCCCCGAAGAAGCAGCATATTTATAGACCTAGGCCGGTGATGTCAACACACTTTGTCATATTTTTTTGAACATCCGGGAGCTGGCGCTGCGCCTCACTTCCCGCGCTCCAGGTTCTGTGGGACAGCACCCGCGCAACTCGGAAGATTCCCCCAAAGCCTACCCCGCCACGCATGGCGGTGAAACGCGCCCGCTCCATTATCGACATAGAAACGCCCCGTTCCAAAACTCCGGAGCGAGGCGTTCCATGTTTCCTGGCAGGAAAATCGTGTGGCAAAACCGGCCCTAGCTGAGCTCGTCCTCCTCCAGTGGCACCAGCAGCACCGGTATGGGCGACTTGCGCACCACTTCCGAGGCCACGCTGCCCAGCAGCAGGTCGGTAATCATGTCCTGGCCGTGCGACCCCAGCACCACCATGGAGTAGTCGCCCTCCTCGATCTGTTCGAGAATGGCTGTGGCCGGGCGGCCGCTCTTCACCTGCACGTCAGAACTCTCCACCGGGCAGTGCTCCACATGCTCGCAAAACTCGGCGATTCGCTCCTTCAGCGCCTGCTCGGCGCCGGAGCGCTGGCCTTCGGAAAGCTCCTCCCACTCGGACAATCCGTCATATCCCGGCAGGTTCAGCCCGGCCTGCTGGGCCAGCTCCTCCCACATGTCCGGCACGACGTAGAGCACGGTCAGCTTCGCCTTGTAGCCCTGCGCGAGAGAAACCGCATAGCCCAAGGCGTTGATGGCATTCTCCGACAGATCGGTAGCGTACAGAATGGAGCCGATAGACGGCAAGCGTGTCGTTTTCATATGTCGCAACCGTTGCGGCAAGGCGGTGGCGATGTCAATAGTGAGGAGCGGGATTTTTCACTCCCCGGAAAGTGACTGAAGGCCACCCCTGATCCATTGACCTCGTCTATGAGTTTTCAAAAAATAGGAAATGGCGCAGAGCTATTTGAAAAGAATACGCTTTCACGCTGTTCGAAAACGCACACCAGCCTATTACGCCGTGATCACGCCCAGTTAGGTTTTTGCACTCCTATCAAAACAATCAATTTGCGCCGCAAAAGCACGCTGCGTATACAATGAGTTGACGTATTATGAATGTCAGTCGCGGCGTTCCCTTGTCGAGCACGGAGCCGGTCGTGATACGGCCAGAACTGATCAGGATGGTGGCGTCATGTACGGTATCGATCATATCCAGGTGAAGCACCAGCGGTCTATGGCCAAGCTTGAAAAAGAACGCCGTGAAGCGGCAAGAAAGCGCAAGAGCGAGGTGGTCCGCTGGGACCGTTCCCTCACCCGGCTGAAGACCATGCTACAGCGCAGCATGCAAAGCACCGTCTGATGCATTTCCGGCCGGCCTGCGACCTGGCCGGCCTCTTCCCAGAGCCCTCCCCCCGAGCTCCGGAAGCTCAGCGCCGTCTGAGCTGACGCTTGTCGCCCACGCGCACCGTCACCTTCTCCTTGTCCAGGTACTCCAGGAGCGGGATCAGATATTTGCGCGTCAGGTTGGTGAGGTCCTTGAACTCGGCCAGGCCGAGCTCGTCGTGGGTATCAAAGTACTCGCGCACGGACCCGATGAGCGCCGCGATGGCCTGCGCGTCGAAGTACATGTCTTCCTTGACCTTCACCAGCGTGCCGCCGTCGGTGAGCATGCCCAGTACGGTATTGGCCTCCTTGGCCGGCACACCCAGCTCGTCGAGCACGTCCTTGAGGTTCGGCGGCGTGAGCCCGGCCGCGGCAAATCGTTGCGCCATGCCCTCGCGCACGGCCTCCAGGTCCGCGGCCAGGGTGGCCGTGTGTCCTGGCAGCCGCAACCGGTCCTGCTCCTGCTCCACCAGCCCGTCCTTGAGCGCGCGCTCCACAATGACATGCGCGAGCTTGGCCGGCACCTTGGAGCCCATGGCTTGGGTCAGCGCCCCGCGGGACACGCCGGCAGCAGCCGGCTCCTTCTTGTGGAACGCGGCGAGAAACGCCGCGGCCTTTTCCCACAACGTCTCGGTCGTGTGCTGCGAGGCGTAGCGGCGCTCCTCCTTGTCAAAGAGCAGTGCCTTGCGCCTGCCGGAGAGCGCCTGCAGCGCCTTGTCTAAATTTCTGGACTCCATGTTGGTGGCGGCCATCAACTCTGCGAATGACAGGCCGCTCGCGCCGGAACGGTCGAGTTGCGCCTCCACAAGCTCTTCCCCCGTGGCCCCGGCCAGCTTGCGCACCGCCTCCAGGTCCTCCTCGCGGCGGCGCACCCGCTTGCCGAACGGGTTCACCACCCGGCCGCCGGCCACAGTGCGCAACGGCGCAAAGCTGCGGACCACAAATCTGTCAGCGAACACGGCGGATTCGGGCTCCGGAAAGCGCACCTGGCAGAGCGCGGTGTCGCCGGGCTCCAGAACATCGCGGTCGAAGAAGTAGAGCCGCGCCATGCGCTCGGACGAGCCATGGTGAAAATGGACCTCCGCACGATGCCGCAGCGGCCGCGGCGATGACGACAGGCAGGTGATCTCCAGGTCCCACGCGTTGGACGGGAACAGCGTGCCCGGTCTGGCCAGAATCTCACCGCGCTCGATGTCCTCCACCTCCAGGCCGGCCAGGTTCACGGCCGTGCGCCGGCCTGCCGGTGCGCGCTCCACGGACTCGCTGTGGGACTGCAGCCCGCGTATTTTCGTGCGCGTCCCCGTGGGGAAGAGCACCACTTCGTCGCCCAGGACGAACTCGCCCGAGACCAGCGTGCCGGTGACCACGGTGCCGTGGCCCTTCATGGTGAAGACGCGGTCCACGGGCAGCCGCGCCAGGTCGGAGCGCCGTTCCGGGATGTAATCCTTGATGAGGTCGGCGATGGCGCCGCGCAGCTCGTCCAGCCCCTGCCCGGTGTGCGAAGAAACCGGGATCATGACGGAATCTTCCAGGAACGTGCCGGCCAGAGCGCCGCGCACGTCGTCCATGGCCAGCTCCAGCAGTTCCTCATCCACCAGGTCGGCCTTGGTGATGGCCACCAGCCCGGCTCCAACCCCCAAAAGCTGGCAGATCTCCAGGTGCTCCCGCGTCTGCGGCATCACACCCTCGTCCGCCGCCACCACCAGGAGCACGAAGTCGATGCCCGATGCCCCGGCCACCATGTTTTTGACGAACTTCTCGTGGCCCGGCACATCCACCACGCTCACGCGCAGGTCCGGCGCCAGGTCCAGGTGGGCGAAGCCAAGCTCGATAGTAATTCCGCGCTTCTTCTCTTCGCGCAGCCGGTCCGTGTCTATCCCGGTGAGCGCCCGCACGAGTGCGGTCTTGCCGTGGTCAATATGCCCGGCAGTCCCCATGACCAGAGGCGCGGAGTGTGCTGCCATGCTCAGCTCGCAAAGAAGGTCTTGAGAACAAGCACCGTTGCGTACAGATCGGCCTTGCTCGCCAGCTCGAAGGGCCCGTGCATGGAGAGCACGGGCGGGCCCATGTCGATGATGTCCATGCCGTACTCGGCCAGGTGCTTGGCCACGGTGCCGCCACCGCCCTGATCCACCTTGCCCAGCTCGGCCATCTGCCAGGGGATGCCGGCCTCGTTGACGATCCTGCGCAGCCAGGCCACATACTCGGGGTGGGCGTCGTTGGCCATGTACTTGCCGCGGTGGCCGGTGAACTTGCAGAACGTGGGGCCGTGGCCGATGAGCGCGGCGTTCAGCTTCTCGTGCAGCTCCTGGTAGTCCGGGTCGATGGCGGCGTGGGTGTCGGCGGAGATGGCCTTGGTGTTCTCCATCACGCGGCCAAAGGATGCGCCAGGGCTCCAGGCGTCGATGAGGTCCTGCACACAGTACTCCATGAAACGCGATTTCGCGCCGGTGGAGCCGTCGGAGCCGATCTCCTCCTTATCCCAGAAGATGGCGATCTGGCAGTGCTCCGGCTCGTCCTCCAGGGAGAGCATGGCCTCCAGCCCGGCGAATACGTTGATGCGGTCATCGTGGCCGTAGCCGCCCAGCAGAGCGCGGTCCAGGCCTACGAAACGCGCCGGCCCGGCCGGCACGGCCTGCAGCTCCGCGGAGTACAGGTCCTCTTCGGCAATGCCGTACTTGTCGCGCAGAATCTCCAGGATGTGCGCCTTCACCGGGTTAGCTTCGCGGCTCTTGGCGTCCTTGTCCTCGGGCGTATCGCTCTTCTTTTCCTCACCATCTGCCGGCTTGGGCAGGGGTTCGTGACCCATAATGACCGAAAGCTTTTCCGCGTCGAAGGCCTCGGAGAGCTTCTGCTCGGACTGCTTCTGCGCCAGGTGGGGCAGGAGGTCGGCAATGCAGAAGCACGGCTCGTCGTCGGCCTCGCCCAGAACGACGCGCACCACCTCGCCATCGGTCTTCACGATAACGCCGTGGATGGCCAGCGGCCGCGAAAGCCACTGATACTTGCGGACGCCGCCGTAGTAGTGGGTCTTGGCCAGGCCCACGCCCACCTCTTCGTACAGCGGGTGCTGCTTGAGATCGATGCGCGGGCAGTCCCCATGCGCGCCCACCAGGCGAAAGCCGTGGCTCGGGTCCTTGGAGCCGCGCCGCGCCAGCAGGATGGTCTTGTCGTGGAACACGCGCATGTACTTGCCGGACGCCGGATCGTCGGAAAAGCCGGCAGCCGCGGCCTTCTCGCTCACGTAGGCCACCACCTCGCGCTCGGTCTTGCAGCGGGTCAGGAAATCCAGGTAGCGCACGGCAGTGTCGTCCATGGCCGCGCGGTGCTCGTCGGAAGTGTAGGTCTCCCAGCAGCTTTTGGTGGAAGAAAACAGAGGCGTATCGGACATATCGTAATCCTTACAGTTTGTTGTGCGCAATATCAGGGCAGATCGGCAAATCCGGCGGCAAAGACGCTTTGCAGCGCGCTACGCACCGGCTCGATATCGCGCGGCGTCTCGAACCCACGGGTCCTGGACGGCGCGGCTGCCGGATCATCCTGTGTTATGGAAAACGCCGCGTCACGCAAGCGTTCCCGCGTCGAAGTGTCCACATTATTGGACACCAGCAGATACCATTCCGGGTACAGATCCGTGGAGTGCGCCAGCGGGAACCCGGGTTCGCAACGCGCATCCACTATAACAAAATCATCCAGGGAAATCGCCCCCTGCTGGGCCAGCGCTTCCAGAACGCCGGTACGCACGAAGCACGCGTCCGCCTCCCCATTTTTCACGGCCATGACGCAGGCCGCCTGGCCGGAGCAGCGCTTGAACTCGGCGAAATCCATGCGCGGATCAATACCGCGGTCCATGAGATGCCGCACCTGGAAGATGAACGCGCCGGCCGACTCCGCCCCAAGGGCGGCCACGCGCTTGCCGCGCAGATCGTTTGAGGTGCGGATGCCGCTGGAGGCCGATGCCACGATGACTCCGCCGTAGCTGCCGCCCGTGGCGTTCAGCCGCGATGCCAGCGGTACGTAGCCCTGGCGGTCCATCAGGGAAACGGCGTGCGGGGCATTGACCAGGGCGATGTCCACGCGCTCGTTCTGGGCGGCCGTGTCCACATTGCGCAGGCCAAGCGCCACCACGGAGACGCGCTGGCCGACGGATTTGGAGAGGCTCTGCGCCAGAGGCCGCCAGACCTCCACGGCGTCCAGCGAATCGCGCGGCGCCAGCACGCCGAAGCGGAGGTCGGCGCGGGCCATACCGGCTGTGCACAGAATCAATACAAAGACGAAAAAAAGAATGCGTCGGAGCATGAGCTTCATCAGGGTAATGGTTGCGTCGAAAACAGGCGTATGACGATCGGCGGATTCCTATCAAAGAAGGCAGCGCGAGTCGAGACGCGACCAGCCGCAAGGAGCCGGACGCGGCGCTATCTGTTCCGCCCCTGGCAAAATACTGTGTACGGCTGGCTCTTCGAAAGCCTCGGCGCAACGCAGCCAGCGTGGTTTTGGAACAGCCTGCTACGCCGCGCCGCTGAACGCGGCTGCCACCAGACCGGCCGCCAGGGAAAGCTCGTCCTCGGCCAGGGTCCGCGGATCAAGGCAGAACGCCTCATCCTCTATACGGCCCACCAGCGGCGGGTCCCCTGCCAGCAGCCTGTCGCGCAGGGCTTCCAGGCTGAGGCCCCCTGCCGGCTCCACGCGGACCAGCGTAGTCTCCAGGTCACGCTCCGGGAAGGAGCCGCCCCCCACGCGGGAAGCGCCCGGCGCCAGGGATATGGCCGCGCTCTCGCCAACTTCGCGCCGCAGACGACGCGCCAGCCGGTCCGCCTTTTTCCGCAGCTCCTCGGGCGGCACGGTCATCATGGCGATGGTCGGCACCTTTTTGCGCGCCAGCTCCGGGTCCATATAGAGCTGCAGCGTAGCCTCCAAGGCAGCCAGGGTCATCTTGTCAATGCGCAGCGCGCGGTTCAACGGGTTGCGCTTGATGCGCTCGATGTACTCCGCCCGGCCCACGATGATGCCGGCCTGCGGACCGCCCAGCACCTTGTCGCCGCTGAAGGTGATGACGTCCGCGCCTTGCGCCACCTTCTCCTGCGCAGTGGGCTCGTAGCCAAAGGCGAAAGGTGCGAAATCGAAGAGGTTGCCGCTGCCCAGATCCTCGATGACCGGCAGGCCGCGCGGCCTGGCGATCTCCTGGAGCTCTGGGATGGAGACCTCCTTGGTGAAGCCGATGATACGGTAGTTGGAGGCGTGGACCTTGAGCAGCGCCACGGTCTCGTCGGTGATGGCGTTCTCGTAATCGCGCAGGTGGGTGCGGTTGGTGGCCCCGACCTCGCGCAGTAATGCGCCGGATTTCTCCATGACCTCCGGAATGCGGAAGCTGCCGCCGATCTCCACTAGCTCGCCGCGGGAGACGACCACCTCGCCGCCCTTGCACAGCGTATCCAGCACCAGCAGCACGGCGGCGGCGTTGTTGTTGACCACCAGGCCGGCCTCCGCGCCTGTAACGCGGCGCAGGATCTCTTCCACGTGGCTGTAGCGGCTGCCGCGCTTGCCCGTGTGCAGATCGAACTCCAGGTTGGAGTAGCGGGCGCACGCCTCGGTCACGGCCTGCACGGCCTCGTCCGCCAGCAGGGAACGGCCGAGATTGGTGTGGATGACCACGCCAGTGGCGTTGACAACACGCCGGAAATGGGGTCGGGAACGCCGGCGCACCGTGTCTATTATTTTAGACAGAAGCGCAGCCTCGTCCAGGTCGCCCTGCTCCACTTCGCCGGCGCGGATGGCGGCGCGCACATGGTCCAGCGCCTCGGTGACCAGGTCCTTGAGCAACGGCCGGGGCCGCGCCGCCAGGTCCGGTTCCTCGAAAAGGCGCTCCAGAACGCCGTCCACGGACGGCAACAACCTGTATAAGTTCGTTTTCTCGCTCATGATTCCCCGCAATGCACGGATCCCAATAGATTTGGGCGCAGTGTAAAGAAGGCCGCCAGCAAATACAAGGAGCCGCAGACGAGCACGGGACGGCTGGCGTCTTCCCTGGAGCCGGGTTCTGCGCAGGCCGCGGCCAGGGCGGCTGCCGTGTCCTCGTGCGCCACAGCGTGGATACCGGCGACCTGGAGCACGTTGCAAATTTCCCTGGCCGGCATGGCCCGGCTCACGCCCGGCAGCTCCGGCACGTGGACTGGCCCGCGCGTGACCGAGGCCAGCTCCGCGGCCATTGTCCGGAGGTCCTTGTCCGCCAGACAGGCGAACACCATGGCGCGGGGCGATATCTCACGCTCGCGCATGCTCCGGGACAACGCCTGCATGGCCTGGGGGTTGTGCGCGGCGTCCAGCAGCAGCCAGTCGCCCTGGTCGAACACGTGCTGGAACCGGCCCGGCAGCACGTGGCGGCCCACGGCCTTGCGCACGACTTCGGGCTCGAACCCCCAGCCGTGAACCGAGGCAAGATGCGCCCACGCCGCGATTGCCAGCCGGCCGTTCTCGCGGAGCATTGGGGGCAGCGCCTTGAGCGCGTCCTCCGGATAGACGGCGTCGCCCGGCGCACCGGGTACGTGCACGGGAGCCATGCCCTCCGGCGAGCGAACCTCCAGGAGCCGCGCGCGCTTGCGTATGGCCTCGCGATCCAGGATAAACCGCGCCGCCTCGTCCTGCCGGATGGTCAGGGCCGTGCCCCGCTCCGGCATTGCCGCGGTCTTGTCCGCCGCCACCGCCTCCAGCGAATCGCCGAGAATCTGGGTGTGGTCGAGGCCAATACGCGCGAAACAGACCATGGGGCAACGCAGCGCCGTGGTGGCGTCGTTCCGGCCGCCCAGCCCGGCCTCGAACACGGCGAGGTCCACCCCGGCCTCGCGGAAAATCAGCACGGCCATGGCCGTGAGGTACTCGAAGTAGGTGAGCGGCGCGTCCTCTTGCTCGCGGTACACGGCGTTGGCCGCGTCCAGCCAGACCTTCGCGGAAATGCAATCGCTTTGTTGCTGATTCGGCGTCAGTAGGGAATCGTCGCCATGCTCATCCGGCAAACCGGGCTCGAAAATGCGGATGCGCTCGCGTGGATGGAGGAAGTGCGGTGATGTGTAGAGCCCGGCTCGTAGCCCGTGCGCCGCGGCGATGCGGGCGATGAGCGCGGACGTGGTGCCCTTGCCGTTTGTGCCCACAACCTGCACGGCCGGGTATGGAAGCTCGGCGAGGCCAAGCCGCGACAGACACGACTCGATCCGGCCGAGGGTGAGGTCCATATGAAAGAGGCCGAGGCTGTCGAGGTAGTCGTCGAACTCGCCGGTTAAGGCGAACTTTGGAGAATGGTCGGGCATGGGAGGCTATGCGCTGCTGGTTTATAAGGACTGCCCTTCTGGATGCGCTGCCGTGCCGGTGAAGTCAAGCAACGATCACACTCCGGGCCGTGAACAGGCCAGCGCGGCGGAAGATGCCCAACCTTATACTATGGGGCCGGACCTTGCGGCCGCCGGGACGCTGCCCGCCTCAGGACCCCGCCGGACGCGCCGCGGCGTGTGGCCGCATCACGGGCAACTAACCATTGTCAGCGTTGAGGAACCACCCTACTATAGATCGGGGACTTGACCGCAGGAGGCTTGCTCCTGTAGGCAATCTTTCCCTCCGCGCGCGCCAGTAGCTCAGTAGGATAGAGCAGCGGCCTTCTAAGCCGCCGGCCGGGGGTTCGAATCCTCCCTGGCGCGCCAAAGCCCCATCCAGCCACACCCCACTACGGACAAAACAGACGGAAATACAGCATGTTAAGCGTCATCATTCGTCCTGTCATGTCCAGCCTCGCCCTTTGACATACTCCCTCTTTGTGAGTACGGCTGTGAGTACGCTCCCCATGCGCAGCAATCCATACTCACACACGGAGGCACGCCTTGCTCACGGACGCCGCCGCAAAGAACGCCAAACCCAAGGCCAAGGTTTACCGCCTAGCCGATTCGCATGGCCTCTGCCTTGAGATAAAGCCGTCAGGCTCCAAGCACTGGCGATACCGCTATCGCTTCCAGGGCAAGGCAAACATGCTCAGTCTTGGCGAGTATCCCCTTGTCTCGCTCGCCAAAGCCCGCAAAAAGTGCGATGAGGCGCGAGAACTCCTGAGCGATGGCATAGACCCATCCCAAGAGCGAAAAGCCGAGAAGAAGGAACGCGAGCGCCAAGCCCGAACCTTCAAGGATGTGGGCGAAGAGTGGGTTGCCAAGAAATCACAGAAATGGACGGCGCTCACCATAGAGCGCAATAGCGGCATACTCACTCGGTACCTCTACCCTGAGATCGGCGATACTCCCATTGCGGATATCGAGCCGCCGGAACTCCTGACCGCTCTGCGCAAGATGGAGTCGCGCGGCATCCATGAGTCTGCCAAGCGCGCCCACCAGCTTGCCGGCTCCATTCTTGGGTATGGCGTTGCCAGTGGATATTGCACCCGCAATTCAGCAACCGACCTGAAAGGGGCGCTCACCCCACCCGACGTGACGCATTTCGCCAGCATCACGGACCCACGAAATGTAGCCCCCTTACTCCGTTCGATTGACGGCTATTCAGGCCAACTCGTCACCAAGTGCGCACTGCGCCTTGCCCCTCTCGTTTTCGCCCGGCCCGGTGAGCTTCGCCATGCGGAATGGTTGGAGATCGACTTTGACGCTGCCGAGTGGCGCATACCGGCAGAGAAGATGAAAAAGCGCCGGCCCCATATCGTGCCGCTCTCCCGCCAGGCACTCGATATCCTGCAAGAACTCCATCACCTGACCGGCGAAGGCAAATACCTGTTCCCATCCTTACGCACGACATCACGCCCCATCAGCGAGAACACTATCAATGCCGCCTTGCGTCGTATGGGCTTCGACAAGTCCGAGATGACCGGCCACGGCTTCCGCTCCATGGCAAGTACGATCCTACACGAACAGGGCTGGCCATCGGATGTGGTCGAGCGTCAACTTGCCCACATTGAAGGCAATTCGGTCAAGGCGGCATACAACTATGCCGAGCACCTACCCGAGCGCCGGCGCATGATGCAGTCATGGGCGGATTATCTGGATGGCCTGAAAGCTGGCGCGAGGGTGACGCCCCTCCGCTCAAAGAGCGGGTAGTAAAAAACGCGTTTATTGGAGGATGTTTTTTGAGATTCTTTTTTGGCATCGAAGATTCCACGCACAACATCAAAGGACTTTCACAGGATGATAATCCGGAAGTTGCCGCGTGGAGCTGGGAGCTTGAATCCTGGCTACCTGGCAAGAAACCAACAGAGGGTTGGCATGTACTTGAAGCTGACTTGGAAACTGCCAAAACCTGGATATCCGGGCCACGAGATCAGACAGCTTTCGATTCCATACAACCACGTTTAAAGCATATCGACTCTATTTCCTTCAAGGAACCACCCTATTGCAAAGATTTATTCAGACTAGCCTCCCTCGCAATTGCAGAGCACATAAAGATTACATTGCACTTAAAACATCGACCAACTTTCATTCCAACATACGGGCGATATGTGGATGAAGATAATAAAAATTCACTTACATTAAACGATTGCCCAGAGAGCAAAATTGAATCTTATCAACAGAATATTTCAGGGAAAAATATTGAAGAATTATTACTTTCTGCTGCGAGGGCATACCTAGAAGAAAAAAATAAAAGTAAAGCGTCAAGAGATGTTACTAAAGCATTAGGACTTCATGGCATTAAATCTCCAAGCGACCTCTTGCTGCTCCTAGAACATGAGATGTACTGCTTTGCTTATGAAACAACATCTGAACATGACGTAAGACAGGAGAGCCTTTCATTCCTTATGAATAAATACGAGATACCGTCTTACGATGCCATATACCAGCGGATAGCCCGAGCTCAGAAAAAACATGGTCACACAGGAATGCTCCCCCCTAGATGGCCTGATGTTTCCAAGTGACAGTTGATGTAACTCTTTGTCACTTAGAATAATTTTTCCTCCAAAGTTACTGAATGGCCGTGTTCGGACGCTGTTGTCCGTGCGCGGCCTTTCATATTTCTACCCGCCCACGGAGGCGGCGATGGAGGAATAGAGATGACGGCTTTTGAAACATTCTTTGTGGCGGGGAAGCTCTACAGACTGCCGGCAGTGCTCGATGGCCTGGGAATCAGCAAGAGCTCATGGTGGGCCGGCGTCAAGGACGGACGCTTCCCCAAGCCGGTCAAGCTTGGCTCACGTACCACGGCATGGCGCGGTGAGGATTTGCTAGCGCTCACCCAAAACGGCGCTGAAGTGAAATAGTATGCAGGCGGCAATGCAGAAGGAACGCATCGGAAATGGCTTGATGCGTGCCACCCTCACATATGCTTCCAAGGATTGGCCGGTATTTCCGGCCAATCCGCAGAACAAGAGGCCATTCACATCTAACGGCTTCAAGGGTGCGACAACGGACCCGGATACGATCCGCACATGGTGGCAGCGGTGGCCGAATGCCTTGATAGGTGCTCCAACCGGCGAGGTCATGGGGTGCTGGGTCTTGGATGTGGATGCACTCGGCAACGGCCACAAGGCGGATGGCCTAGCCGCCCTGGCATGGCTCGAAAAAGAGAACGCCCCCTTACAAACCGGACTCGAACAGCGTACCGGCGGCGGTGGCCGGCAACTCTTCTTCGCCTGGGATGCATCACGACCAATCCGCAATTCGCGGGGCAACCTTCCTGCCGGAATCGATGTGCGAGGGGATGGCGGATACGTCATCCTTCCACCTTCCGGACATCCCTCCGGTGGCCGGTACGAATGGCTCTCTCAAGGAGGACCCGCTAGCGCTCCGGCTTGGTTGCTCGACATTATTGACCCGCCACGCAGCAAGCACGGAATCGTGGTCATGGATTCGAGCGCAACGGACGAGACCACGCCATACGGCAAGCAGGCGCTCGAAGCCGAAGCGGGCAAGGTGGCTCGCGCCGTGGAAGGTGAACGCGATAACGTGTTGAACACTGCCGCATTCCGCATCGGGCAGCTTGTGGCCGGAAACGAAATAGACCAACAGGAGGCAGAAGACGAACTCACCCGCGCCGGGCTCCGGTGTGGACTCTCTGAACGCGAAGTACGGAACAAGTTCACCCGCCCCGGCGGAGACTCGCCTTTTGAATGTGGGATGCGCGAACCACGAACTGCGCCGGCAGGTGGAACGCCTTACAAGCCAAGTCCAACCGTTGGAGTAGACGACAAAACAGATGACCAGGGCTACCAACACAAGCGTATAGTCCCCCCGCCTGCCCCTTTCCCTGTTGAAGTATTCCCGCCTGCGATTCGCGCCGTCATCGAACAAGCTGAACGCGCCTTTGGTGTACCCTCAAGCATCCCGAGTGCGGCAATGCTTATGCTATCTGCGGCCTGTATTGGTCGCACACGGGGAATTCTCATCAAGCAAAGCTGGTGCGAGTACGCAAACCTGTTCATGGCTCTTGTGGCTCGCTCCGGCATGGGCAAATCGCCATGCGTCAATGCCTTCTTCCGATCCATCCACCGGGTGGAAAAGCGGCTACAGGCCGAATACGATGAAGCCATGGCGCAATATTGGGCCGATAAGACGGCGTATGACCAAGCCCCAAAGAAAGAACGCGGTCAACCCCCTGAAGAACCGCAGCGCAAACACCTGTATGTTGATGATGCGACCATCGAGGCCGTTGCCGATGCCCTTCTGATGAGCGGTAGCCGTGGCGTGTTGTGGTATCGTGATGAGTTGGCCGGAATGCTCAAGGACTTCGACAAGTACGGTACTGGCGACAAAGGCGGCACAATGACCCGGCTGCTATCCGCATACGATTCAAGCTCCTGGAAGCTCACCAGAAAGACAAACAAGCAGACGATCTACATACCACAAGCCACGGTGAGCTTGTTTGGTGGGATTCAGGACGGTGTGTTGCCGCATATCTTCACCGACCTGGACGCCGTTTCCGGCTTCCTGCCGCGCATTCTCTTTGTCCGCGCTGAACAGGATGCACCGCCGCTATGGACGGAAGAAGGCTTTGAAGACATCCACCGCCAAACCATAGACCAGATTACCGAGCGGCTGTTGTCCTATGAAATGACAGACGAGCCAAGCGAGAAAGCCCGAATTATTGGCGTGGCTGGCGATGCAAAAAAAGCCTTCATTGCTTGGCATGACAAGCTCGCCTATGAACAATGGCTTAGCGATGCTGACCACAAGGAGGCATTGCCAAAGCTCAGAGGGCAGGCCCTTCGATTGGCTCTCAACCTCCACTGCCTATGGGCTGCTGCCGAAGATGGCAACGAATTGGAGCCTGTGCAACTCGACACAATGAATCGGGCTCTTACCTTGGCGGAATGGTTCAAGGGCGAGTTGGCCAGCGTATGGGCGATTATTCGACAATCACAAGGTGTAACAACTGCCTCGCCTTTAGATAAGCGAGTTGCCGCTGCAATCATCACGCTCAAGGCTGAAGTGGCCGGCGGAATGCTGCCTACGGCTCGAATCACTGAGGCGGTGAATGACGGCATGGACAAACGCTACCAAGTAGACCCGCGTGCAGTGGGCAAGGCGTACTCAAAGCTAGGGCTTCACTCGCAGCATCTACCCGACAAGAAAGGCCGTGGTGTGGTTCTCACCCCGGACGACATCGAGCGCCTTGAAGGATTACTCCCTAAGCAGACGTCCGAAACGTCCCACATGTCCCAGAGCCAGCAACAGCGCGGCACCTCAACCGGGACATGTGGATTAACGGACGTCCAACATGTCCAGCCCAAAGACGGCCCCCGGACGTTTCGGACATGTGAGCATGAAGACGTCCAGACCAAAAACACCCATGGCGCAAGGGATACGGACATATCGGACGTGTCGGACGTTTCTCCACGCGATTTAGAACACAAGCATGATGTCTTGAGCCGCCTTATGGAAACGGAGGACGCAGCACTTTGGGATGGCCCCGCAGAGGTGGAGATATGAGCCTCGTGGATGACCTCCACAAACACGGCGTTGCCGTCCACCTCAAAGGTGGGCGGTTACGCCTTACCGGCTTGGACAGGGTGAAGAAGTCTGAGGCCGAAGCCGTGCTTGTCCTTGCCAAGGCGAACAAGCACGCCCTGGTGGAAGAACTCCAGGAAAACGCCCTCATGCGTGAGTATCCCCACCTAGCCCCCTGTCCGGACTACGGCGGCGCTTGGCTCTATCGCTCCTGGTGTACGGAGAGGTGCGGGAAGGTTGATACGTGCCGAGCATGGCCGGCCCGGCTGCAAACCGGAACATAGCGGGACACTTTCCGTATTTTTGAGCATATACGCGCGAGAAGACCGCGTCCTACATAGCTGATTCGACGTGAAATATTGTTCGCGAACCGGGACAATGCGAGACAAAACAGACCTCGAAAAACCACCCCTGTTTTTTCGAGAAACTGCACACGAGACTTTGCAACCGGTCCTTGGGGCAAGAGCTGTGAACTTTGACATGCCCCTCTCCCCTGGGGGGTATCAAAAGTCTAGGGCTCTTCCTTCAAAAACCGGTGCCACTCTCAATTTTTCGCTCTGCCAAAATGAGGGGTGGGGGGGGTAATTACGCGCTTTGAGCCTTTTCGGTGTGTATTAACTGTAATTCTGAGAGCGCTCTGCGTCCGGTCACAACACAGCGAACATACTAAAATTATTGGGAAATATCTTAGCCGCGCTAGATACCGTAACCGCCATGCCTTTTCGCGAGTCACTCGGCAAAACGCGGTAGCGGGCAAGAAGTGGAATACCTTTGGCCGGCTTGAAGCAGGCAGGAAGTTTTTGTCTCACCAAATACCCACCAAAACACTTTTGTCTCAAATAGATTAGAACGTGAGACAAAAGTGCCGTTATGTCTTACGGGTGAGACTCAGAAGACATTATGCCCTTCCGCAACGTTCAGTAGGTCTCGAAAGGCATAGATAGCCGGACGCCGCCCGCTCCCTGCTTGAATCTGAAGCAGAATGTTTTCACCTCGAAGAAGGGTCAAAATACGGTTGGCCGTCGGCTTTGGAATACCTGAGCTTTGAATGAATGATGTCGTTGAAAAAATGGGGCTATCAAATATGAAATCCACAGCCCGAATAGAATGCTGGGAGTGTGTTAGATCGACTACCTGGTGCTTTACACGTTCATAGAGAGCGAGGACTTCACGGGCTTTTCGTTCGTTCTCACCGGCTTGTTCACGAATTCCACGCAGGAAAAAAATGCACCACTCCGTCCAGTCGTTTTCCCGAGAGACTGCTCTGAGTTTTTCTTGATAATCTTCGCGGTTTGCCTCCAGATAGGCACTCATATAAAAATCAGGGCTCGCGAGAAGCTTACGTTGATAAAGGAACAACGGAATCAGCATCCGCCCCAAACGGCCATTTCCATCTTTAAATGGATGAATCGCCTCAAACTCCACATGAAGAATAGCTAACTGAACCAGAATATCCAGCTCATCAGTACTGCTCAAATAACGCTCCCACTCATCCATGCTGGACTGAAGGTGTTCAGGAGCAACAGGAATAAAGCTGGCTTCTTCAATTGAGCAGCCTTTGGGACCAATCCAATTTTGGTCAGTTCTATAATTTCCAGGAGATTTATCTCTCCCCCTCACTCCTTGCATAAGTATATGGTGAGCTGCCCTTAAAATCTGTTGTGAAAGAGGTCGTTCTCTCAATTCATGCGTACAAGCCATCATGGCCTTGCGGTAGTTCAACACCTCCTCAGCGTCATCACGACGCGGCTGGGTTATAGATTCTGACTGCCTACCTGCTTCAATCTCTAGAACTTCTCCAATTGTAACATGTGTTCCCTCAATCTTAGAAGAGAGTACCGCTTCCTGGGTAGTGAGAGGAGAGAGCAATATATGGGCATTGGGAATTGCAGACAACAACCCATCATAGCGGGCTAAGCTTGCATTGGCAGGCCCAATCAGAGGTGTAAGCCTGCGCCAATCAATTTCTTTTGGAGGGAATTCGCCAAGATGATAATAAACTGGTGGCATTGTCATCAGTGCTGCTTCTCCAGTTGAGTCCAGCGCAATATTTAGATTTTCCTGGCAATCCCCAGAAGAATGAGTCTTCATGAAGAACTTGCTTTGGTTCATGCCATACGACAAATGAACATCGCATAATGTTTTGAGCCCTCTGGCAAATCAAACCCTTTAGAGCAGAATGGCGTATGATTTCGCGAGTGGCAACACGCTAAGCATGAATACGACTAATTTTTCGATTACCTGCTCTCGTTCCCCGGCTCCTGCCACGCATTAAGCAGGAAAGAACAGATGCCTTGCCAACTCGTAAGCGCCCTTCTACCCCAAAGTGCCACCAGAAAGATATTCCCGCTGTAGCATATCGACCTCGCCGTGGTTGGCGTTCAAAGCATGAGATTACCCGCCGCGCCCTCTCCATTGACCTGAATCATCGCGTCATCTATCAATCTGTGGCGGTTTGCCCCAATATTTCATGCTTGGATTCCCTTGCTGAATTCGGCACGGCTAATCCCTGGGCTGCTTCGTGCCTGACCTGTCCAGACTGCCGACTGCACACCCCTAACCGCCGCAAGGCTTGATTGATACATGCCCACGCTCCATTGGTTGACACGCGAAAAGGACCTGGCTGCTTCCGCCCAAGCGCCCTACCGGCTACTTGAGGCGGTCGAGACATACGGCGATGATCCGCATACCGAGAACATGTTGATCCAGGGGGATAACCTGGACGGCTTGAAAGCGCTCTTGCCCTTTTATGCAGGTAAGGTGAAGTGCGTATATGTTGACCCCCCATTTAATACTGGCCAGGCATTTGAACACTATGACGACAACATAGAGCACTCAATTTGGCTAGGAATGATGTACGCAAGATTTGAGCTAATCAGGGACTTACTCTCCGTGTCTGGAACATTAGTAGTCCACCTAGATGATGAAGAATTAGCATATTGTACTATTATATTAGACGAAATATTTGGCAGAGTAAACAGAATCAACCTTTGTACTTTTAGGCAGGGAGCTGCCGTCGGCCATAAATCCATCAACCCTGGGGTCGTGACTGTAACCAACTATCTACTTATATATGCCAAGGACAAATTAAGCTCCTGGGTTCCTAACAAGGTTTACACCAAAAGGGATAGAGACAAGCGCTATTCATCCTACATAGAAAACTATGATGCTAACTATAAGGATTGGAAGCTAATTCCCCTTTCTCAGGCTTTAGCGAAAGAGCTTGGCATCAAAAAATCTAACTTAAAAAAAGAGCTTGGTGATAACTATGAAGAAGTAACAAACAATTTTGTTATGAAAAATGCACATCGCGTTGTTCAGTCTGTTTCTCCAGCTTATAACAGCGTCGGTCAAGGGACACGCAATATAATAGATTTATCAAAACAGCATCCTGAAACACTTTTCCTCCAATCCCGTGAAGGTTATTCGGACATTTACCTTAAGGATGGGAAAAGATGGCTTTTTTATAAAAGCAAATTAAAAGAGATTGATGGGGAATTAGTGTCAGGAGAACCATTAACAAACTTATGGGACGATCTACTATCAAACAATTTGCACAATGAAGGCGGAGTCAAGTTTCCCAAAGGGAAAAAGCCTGAATCCTTAATACAGAGAGTCTTAAGTCTTTTTACTGAGCCAGGAGAAGTAGTTCTAGATTCGTTTCTTGGTTCTGGAACGACTGCTGCTGTTGCCCACAAAATGAATCGAAAGTACATTGGTATTGAAAACGGTGAACATGCTGCGAGTTTATGCATTCCTCGTTTGCAACGTGTAATTGAAGGCGAACAGGGGGGTATTTCGAAGGCCGTCAACTGGCAAGGCGGGGGATCGTTCCGCTTCTACCGCTTGGGCGAGCCGGTCTTTGACGAAGCCGGGCGAATCAATCCCGCAATCCGTTTCCCTGCCCTGGCTGCTCATATCTGGTTCTGCGAGGTCAGAAGCCCTTACACTGGCACGCCGGATTCTCCGCTTCTGGGCATCCATGACGGCGTAGCCTATTACCTACTGTTCAATGGCATCCTCGGAGACAAGACAATTGACGGCGGCAACGTGCTGACCACGCCCATTTTGAAGAACTTGCCGGAACACGATGGCCCGAAAGTCATCTACGGCGAAGGCTGCCGGTTTGGCGAAGCACGGCTCAAGAAAGAGCGCATTACGTTCAAGCATATTCCATACGACATCAAGGCCCGGTAGCCCATGTTCCAGCTCAAGACGTACCAGCACGAAGCATTGAAGGCCCTGGAGACGTACTTAGAAAACGCCCGCCTTTCCGGCGATCCGAAAAAGGCGTTTGAAGAATTCATAGCGGCCCATCCAACAGACACGGGACAACAGAGCTACCTTATTCGGCGTGGCATGGACGGCGTGCCGTATGTGTGTCTGCGTTTGCCCACGGGTGGCGGCAAGACCGTACTTGCCTCGCATTCTATCGAGGTCGCTGCCAGGGCATATCTTGAGCAGGAATACCCGGTGGTGCTGTGGCTGGTCCCCACGAACACGATTCGCGAACAGACTATCGAAGCGCTCAAGCAGAATGACCACCCCTACCGTGAAGCGATAGACAATGCTTTTGATGGTCGCGTCTCTGTCTTCGATATTGATGAAGTAACGCAGATCAGACCCAAGGACCTGGAAGACAAAGTAAGCGTCATCGTCGGAACACTCCAGACTCTTCGTGTTAAAAAGACTGAAGAGAGGCGAATCTACGCCCACAACGAAAACTTCGAGCCACATTTCGCCAAAATTCCTTCGGGTATGCCAGGACTGGAGAAAGCGGAAGACGGCACCATAAAGTTTTCCTTCGCCAATATTCTGCACTATCATCGCCCGCTCATCATCATGGATGAGGCGCACAAAGCCACCACCTCCCTTTCCGCAGAGACTGTTGAACGCATCAACCCATCCTGCGTTATCGAGTTCACGGCTACGCCCATTACGGGCAATGTATTGTACCGAGTGACGCCTACCGAGTTGAAAGCGGAAGAAATGGTCAAGCTGCCCTTCATGCTGACCGAGCATGAGAACTGGCGCAACGCCGTGAACAGGGCGGTGACTGAGCGCCGGGAGCTGGAAGCACTCGCCACAGGAGATGCCAACTATATCCGGCCCATTGCCCTGATACAGGCGGAGCCCAAAGACGGTGAAGCAACCGTCGAAGTCATTAAAGCGCACCTCATGGAAAATGAGAATGTCGCAGAATCCTCAATCGCTATCGCCACAGGCAACCAACGCGAGTTGGACGGCATCAACCTGTACGACAAGCGTTGTCCGATCAAATACGTCATCACCATCCAGGCCCTAAAAGAAGGTTGGGATTGTCCTTTTGCGTATGTCTTCTGTTCAGCGCAGCGTGTCCGCTCCGCCGTGGACATCGAACAGTTGCTTGGCCGGGTCATGCGCATGCCCTACGCCAAGAGACGGCAGATCGAGGAATTGAACAAGGCGTATGCCCATGTCATTTCACCCGGATTTGCCGAAGCTGCTCAGGAAATGCATGACAAGCTCATCAACATGGGCTTTGAAGACGAAGAAGCGCTCGACAACATCTATCCGATGCAAGGAACCTTTGAGGGTTTTGAAGACACCCCTCTTGGAAGGGTCTTGCAGGAGCCGCCGGCCTTGGTGCTTGAAGCGGAAGCAATGCCCGACCTGAGCAGGGTGAACAGTTTTGACGGGGATCGGCTCCACATCCAAGAAGTTGATGGCAAGTATCAAATACGAATTGCCGGGGATATCTCCCAAGACCAGGTTGAAGAACTCGTAAGCGCGTTTCCCGAATCGGAGCAACCAAAGACCCGCAGAACCATCGAAATCCATCGTTACAAGTTTCAACGGGAACTGCCCCCGTATGAACAAGGGGTGGGATTCGCCGTGCCGCTTTTGGGCGTCATGGTCGAAGGCGATCTGGAGCTAGCAAGCCCGGATTTGTGTTTGGAACTGCACGGCTGGGATTTGCTCGACTATCCTGCCCAATTCGAAGGCAATGAGTTCGTTTACAACGAAGAATCCAGGACGTTTGAATTCGATATCAAGGGCAACAAGGTCGAGTATTCGCTTGCGGATGAAACACCGATTTATCAACGCGGCTACCTGAGCGACAGGTGGGACGAACCGCGCCTTGTGCGTTGGCTGGACAAAGAGCTTCACAAAATGGGCGAGGGAGCCGAGTTCCGCCAGGAAGTCATGCTCGAATTCATACGCCGTTGCGTGGCTTCTCTACTAAACTCAGGCGACTTTGATATTCTTGCGCTGGTCCGGGCGAAGTTCCTTCTTGCAAAAGCTCTCTTCGAGAAGATTCGCCGGTATCGGCAACAGGCATACGCGAGGGGATTTCAGGCCACCTTGCTTGAGGGTGGGGCAACGGTCGAAACGAGCTTTTCATTCAGCTTTGATTTCAGGAATAGCCCCTATCCTTCTGCTGGCGAGTCCTATCGAGGGGCATACAGATTCAAGAAGCATTATTACGGGAATGATCGTATCCGGGACCTGAAGGACGGCTCTGAGGAATTCCACTGTGCCCAAGCCATCGACGCCGCAAAAGAGGTCAAGCATTGGGTCCGGAACCTGCCTTGGGGCAAAGAGTTTTCTTTCAGGCTGCCGACCTCAACAGATTTTTTCTATCCGGACTTTGTTGCCGAGCTTGAAGACGGACGGCTCTTAGCGGTGGAGTACAAAGGCAGGCATATCCAGGACACTGCCGACACTCGCGAAAAGGACAACATCGGCAAGCTCTGGGAAGCCAAGAGCGGCGGACGATGCCTTTTCCTGCTTGGGGTGAATGAAGATGAAGCGGGGCGAGATATTTTCGCTCAGATTCAAGCGAAGTTGAGTTGAAAAACCAAGTTCATATTCGAGCTGTCTCCCTGTTTTGGGAAATAACCCCATGGAGATGGATGTCAAACCTTCATGGAGTTATATTTCATGGTCCTCGAAACACAAAACGTTGACCTACTATGCCGGAGACAATCAGGGCTACTTAGTCCGATGACGTCCGATACCGAGCAGAAAAAATTGTGAGTACTTTTGTGAGTACAATCCAACATAACAGAAATACTATGCCATCTATTTCCGTGGGATAGACTCATAATTCGGCGCATCCCTGGCGCGCCAATTCTCTTTCCACAAAGACAGCACATGCGCTGACGCCACCCAGATAGATGGCGTCTGCCCTGCTCACTCCTCGGAGTGGAACGTATCCGACGGGTCGAGGACCTCGCCCTCTTCGTCGGCCGCGTCCGGATCGGTCTCTATCTCCTCACCCTGGAACAGCTCTTCCTCCTCGGTCTCGCGCTCCGGGATTGTACGGTTCGTTCTTCTCGGCGGATTGAGCGGACGTTCCACGCGGGTGTCGTCCACATAGTCCTCGAACCCGAGCTCCTCGCGCACCACGTTGCGCAGGGCCTCGTGCGCATCGTGGCCGGGCAGCATGCCGCTGAGCCGGAGACGGCCGCCGGTGAACTCCACGTCCAATGAGTCCATGGACACGCGTCCGTCGTAGTTAAGCGCATCCACCACCCGCAGAGCTATGGCCGCGTCGTCCAGCCCGACGAACTCGTCCGGAAGGGTCACGCCTTCGCCTTCCTCGGCCTCGGTTCCGGGCTCCCCCTCGTGTGCTTCGACATGCCTGCGGCAGTACTGCGCCCAGGGCTTGGCGCGCAGGCGATCCTGGGAAATCTCTTTGCCGCAGTCCAGGCAATGTCCATAGCTGCCGTTGGCAATGCGCTGCAGGGCTTCGTCCACCAGCACGAACTCGTCGTCCATGCGGTCCTGCATGGAAGAAAGGGCGCGGCGTTCGTCTTCGTTGCGGGCCATCTCCTCGGGCTCGGCCTGCTCGACGTGGAGTTCCTGCCGGCGTTCCGCCAGCGTCTGCCTCTGGTTCAGGAGCATGGTGCGCCGCTCTTCCAGATCATCCTGCAACTCTTTCAAATCACTTGCGTTCAAAGTCATCGTATGTCGTCTCCCTTTCCCGGTTCATCGGCCTATGCGGCAAAAAGACGGCCTCCTCGCCAGGAGGAGGCCTGCCGCAGTGGCGTGAAGCCGGGAGGTTACTTCCAGCTGAACAGCCAGTCCTTGTTCGCAACCCGAGCGTGACAGTCCATGCAGTCGCCTACCTTGCCCTCGGCCTGGATAGTTCCATCCGGCGCGTAGGACAGGTAGAACCAGTCACCGTTGTCCGGATCAAAGCCCGCCTTTTTGTACATCAGGGTCACCGCCGTCAGGGTTTTGGACGGGTCGAAGTTCTCTTTGAGCACGATGGAGCCTTCCTGGACTGGCATCTGCCCGGCCTGGATGGACTCCAGGGCCAGCTTGTTCACGTAGATGTTCACGAACTCGCCATGGGCGCGGGAGCCTTCCTGCATGGCGTGCGTTCCCGGCCACAGCTCCCACTGTTCGTAGGGGTCCTGCTTGGTCAGATAGTTGTAAAGAGCGGGCCCATCCGCCGGTGGCATGTCGGATGCGTCCAGCCCAGCCGGGCCCAGCCAGAACACCAGGCCGAACACGATGGCGGCGAGTGCGGAATAAAACGTACGCATTGTCACTCCTTTCATACTCTTGCAATATTGGTTCGTTATGACCCCGAAAGCTCTGGCCTACGCTATGCGCAGCCACGTCATCACCACGGCGCAGACCACCAGCACTGCGACGACAATGGCCCAGGCCCGTTGCATGCGTTTCTTTCTCATGGCGTCTTCCTTCTCAATCCAGCAGCAGAAACTCTTCGCGGCGGATGCGGCTCATGGGCACGCCGAGCTCGGTCAGCGAACCGAGCACTGCCTTGGCCATGCCCTCCGGACCGCAGACGAAAAACACCGCCTCATCCAGCATGCCGGCGCAACACTCGCGGATAAGCGCCGTGTCTATGTGTCCGCGGGAGCCGCTCCAGCCCTCGTCCGGCCTGCTCAGCACGTAGGTCACGTCCAGCCGCGGCCTGTCGCCCTCGACCAGGGCGTCCAGCTCCGCGCGGAACACGATGTCCGCCTCGGTCTTGCAGGCGTAGAGCAACGCCACCCGGCGGTCCGCGCCTGTATCGGCCATATGGCGGAGCATGGCGCGCAGCGGCGTGATACCGATGCCGCCGGCTATGAACACCAGGGGAACCTCCGCGTCCTCAAACACGTAGGAGTACCTGCCGAAGGGCCCATGCACGCGGGCGGTATCGCCGGGGGCGATGGAGCCCACATGGCGGGTGAAGTCCCCGGACTCCTTGATGGTGGAGGCGATGATCGCCGCCTCCGTGGGGCTGGAGGAGATGGTGAAGTGGTGCTCCTCTTCGGGAACGTGGTCGCTGCGGAAGGTAAGAAAATGGAACTGGCCCGGTTCGTAGCGGGGCGAGCGACCATCCGGCGGCGCCAGAGTCACGGTCCAGACATTCTGCGCCGCCGGCTCCACGGAGCGCACAGTGTAGCGCGGCAGCCTTTTGGGCCTGATGAACCGGTGGTAAACGAACACCCCGGCCGAGCCCAGCAGCGCCACCACCCACAGCTCGCGCATGCCCGGCACATACTTGAGGTCGCCGCCGATGAAGTAGCTGTGCACCGCGGCGAGCACCAGGATCGTGGGAGCCAGGATGTCGTGCAGGCGTCGCCAGCGCTCGAAATCGAGGCCAAGACGCTTGCGGAAGAGCGAGGCCCCGGCCTGGATCAGGAGCAGCAGGAGCGCTGCCTTGCCCAGCCAGATCTCCCACGGCACGCTGAGGGACGTGAGCAGCTTGAGCCCGCGCCCGCCCAAGGCCAGGAGCAGGGGGTGGGCGATGATCAGACAGAGAGCCGTCACGCCCATATACTTGTGGAAATTCACAACCATATCCAGGCCGTACGGCTCTGTTATCTCCCGGAACCGGCCGGCAAGGACAGGCTGGAGCAAGAGCACGGCGAAGACGATGAGCGCGAAGGACCGGCCAAGCTCGTAGATGTAGTCGGCATAGCCGCCCAGAGATCCAAACACCGTGACCACGGCAAGCGGGACAAGGGCGAGCGCGGCGTAGGCAATGACCGGCAGCACACTATTTCTCATTGAAATCTCCATACTTCCTTATAAAAATAGCGCCCGCCGCATGCCATGATGAAGGGCAGAAAGCAGGGGGTTATCAGGCACGGCACGGGCGCAGACGCTGCCATTTCCATGCCTGCCGGAGCATGCCGTTCGGGTATTCCGGCCGGTTCTTCCACGCCTCCACGGGGTGCATCTTTCGGGCGGTGGGCTGGTGTTCTCCGGGGCGACGCCTGCGCCATCGTAATTTCGCTCGGGTAGTGACGTCGCCCTCGCGGTGCGCACCTGCCGCGCCGTTCCTGCTCCGGGTGGAACATTCAGCACTATTTGCACCGTATTTGATTCCATTCCCGATTGGTTCAGTTTCCCCCCGGAATTCCGAGCCTTTTTTCGGTACTTCTCGCTCACTTTTTTTGGTGGTACAGAACGTACCCTAATCCGTCTTTCACCCTTTCTATGGAGTGGCACTGTGCGCTTCCCGTTTTCCTGGCTCGTTTCACACCGCAATGCATTTCTTATCATCATCACCCTGGTGCTTCTGTTCTCGTTCCTGGGCATCAGCGCACTGAACTACTCCATCACCCGTTCATCCATCCGTCAGGAGATCATTCAGAACGACCTGCCGCTGACCCGCGACAACATATACTCGGACATCACCTCCGAGCTGATGCGGCCCATCATGGTGGCCTCCAGCATGGCCAACGACAGCTTTCTCAAGGACTGGACCAAAGAAGGCGAAAAAGATCTCTCCCAGATCACCAACTATCTTCGCCAGATTCGTAACAAGTTCGGCTACTTTTCCACGTTCTTCGTGTCCGCGAAAACGCTGACCTACTATCACTACATGGGCGTTCATAAGTACATCAAACCGGATAACGCCCACGACCAGTGGTACTACGACTTCATCGCGTCCGGAAAAGAGCACGACCTCGACGTGGACACCGACGAAGCCTCGGACAACATCCTCACGGTGTTTCTCAACTTCCGCGTCTCGGACAAGGATGGACGTCTGCTGGGCGTGACCGGCGTGGGCCTCAAGATCGACGAGATCCGCAACCTCATCGCCGAGTACCAGCACAAGTACCACCGCTCCATCTATCTGGTGGCCCCCAACGGCATGGTGCAGGTCCATCTGCAGAAAAAGCTGATAGAACAGCTGGATATCCACCATTCGGACATGGCCGCCATCGCCGACGACATCCTGAAAACACGGAACGAGCCGCGCAACTTCCAGTTCAAACGCGACGGCAAGAACATCTTGCTCACCGTCCGCTACATTCCAGAGCTGGAATGGCTGCTGTTCGTGGAGCAGGACGAGGCGTCGGCCATGCAGATCGCGCGGATGAACTTCATGCGCACCATAGTAATCGGCGTTGCCGCGTCCATCGTCATCATTCTGCTCACTATCTATATGATAAACAGCTACCAGCTGCGGGTGGAGTCCCTGGCGCTGACCGACGAGCTCACCGGCGCGTCGAACCGCCGCGGCTTCGAGAAGGAGTTCAGCAAGTCCGCGTACGCCCTGGAACGCTACAACAGGCCGTGCAGCGTCATTCTTATGGACCTCGACTCCTTCAAGCCCGTGAACGACGAGCTTGGCCACAAGGTAGGCGACCAAGTACTGGAGCAGGTTGTGGAGAAGATTTCGTCGAACATCCGGCCCACGGACATGCTGGGCCGCTGGGGTGGCGACGAGTTCATCGTGCTGGCCGAGGGCACATCCCAGGATGCGGTCATGGTGGCGGAGCGCATCCGCCGCGCCATCAAGGAGATGGATTTCGCCGGGGCAGACGCCCAACCGGACGACCCCAGACGGGCCGTCACCATCTGCTGCGGCGTGGCCCAGCTCATCAAGGGCGAGAACCTGGACCACCTGGTGCAGCGCGCGGACAAAGCCCTGTACGCCGGCAAGACCCACGGCGGCGATTCCGTGCGCATCCACAGCCCGATACGGGGCTAGCCGGCTGGACCCGGGCCTGTCGGGTGCAGGCGCAGGCCAGAGGAGCGCCGGATGCAACAGTTCACCCAACTGCCCACGCTTCTTTCCAGGCTCGGTATCCTGGCCGCCGTGTGCGGCCTGCTGGGGCTGGCCCTGTTCACCCGGCAACAAAGCGACGGTGTGCTTGTCGTGTCGTTGTTCGCCTTGTGCGTGGCCGGCCTCTGTTTCTCCGTCGAGTCCATTCTGGAACGCCGCGACAACGTCCGCACCAGCAACTACGGAACCCACGTCTACGTGTACGGCTTTCAGGCCGTGTCGCGCGGTTTCTCAGCCGCCCTGCTCTGCTGCGTGGCGCTTGCCGCCCTGGGGGCCTGGATGTTCGGATTTTCGGAGGCGCTTACCGCGTGGATCGGGAGCCATCCGGGCTCGATTGCGGCAGTGGGCGGGGTGTGGCTGGCCTCGGCCCAGGCTGGCACCGTCGCCGGCGCAGCCCTCTCCACATTGGACGCGCCGGATGGCAATGCCGCCAGCCGCGCCGTCAATGTCTTCAACATGCTCGTAGAGAAGCTCATCGCCGTGCTTCTCACACTCGTCGGCACAGCCCTGTTCATTGTGGGATGCATAGCCTTGGCGCATGGCTGGCGCACGGGAGACATCCTCACGCACATCCTGCCCTGAGGCGGCCGGCGCTGCCTCGCCCATGGCGCGTCCGGTCGGGGCTCACTGCTGCGAGGTGTCGCCCTCACCTGTCTGCCCAACCGGTTGGAACCACTCCAGGTCTCCGGCCACGCAGCGTGCATACTGCTCCCGCACCCAGTCCGCGCACGGCTCGTACACCTCCGGGCAAAGCACGTCCCTGAAGTAGACGCAGGTCTTGGTAAAGGAACCGGCCAACACCTCGCGCCGGCAAATCTGCTCCCGCAGCTCAGGCGAAGCGCCTTGGCTCCCGGCCAGCACGGCGCGTGATCTGGCGCAGCTCGACGCGGCGTACCACGCCACCCGGTCGGCCCGTTTCCCGGCAAGGCCGTCCATGCGCTCCCTGGCCATGCGCAGACAGGGTGAGTCGCCGACCGCCTCCGCGGCCAACACAACGCCGTGTGTCGGTACAGCCATAAGAACCAGCAGGCAGAGAAGGATATGTGATGTTCGGGGAACGCGCGAGGCCATGACCGATTGTAGCGTGTTCCCCTTGAATGTCGATACGGCGGCCCCTCGGTCCTGCGCGTCCAGGATTCCTGCCGACAAGAACGCGCCGGCCTTCACTCCGGGGCGGTATTTTCTTCCTGGCATTCTCCTTGCTTATCCCTTCCATTGGTACATAAATTTCCCCAGGAGAACCTGTCATGGAAGCCAGCAACACCGCCCTGCCCACACTCGATCCTGCCCTTATCCCACCGGAAGATTTACGCATCTGCTTTGGCGGAGGCGACTTCGAGAAGATCGGCGCGAGCATCGTCATGCAGCTCAGAAACTGGGCCGGCCTGCTGCCGTCCGATCGCGTGCTCGACGTGGGCTGCGGCGCCGGCCGCATCGCCGCCGCGCTGACCGGCTACCTGAGCGCCGAGGGCTCCTACGAAGGGTTCGACATCTTTCCCTTTGGCGTGGAGTGGTGCCAGGAGAACGTGACGCCGCGGCACCCGAACTTCCACTTCCGCACGGTGGACGTATACAACTCGGTCTACAATCCCTTTGTCCCCACCCGCGCCGCGGACTTCGTCTTCCCGTACGACGATGCCTCGTTCGACGTGGTGGTGCTCAACTCGGTCTTCACCCACATGCTGCCGGCCGACCTGGCCAACTATACGGCGGAGATCAGCCGCGTGCTCGCTCCGGGCGGCCGCGCCTTCATCACCTACTTCCTCATGGACGACGAGTCCCGCGGTCCGGCCCGCCAAGGCCACACCACCCCGGCCTTTTCCCACGCCTACGGCTCCTTCTACGTGGAGGACCCGACAAGCAAGGAAGACGCCGTGGCCTACGAGGAACGCTTCATCCGGAACATCTATGCGGTCAACGGCCTCACGATCACCCGCTTCTCGGCAGGCAACTGGCGCGCCATCGGCAGCCCGCACTTCCAGGACATCGTGGTCGCGCACAAGGGCTGATTCCAGCGCATAATCCTCCCAGCTGCGAATCTTCGCAGCGCTTGCCCACATCGTCCGGGCTGCGGTGCACAATAATTCTCCCTGCCTTTTGACAGCATTCCCGCGTTCAGCTTCGGCCTCCTCCCCGGCGGATTGACGCCGTCCGATTTTTCGGACAGGCTGACTCCGTTCCCGCGTTCCGACGGTCCTTTTTTTCGGACACCCACCTTCAAGGCCGAGTCGGCTCTACCCGGCAACCCTTGTCTCGGGCGGATTCCGCCTTATCTTTCTTGATCGGGCGTCGCGCGGGACCGATACTTGCTATGGGTATGGCGGATAACGCCATACGCGTACCTACTCCCGCGGCCGCGTTGCCCTCGCGCCGCGTCACGAATTTTCCGAAAGGAGGCTCTCCATGGATTTCAAGGCAATGCGCGCCACCGCCCGTGAACGACTCAAAGGATACTGCCGCGTCTGCGCCGTGTGCGACGGCCGCGTCTGCGCCGGCGAAGTGCCCGGCATGGGCGGCGCCGGCACCGGCAACTCCTTCAAGGCCAACTACCGCGCCCTTGAGGCGGTCCGGCTGGCCATGCGCACCCTGCACGGCGTTACCGAGGTGGACACGGGCGTCTCCTGCTTTGGCCTGGACCTGGCCTCCCCTGTGCACATCGCGCCCATGACCGGCGTCAGCTATAACATAGGCGGCGGCATGAGCGAGGAGGAATTCTGCGATATCGTGCTCGCCGGCGCAGCCAAGGCCGGCACCCTGGCCTGGACCGGCGACGGCGCCGATCCCCAGATGTTCGACAGTGGCCTCCAGGCCATGGTCAAGAACGGCGGCCGCGGCGTGCCCATCATCAAGCCCCGCGCCCAGGACGAGATCATCGCGCGCATCCGCCGGGCGGAAGAGGCTGGCGCAGTGGCCGTGGGCGTGGATGTGGACGGAGCCGGCCTGGTGACCATGGCCCAGTTCGGCCAGCCCGTGGGCCCCAAGAGTGTCGAGGAAATCAGGGAGCTCGTGGCCTCCACCTCCCTGCCGTTCATCCTCAAGGGCATCATGACCGCCAACGAGGCCGAGGCCGCGGCGCAGGCCGGTTGCGCCGCCATTGTGGTCTCCAACCACGGCGGCCGCGTGCTCGACCACACGCCGGGCGTGGCCGAGGTGCTGCCCGACATCGCCAAGGCCGTGGCCGGCAAGATCACCATCTTCGCCGACGGCGCGGTGCGCTCCGGCGCGGACGTGCTCAAGCTCCTGGCCCTGGGCGCGGACTCCGTGCTCGTGGGCCGGCCCATCATCACCGGTGCATTCGGCGGCGGCCAGGAAGGCGTTTCCGCACTGCTGGAGAAGATGCGCATAGAGCTGGTGCAGGCCATGCTCCTGACCGGCGTGGCCAGAACCGTCGATGCGGACGGCTCCATAATCGCCTGAAAAACCGGCCCGGCGTGAACCGCGCCGGGCCTTCCGGAACAAACCACCATATGAAAAAAGCCGCATCCCCCCATATACTCCTGGCCGCCCTGTGCGCCCTCTTGGTCCTTGCAGCCGCTCCGGCCTGGTGCGTGGAGATAACCGCGCCCCCCAAGCACTCCGTCCTGCTCCTCAACTCCTATCACAACGGCTACAGCTGGTCGGACAACATCCTGGACGGCGTGCGGGACGCCTTGCACGATGAGAAGGTCCATGTGGATCTGCACATCGAGTATCTCGACGGCAAACGGGCCAGAACGCCGCTTGTGCACGAGCGCTACCGCGAGCTACTCCGCTCCAAGTACGCCGACCAGAATTTCGAGGTCATCGTGGCGACGGACAACCTGGCCGTGCGCCTGGCGCTGTCTTGGCGGGACTCGCTCTTCCCCGGCGTGCCTATTGTGTTCTGCGGCGTCAACGACGTGGAGCGCGAAGCCCTGATCGGCGAAAACGTCACGGGCGTGCTGGAGAACGTGGACATCGTGGAGACGCTGCGCCTGGCCAAGCGGTTCCATCCCTGGGCCAAACGCGTTGTGGTGGTCGGCGACTCCTCCATCACCGGGCTGGCCATCCGCAATCAGGTGATCAGCGCGTCCAAAGAGCTGGGAGACATCTTTTCCTTCGACTACATCACCTCATCCTCCCTCGACCCGATTCTGAACGGCATCAAGGAGTTGCCGCCGGACGCGATTCTCTACCTCATCCCATCCTATTATAAGGTGAAGGGCTCCGTGTACGATGCGAGCGAGGTCCTGGAGATCGTCAGCCAAGCCACGGATCGGCCCGTGTACTCCAACTGGAATTTTCTTTTGGGCCACGGCAGCGTTGGCGGAAAGCTCATTTCCGGCCACACCCAGGGGTATGAGGCCGGCAAGTACGTAGCCGAGCTGCTGCGGGGAGTGCCCATCTCCTCGCTGCCCATAATCGAAAAAACAGAAAATCAGTATATATTCAGCTACCCTCGCCTGATGCAGTTCCATATCCCGCAGGACCTGCTGCCGCCGGACTCCATCATCGTGGACGCCCCCAAGGCGTTCTACGAGGTCAGCAAGGATCTCTTCTGGTCCCTGCTCGTCTCCTTCGTGCTGCTAACCTTTGCCCTTGTCATGCTGGCCATCAACATCCTGCGGCGCCGCCGTATCGAACGAAAGATCATCAATCAGCTGTCCTTCCAGGAAATTCTGATGGACTCCATACCGCAGCTGGTCTGCTGGAAAGATCTCGACGGCCGCTACCTGGGCGCGAACCGCTCCTTCACCGAGTTCTTCGGTATCCAGGGTCCGGACTACGTGATGGGCAAGACCGACTATCACATCATGAAGGAAGGCCGATTCACGGAATGGGTGGCGGCCCTGGACCGCGAGGTGCTCCTCTCGGAAAAGCCGCGCTTCCGCGTGCGCATCAGCCTGAGCGGCCCGGGCGGAGAGACCCTCTGGCTGGAAATGAACAAGGTGCCGCTCTACGACGCCAACAACAAGGTGGTGGGCACCCTCTCCACGGCCGAGAACATGACCCGTGAGATCAACCTGGAGCGGCAGCTGCTGCAGTCGCAAAAAATGGAGGCCATCGGCGCATTGGCCGGTGGCATTGCCCACGATTTCAACAACATCCTCACATCCATCATGAACTCTGCCGAGCTCGCGCTGATGGACGTGGAGCCGGATACGGACGCAGGCAAGGACCTGGAACGCGTAATCCGCGCGGCCAGCCGCGGCAAGCGCCTCGTGCAGCAGATCATGGCCTTCAGCCGGCCGTCGCAGGAAGGGTTCCAGCCCACGGACCTAGCCGAGCACGTACGCGACACCGTGAACCTGCTCCAGCCCTCGCTGCCACGTAACATCACTGTGAACGCCACAGTCACGGCCGAGCCGGCCTGCGTCATGGTGGACCCCACGCAAATCTACCAGGTGCTCATGAACCTCTGCACCAACGCCTTCCAGGCCATGCGCAACACCGGCGGCGAGCTCGACGTCCGTCTGGAGGACGTGGAGCTGGACATGGACCACGCCCGGGAGCTGGACATGGAGCCTGGCCGGGCACTGCGTCTGGTGGTGGCGGACACCGGCCCCGGCATAGCCCCCGAAATCCTGGACAAGGTCTTCGACCCCTTCTTCACCACCAAGGGCAAGAAGGAGGGAACCGGCCTGGGCCTTTCCGTGGTGCTCGGCATCGTGAAGAACCACGCCGGCGCCGTGCGCGTGAAGAGCCGGCCGGACGAGGGCGCCACCTTCGAGATCTACCTGCCCGCCCGTCCGGCGCTGAACGACCGCTGCGAGCTGAAAGGCAGATGGCCCGAGCTTTCCCACGCGCGCATCCTCTTTGTGGAGGACGATCCGGACCAGCTGCTCACCACGCCGCGGGTGCTGGAGTCCCTTGGCTTCGAGGTCACGCCTGTTGCGGCGGGCTCCCAGGCCCTGGACATCCTCTCCGCCAACCCCGCGTTCGACCTCGTGATCACCGACTTCGACATGCCTGGCGTGGACGGTGTGGAGCTGGCCAAGCGCATCGGCAGGTACCTGCCCCAGCTCCCCGTGATCCTGATTTCCGGCCGCAACCAGGCCAAGAAAAAGGCGAAGAACACCCCGAACATCCGGCGTATCGTGGACAAGCCATTCGGCCGTGACGAGCTGGCCGAAGCTGTCAGCTACACCCTCGGTACCCATGAGTGAGTGACCAGACCATGCCCCGCATCCTCATAGTCGACGACGATCCGGAAATCCGCGAAACCATGGCGAGCCTCATCCGCCGCCAGAAGATGGAGTACGACGCCGTCTCCGACGTGGCCGACACGCGCCGGCAGATACAGGACGAAACCTACGACGTGGTGCTGCTGGACGTGCGCCTGCCGGACGGCAACGGCCTCGATCTGCTGCCCGAGATCAAGCAGCTGCCCAACGCGCCGGAGGTCGTCATCCTTACCGGCAGGGGCGACCCGGACGGCGCCGAGCTCGCCATCCAGGGCGGCGTATGGGACTACCTGGTCAAGCCCTGCTCCATCAAACAGATCAGCCTCTCCCTGAACCGCGCGCTCAAGTACCACTCGCAAAAGGAGAAAGGCGGCGACCTCAAGGCGCTGGACCTCTCCGGCGTGGTGGGCCAGGGCGCGGCCATCCGCGCCTGCTTCGACACTGTGGCCCAGGCCGCGAGCACCGACTCCAGCCTGCTCATCACCGGCGAGACCGGCGCCGGCAAGGAGCTCTTTGCGCGCACCGTGCACGCCAACAGCCGCCGGGCCGACAAGCCCTTTGTCGTGGTGGACTGCGCGTCCCTCACCGATACCCTGGTGGAGTCCACCCTCTTCGGCCACAAGAAGGGCTCCTTCACCGGCGCGGTGGCGGACAGAACCGGCCTGGTGGAACTCGCCGACACGGGCGTGCTCTTTCTGGACGAGGTGGGCGAGCTGCCCCTCACTATCCAGAAGGCGCTGCTGCGCGTGCTGCAGGAGCGGCGGTTTCGGCCCGTGGGCGCTACGCGCGAGGTGACCAGCGACTTCCGCCTGATCTCGGCCACCAACCGCGACCTCGAGGCCATGGTGCATGCCGGCGAGTTCCGCAACGACCTGTTCTACCGGCTCAAGACCATCCCCCTGCACATCCCGCCGCTGCGCGAACGCAAGGAAGATATCAAGCCGCTGGCCATGCACTTCGTGAACCGTCTGTGCGAGCGTTACGGCACGCCGCTCAAGGGCGTGGGCGCGGACTTCTTCGACGTGCTCAACGCGTATGCCTGGCCGGGCAACGTGCGCGAGCTGGCCAACATCCTGGAGCAGGCCTTTGTGACCGCGGACCGGGACAAGACCCTGTACGCCATGCACCTGCCCCCGGCCCTGCGCATTGCCGTCACCAAGGCGCAGATCATGACTTCGCGAACCGGGGAGGAACAAGCGCCCGAACCGGAGGTGGCGGCCAGCAGCCCCGTCCCGACTACCGCGCCGGCCGCCGCGCCTTTGCCGGACGGCCCACTGCCCTCGTTCAAGGACTTCAAGGCCGAGGCCGAGGCCGCCTATCTGGATCGTCTTGCCGAGGAGACCGACGGCGACGTGCCGCTGATGCTGGACCGCTCCGGGCTCTCCCGCTCGCACCTGTACGCCCTGCTGAAGAAGTACTCGATTTCCGTGTAGTCTTTTTTTTCGGACAGCTGCAAGACATATCAATTACACAAGTTTTACATCCGTCGCTCTTCGCTCGGCCCATTCCCCGGGCAATACGCATAGACATTATGCTCCATTTGTCCGGAATACCGGACGACGCTCCTTCCATACTGCCCTCCCCAATCTCTCCCCGCTCGGAAGTGCCCGCGCTTTTTAGCTCGGCACGATTCTTGGTAATAGTCATTCTGGTGAAATTCGGCCTGGATCAATCATTTCCCGAATGGGCCGGCGGCTTCCCGGATTTTCGTCAATAAATCCCCTATACCGCCTGCAACCCGTGCCCCTCCGGGAGCGGCAGCGATTCATCCAACGTGCGGCTCGTGGCCGAAATTTCATCGCATTGGTATGCGGTAGGTATTTAACCTTCAAAAGACCCAAAGGAGCGACACCCCATGTCCATCCCGGTGCTGGCAATCATCGCCTTCATTCCCATCGCCGTGGCTCTCGTGCTCATGGTCGGCCTGCGTTGGCCTGCCACGAAAGCCATGCCTGTGGCCTGGTTGACGGCCGTGCTCGGCGGCGTCCTCGCCTGGAAACTTCCGGCAGGCTATATCGCTGCGCTCTCCCTGCAGGGCGTCATCACGGCTATCAGTGTCTTGATCATCGTCTTTGGTGCAATTCTCATTCTGTATACATTGCACCATTCCGGTGGCATGGAGACCATCCAATGCGGCTTCCAGAACATCTCGCCCGACCCGCGGGTGCAGGTGATCATCATCGGCTACCTGTTCGCCGCCTTCATCGAGGGCGCCGCGGGCTTCGGTACGCCGGCTGCTCTGGCCGCTCCGTTGCTCCTTTCTCTGGGATTCCCGCCCCTGGCTGCCGCGGTCATGTGTCTAACATTCAACTCATTCCCAGTCAGTTTCGGCGCGGTGGGCACGCCCATCGTCCTGGGTCTGAAGTTCCTCAAGGACCTCGTGCAGCAGGCCGTCCAGACCGGCACCCTGGACGTGAACTTCACCTCCCTTGAGTCCTTCAACATGCTCGTGGGCAAGTGGGCCTCGCTCATCCACCTCCCGCTGATCTTCCTCCTGCCGATCTTCATGCTCGGCTTCATGACCCGTTTCTTCGGCCCGGAAAAGTCCTGGAAGCCCGGCTTCCGCGCCTGGAAGTTCTGCGTTTTCGCCGCCATCGCGTTCGGCGTTCCCTACATGTTCTTCGCCTGGTTCGTCGGCCCCGAGTTCCCGTCCCTCATCGGCGGCCTCGTTGGTCTCGGCATTGTTGTCTGGGGCGCCAAGAAGGGCATTGCGATTCCCAAGGACTCCTTCACCTTCGGCCCGCAGAGCGGCTGGGCTGCTGACTGGACCGGTTCCGTGTCCGTGGCCGAGGACTGCGTGTTCGAGGCGAAGATGAGCCAGTTCAAGGCATGGCTGCCCTACATCCTCATCGGCATCATCCTCGTCATCACCCGTATCCCCGAGCTCGGCCTCAAGGGCTGGCTGGCCGGCGTTAAGATTCCGTTCAACAGCATCCTCGGCTACGAGAGCGTCAGCAACTCCATCGCGATCCTCTACCTGCCGGGCACCATTCCCTTCATTCTCGTCGCTCTGCTCACCGTGCTGATCCACGGCATGCCCGGCGGCAAGGTCGGTCTGGCCTGGAAAGAGTCCTTCGCCAAGATGAAGAACCCCACCATCGCCTTGTTCTTCGCGGTGGCCCTGGTCTCCATCTTCCGCGGTTCCGGCATCGCCGACGCAGCTCTGAACCCGAACAACTACCCGTCCATGCCGCTGGCCATGGCCAAGGCAGTGGCGGCGATCGCCGGTCAAGCCTGGCCCATGTTCGCCTCCTTTGTCGGCGGTCTGGGATCGTTCATCACCGGCTCGAACACCGTTTCCGACCTCCTGTTCGCCGAGTTCCAGTGGGGCATGGCCTCGCAGCTCGCTCTGCCGCACCAGATCATCGTGGCGGCGCAGGTTGTCGGCGGCGCAATGGGCAACATGGTCTGCATCCACAACATCGTGGCTGTGTGCGCGGTTGTCGGCCTCTCCGGTATGGAAGGCCCGATCATCCGCCGGACCTTCTGGCCCTTCCTGTTCTATGGTCTCGTGGCCGGCATTGTGGTCACGCTCATGAGCTTCGTGTTCCTGCCTGGCCTTTACTAAACCACACAACTGCGGGCGGCCTCCTTCTATTCCCGAAGGGAGCCGCCCGTATTGCATCAAGGAGATGTCACACATGGCCGACCAAGCCTTGCTTAAGGAATTCGAAGCCGTCGTCGGCGCGGACAATGTCATGTCCGCCGAGTCCGATACCCATGCGTACTCTTACGACGCGGCTGTGTTGGATTCTGTTGCCCCTGCTGTCGTGGTCCGCCCCACGGAGACCGAGCAGCTGGGACAGATCACCGCTTTGTGCAACAAGCACGGCCTGCCCCTCACCGTCCGGGGCGCCGGCACCAACCTTTCCGGCGGCACCATCCCCTCCAAGGGCGGCGTGGTGGTTCTGACCGGCGCGCTCAACAAGGTGATTGAGCTGAACACCGACGACCTCTACGCCATCGTACAGCCCGGCGTGGTGACGGCGAAGTTCGCCGCCGATGTCGCCGCCAAGGGCCTCTTCTACCCGCCCGATCCGGGCTCCCAGGCCGTTTCCACCCTGGGCGGCAACGTTGCCGAGAACGCCGGCGGCCTGCGCGGCCTCAAGTACGGCGTCACCAAAGACTATCTCATGGGCATCTCTTTCTTCGACGTGGACGGCAACCTGGTGAAGTCCGGCTCCCGCACCGTGAAATGCGTCACCGGCTACAACCTGCCCGGTCTGATGACCGCTTCCGAGGGGACCCTGGGCGTCTTCAACGAGCTCACCCTCAAGCTGATTCCGCCGCCACAGGCTGCGCAGTCCATGATGGCCGTGTTCGACGACGTGCAGGCCGCTTCCAAGACGGTCTCCGCGATCATCGCCGCCAAGATCCTGCCGGCCACCCTCGAGTTCATGGACAACTTCACCATCCGCACCGTGGACAACTTCCGGAAAGCCGGACTGCCCACCGACGCCGCGGCCCTGCTGCTCATCGAGGTGGACGGCCACCCGGCTCAGGTAGCCGAGGAAGCGGAAAAGGTGGAGAAGATCTGCAGCGAGCACGGCGCCCGCAGCGTGGACGTGGCCAGGGACGCCGATCACCGCGCCAAGGTCTGGCAGGCCCGCCGCGACGCTCTGCCTGCGCTGGCCAACCTCAAGCCCACCTGCGTGCTCGAGGACGCCACTGTGCCGCGCTCCAAGATCCCTGCCATGATGCAGGCGCTCGACCGCATCTCCAAGGAGTTCAAGCTCACCATCGGAACCTTCGGGCACGCCGGCGACGGCAACCTCCACCCCACCATTCTCACGGACAAGCGCAATCACGACGAGTGGGTCCGCGTGGAGAAAGCCATTGACGCCATCTTCGACGAAGCGCTGGCCATGGGCGGCACCCTGTCCGGCGAGCATGGCATCGGCATGGCCAAGGCCAAGTACATGGAGCAGGAAACCAGCCGCGCTACCATCGAATTCTCCCGGCGCATGAAGAAGTCCCTGGACCCCAAGGGCATCCTCAATCCCGGCAAGATCATCAGCGCCCTGCTCGACTAGGAGGATTTCATGGCCGATATCCAAAAATTGGTCACCATGCTCAATGAGCTGGATGATCAACTCGTTAACTGTATGCGCTGCGGCATGTGCCAGGCGGTATGTCCGGTCTTCACCGAGACCGGCCGCGAGGCCGACGTGGCCCGAGGCAAAATATCTCTGCTCGACGGCCTGGCCCACGAGATCCTCAAGGATCCCAAAGGCGTAAAGGACAAGCTGGACCGTTGCCTGCTATGCGGCACCTGCCAGGCCAACTGCCCCAGCGGCGTCCACGTCCTGGACATCTTCCTGAAGGCACGCGCCATCCTGACCGGATACTTCGGCCTTTCCCCGGCCAAACGCGCCATCTTCAGGCAGTTGCTCACACGACCCGAGCTCTTCAACAAGCTCACGTCGTTCGGCTCCAAGTTCCAGGGCCTCTTCGCCAAACCTGTCAACGACGTGTTGGGCACATCCTGCGCGCGTTTCCAGGCCCCAGTCATCGCAGATCGCCACTTCCCGCGGCTTGCGGACAAGGCGTTCCACAAGATCGCCCCGGCAATGGACCAGCCGGCCGGCTCCTCCGGCAAGCGGGTGGCTTTCTTCCCCGGTTGCATGGTGGACAAGGTCTACCCCAAGGTGGGCCAAGCCGTGCTCAAGGTCCTGGCCCATCACGGCGTAGGCGTCTTCATGCCGCACGGCCAGGCATGCTGCGGTATTCCCGCGCTTTCCTCGGGCGACCGCGACAGCTTCGAAAAGATGGTGGGAACCAACGCCGAGCTTTTCGCCAACGCGGATTTCGATTACATCATCACGCCATGCGCCACCTGCTCTGCCACCCTCAAGGACATCTGGCCGACCATGGTGGACGACGAAGGGCTCAAGGCCCGCATCGCCCCTGTCTCGGCCAAGGTCCTGGACATCAGCGAGTTCCTCGTGGATGTTCTGGGCGTCACCGCGCTGGAAGGCGCCTCGGGCAAGAAGGTAACCTACCACGATCCTTGCCACCTGCGGAACTCCCTGCATGTGACGGCGCAGCCCCGCACCGTGATCAAGGCCACCGGCAACGCCAGCTTCGTGGAATTGCCCAATGCGGCAACTTGTTGCGGTTGCGGCGGCAGCTTCAGCCTGCAACATTATGACATATCGAAAAAAATAGGCGATCTTAAGGCAAAATCCGTAGAAGATAGCGGTGCAGAAACACTGGCAACTTCTTGCCCGGCGTGTATGATGCAGATATCCGACCGGTTGTCCCAGAGAGGGCATTCGGTTCCTGTGAAACACGTCGTGGAAGTCTACGCCGATAGCCTGGGTTAGGATTTCCACGAAAGACCCAAGCAATCTCGAAAACAAAGGATCGGACTCATGTCCAAGAGTTTGTACGTCACAGCAAATGAAAGCAGAAGCGGTAAGTCTGCCATTGTGCTCGGCATAATGCAGGAGATCATGCGCAAGGTGGGACGGCCGGCGTTTTTTCGGCCCATCATCACCGTAGGTGCGCATCCTGATGGCCAGAAGGATCACGATATCAACCTGATCCTCAAGCAGTTCCGCCTGGACCAGAAGTATGAGGACGCATACGGCTTTACACTGCGCGAAGCCAGAAACCTCATCAACTCCGGGCGCCGCGACCTGCTCATCGACACCGTGCTCGAAAAAATGGGCAACCTCGAAAAAGAGTACGACTTCGTGCTCTGCGAGGGTACAGACTTCATGGGACGCGATCCGGCTTTCGAGTTCGAGCTCAACGCCGAGCTCGCCGCGAACATGGGCACCCCGCTGCTCTTCGTGGCCAACGGCAAGAGCAAGACTCCCGAGGAAGTCATCGCCTCGGCCCAGTCCACCATTGAAACACTTGAAGAAAAGGGCGTGGACATCATCGCCGCCATCGTCAACCGGCTCCAGTGCGATGACTGCTTCGCCCTTGCCAAGACCCTGCAGTGCAAGACGCGCTGCGAGCAGCCACTGCTTACCTTCGCTATTCCCGAAGTGCCGTCGCTGGGCAACCCCACCATCCGTGACGTGGTCAACTGGCTCGACGCCAAGGTGATCTACGGCCACGGCCAGCTTGAAACACTGGTGGGCGAGTTCCTTATCGCCGCGATGCACATCGGCAACTTCCTGGAATATATCCGGCAAGGCAGCTTGGTCATCACTCCCGGTGACCGCGAGGACATCATCCTCAGCTGCCTTGCTTCCAGGCTTTCTTCCCAGTACCCGGACATCTCCGGCATCGTCCTCACGGGCGGCATCGAGCCCAACCCCAACGTCCATCGCCTCATTGAAGGATGGACAGGCGTGCCCGTGCCCATCCTGCTGGTCAAGGAGCACACCCACATGACCAGCCAGAAGCTCAACGACCTGTACGGCCGTATCGAGCCGGACGACAGCAAGAAAATCGCCACGGCCCTCGGCACCTTCGAATCCCATGTGGACGTGGTGGCCCTGGGCGAACGCTGCCTGGAGCGACGTTCCTCCCGCGTGACGCCCAAGATGTTCGAGTACAACCTCATCCAGCGGGCCTCGGCGCATCCCCAGCGCATCGTCCTGCCGGAGGGGAACTCCGACCGCATTCTCCAGGCCGCGGATATTCTCATCCGCCGCAACGTCGCCGAGATCACCATTGTCGGCGAGGACGAAAAGGTCCACGCCAGGGCGTCCCAGCTCGGGCTCGACATCTCCAACGCGCAAATCATCGACCCCATGCTCTACGAAAAGTTCGATGATTACAGCGAGACCTACTTTGAAGCGCGCCAGCACAAGGGCGTGCGCATCGAGGACGCCCGCGACCGCATGGCCGACCCGACCTACTTCGCCACCATGATGGTCCACCTGGGCGATGCCGACGGCATGGTCTCCGGCTCCATCACCACCACGGCGCAGACCATCCGCCCGGCCTTCGAGTTCGTGAAGACCAAGCCCGACTTCTCCATCGTCTCGTCGGTCTTCTTCATGTGCCTGCGCGACCGCGTGCTCGTATACGGCGACTGCGCTGTGAACCCCAACCCCGACGCCGACCAGCTCGCCCAGATCGCCCTGAACTCCGCCGAGACGGCGAAGATCTTCGGCATCGAGCCCCGGGTGGCCATGCTCTCCTACTCCACCGGCGCTTCCGGCAAGGGCGAGGATGTGGAGAAGGTCATCGAGGCCACGCGCCTGGCCAAGGAGCGCGCTCCCGAGCTGCTGCTCGAAGGCCCGCTGCAGTACGACGCGGCCATCGACCCCGAGGTCGCCAAGACCAAAGCGCCGAACAGCGACGTCGCCGGCCGCGCCACGGTCTTCATCTTCCCGGACCTCAACACCGGTAACAACACGTACAAGGCCGTGCAGCGCTCCTCCGGCGCCGTGGCCATCGGTCCTGTGCTCCAGGGCCTCAATAAACCTGTCAATGACCTCTCGCGGGGCTGCCTCGTGGAGGATATCGTCAATACCGTGGCCATCACGGCCATTCAGGCGCAAGCAGAAAAGGGAATTCGATGAAGATACTTGTCATTAACTCCGGAAGCTCTTCAATTAAATTCAAGCTCTATGAGATGAGCTCGGCCGAGGAGGGGGAGGTACTCGCCTCCGGCCTTGCCGAGCGCATCGGTGAAGATACATCCACGCTCACCTACAAGCGGCATGAAAAGGACGGTTCGGAAACCAAGCAAACCTGGAACGATCCCCTGCCCAACCACGAAACCGGCCTCAAGCGGATCATCAAGGCGCTCTCCGACCCTGAAAAGGGCGTCATCTCCTCGCCCGATGAAATCGCCGCTGCCGGCCACCGCGTTCTCCACGCCGGTGAGGCGTTCAGCGCCCCCACCAAGGTCAACGACGCGGTGATCGACGCCATCAAGAAGTGCATCCCGCTTGGTCCGCTGCACAACCCGGCCAACCTCGACGGCATCCTCGTGGCCAGCCAGATCATGCAGGGAGCCTCGCAGGTCGCCGTCTTCGATACGGCCTTCCACCAGACCATGCCGCCCGAAGCATACCTCTACGCCCTGCCTTACGAGCTCTACAAGGAGCAAGGCGTGCGCCGGTACGGCTTCCACGGCACCTCGCACAAGTACGTGGCGCGCGTCACGGCCAAGCTCGCCGGCGTGCCCCAGGACCAGTCCAACATCATCACCGCCCACCTGGGCAACGGCTCGTCCATGGCCGCCGTCAGGAACGGCCGCTGCGTCGACACCTCCATGGGTCTGACCCCTCTGCCCGGTCTGATCATGGGCACGCGCACCGGCGACATCGACCCAGCCATCATTTTCTACCTGGGCAAGCAGCTCGGCCTGAGCCTGGAAGAGCTGGACAACCTGGTGAACAAGCAGAGCGGCCTCAAGGGCATCTGCGGCCACAACGACCTGCGCGACGTGCACACCGCTGCCGAGGAAGGCGAGGAGCGCGCCAAGCTCGCCCTCTCCATGCTTGCGTATCGCAACAAGAAGTTCTTCGGCGCGTACATCGCAGCCCTGGGCCGGGTGGACGCCATCGCCTTCACCGCCGGCGTGGGCGAAAACGACAGCTGGGTCCGCGCCCAGAGCCTGGCCGACATGGAGCACCTGGGCGTCGTTATTGACCTGGAACGGAACGACGGCCGCTGCTCCGAACCCACCCTCATCAGCGCCGACTCCAGCACCATCCAGGTCTGGGTCGTGCCTACCGACGAGGAATACGAGATCGCACGAGAAACCTATGAGGTGCTGTCCTGATAGTCAGGACACCGCCGCGATAGCCCCGAGGGAGCCATGAGCGACAACACACTCATTGAACTATTCACGGCAAGGGCCGAAGCTGTATCCGCCGTGGTCAAACGCATGCCCTCCATGAAGGAAGCGACTGACTACGTCATAAACCTGTGTGGCGAGAAGGAAGCGTGCCAGCTGCTCATCTCCGGATGTGGCGAGCCGCTCTCCGAAAAGGCGGAAGACCTTTGTGAAGTCAAGCAGGACAAAATCGTCGCAGGGCCCAATCTGTCCAAGAAGCACTACAACGCCCTGGCCAAGGCCTGCGAACAGAACGGCTTTGTCTGCAAGAGTGAAGGGTTGCGTGAGAACCTGGCAGGCATCGACATCGGATTCACCGTTTGTCAGGGCGCCATCGCCGAAACCGGCTCCATCGTGCTCGACTCGGACAAGGAAGATACACGGCTGGCCACGATGATCGCTGAGATCCACGTGGCCGCCGTGCCTGTCGACGCCATTGTGCAAGACTACTACGCCGAGGAGGAGCTGCTCGCCAAGCTGATCGGCGGGAAGACTCCTTCCTACACGGCCTTTATCACCGGCGCGAGCCGTACCGCGGACATCGAGCGCGTTCTCGCCCTCGGCGTCCATGGACCTCTCGAACTGCACGTCCTGCTTCTGGACGAGGTGTAGCCATGCAAAATGTTAAGAACATAGGCGAATACAAGGACCATATACACGAGGCCCTGGACAACGAATTCCAGCGTTCGGCCATCGACAAGTTCGCCCAGGCCTACCCCGTGGGCCGGGCCAAGGCATTCGACGGCATGGACGTGCGGGAGCTGGTCGCCGAGATCGCCGCGGCCAAAGACGAAGCCATCAGCCGCATGGGCGAGCTCTACGAGCAGTTCAAGCGCGAGGCCGAAAAGGCCGGCATCCACGTGCACCTCGCCAAGAACGCCGGCGAGGCCAACGAGATGATCGCCAACATCGCCAAGAAGACCGGCTGCAAGAAGATCGTCAAGTCCAAGTCCATGACCGCGGAGGAAACCCTCCTCAACCACCACCTGGAAGGCGAAGGCCTGGAGGTCACCGAGACCGACCTCGGCGAGTGGATCATCCAGATGCGCCATGAAGGCCCCAGCCACATGGTCATGCCCGCCATCCACCTTTCCCGCGACCAGGTGGCCGGGCTCTTCTCCCAGGTCACCGGCAAGGACCAGACCAACGACATCGAAAAGCTGGTCAAGGTGGCCCGGCGCGAGCTGCGCCAGAAGTTCGTGGAAGCGGACATGGGCATCTCCGGCGCCAACTTCGCCATTGCCGAGTCCGCATCCATCGGCCTGGTCACCAACGAAGGCAACGCCCGCCTGGTCACCACCCTGCCTCGCGTGCACGTCGCCCTCTGCGGCCTGGACAAGCTTGTCCCCACCCTGCACGACGCCCTGCGCGTGCTGCGCGCCCTGCCGCGCAACGCCACCGGCCAGATCATGACCTCCTACGGCACCTGGATCCACGGGCCCAACGAGGACAATGCGGCGCCCGGCGGCAAGAAGGAAATGCACATCGTCTTCCTGGACAACGGCCGCACGGCCCTGGCCGAAGACCCCGACTTCCGCCAGGTTCTGCGCTGCATCCGTTGCGGTGCCTGCGCCAACGTCTGCCCGGTGTACCGCATGGTGGGTGGCCACGAGTACGGCCACATCTACATCGGCGCCATCGGCCTCATCCTGACCTACTTCTTCCACGGCCGGGACAAGGCCAAGCACCTGGTGCTCAACTGCATCAACTGCCAGGCGTGCAAGGCGGTCTGCGCCGCGGGCATCGACCTCCCCTCGCTCATCAAGCGCGTCTACGCCCGCATTGTGGACGAGACCGGCCATGACCTCGACTCCACCCTGCTGTCCATGGTCATGCGCAACCGCAAGCTCTTCCACGGCCTGCTCCGCGCCGGCCGCTTCGCCCAGAAGCCCTTCGGCGTCAAAAAGGGAGAAAAACAGAAAGGCCAATTCATCCGTCACCTGCCCATGATGTTCTCCAAGCAGCACGCCTTCCGCGAGCTGCCGGCAGTGGCCGACAAGCCCTTCCGCGACATCTTCCCCAAGATCCAGCCCAAGGTGGAGAACCCGCGCTACACCGTCGCCATCTTCGGCGGCTGCGCCCAGGACTTCCTCTACCCCGAGCAGCTGGAGGGCATGGTCAACGCCTTTGCCGACAAGGGCGTTGCCGTGGACTTCCCCATGCAGCAGACCTGCTGCGGCCTGCCGCTGATGATGATGGGAGAACGCAAGACCGAGAAGGAAGTGGCATCGCAGAACATCCACGCCATCGACCCGGCCAAGTACGACTACATCGTCTGCTCCTGCCCGTCCTGCGCATCGCATCTCAAGCACTACCCCGAGATCTTCGGCAGCGGCGACAGCGATGGTCTGCTGGCCGACCGCTTTGCCGACAAGATCATCGACATCTCCAGCTTCCTCAACGACGTCCTGGAGATGACCGAGGACGACTTCGAGACTGGCGGCCCCAAGGCCACCTACCACGCGCCGTGCCACCTGTGCCGCGGCCTGGATGTGCACGACGCCCCGCGCGAGATCATGACCAAGTCCGGTCTTGAGTACGTGCCCTGCAAAGAAGAGGAAGTCTGCTGCGGCTTCGGCGGCTCCTACTCCGTGAAGTTCCCGGAGATCTCGCAGCAGATCCTGAGAAACAAGCTCGACAACATCGAGGCCACCGGCGCCGAGATGATCATCACCGACTGCCCCGGCTGCGTCATGCAGATCCGCGGCGGTATGGCCAAACGCGGCAGCAATGTCGTTGTCCGCCACATGACGGAAGTGCTCGCCGAACGACGCAAGAAGTAACGCGCGCCTCCAACCTCCGCATACGAAAGCGGCCTCCGGACGGGAACCCGGAGGCCGCTTCTTTTTTTACGGGGCGCGATATTAGTTGTTGAGGGGCTCCGCCCCTCATACTCCCCGCCAGGGAGCATGGCTCCCTGGACCCATTTCTGGGGTCCAGGGGAATTGAATTCCCCTGGCTGGGGGCTTGGGGGACAGCGTCCCCCGCACGCTTAAAGCTCTTGTACAGAGAGCAGCTCGGCCGGGACGGCGTTCCGGGCCAGCCCCACGAGGTGCTCGTGGTGGGTGAAGAAGATGACCTGGGTACGGCGGGCGAGCTCGGCCAGCACAGCCAGGGTGGATTCGGAGCGGGCGTCGTCGAAGTGCACGAGCACGTCGTCCACGATGAACGGCAGCGGTTCGTTCCGGCCAAGGAAGCCGTCCAGGGCGCCGAGCCGGAGCGCCAGGTAAAGCTGGTCGCGGGAGCCGTCGCTCATGGCCGGCACGCCGATCTTCTCGCCGTCGGGCCGCACGCCAGTGAGCACCGGGTCGCCCTTCTCGTCGTAGTCGGCCTCCAACCCGCGGAAGCTGCCACGAGTCATGGTCTGGAAGTACGCGCCGGCGGCCTGGAGCACGGGGCCCTGGTTGTCGCGGCGGTAGCGCTCCATCTCCTTGCGCAGGGCCTGGGCGGCGATGGTGAGCCGCACGTAGCGGTCCACCACGTCCTGCAGCCTGGCGGCCTCAGCCGCGATCTGCTGCCGTATCTCGGCAGCCTTGGACTCGCCCTGCATGGCGGCGAGCTCCCCCTCGGCCAGGGTAATTTTTCTGAGATACTCGTCCCGGCTGTCGTTGAGCGCGCTCTGCTCCGACCGGGCCTGTTCCAGACGCCCTGCGAGCTGGTCCCGGTCCAGGGCCAGCGTGTCCTCGATGAACCGTTCCAGAGCCTCCCCGCCGGCATGGACGGCAAGCTCGCGTTCCAGGGCGGCGAGCTCACGCTCAAGCTCCAGCTTCCTGCGCGACTGCTCCTCCAGATTGGGCAGTTCGCGCACCTCGTTGCATCCGGCCTCGCCGACCAGAACGGCAAGCTGCTTCTCGGCCGTTTCCCTGGCGCGTGATGCGGACTCATACTCGGCCGCCGCGTCGCCGCGCTGCTCTTCCAGACGCTTGCGCTCGGCCGCAGCCTCGGCGGATTCCTTGCGCCGGCGCGAGAGCTCCAGAATCATGGTTTCCACCGCGGTTTCCCTGGCGAAATCTGGCGCGACGCGTTCCGCCACCGCACGGACCCGCGCGGCGTAGTCCTCGAAATCCTCGCGCATGGAGTCGATACGGCGCGTTTTGTCCGCCGCATCGGCAAGCTTGACGCACGCGCTCTCGATGGCCTCCACATACGCGCGCACCTCGTCCGTGGAGGCATCCGCGCCGAGCCCCAGCGGAGCCACAGCCGCGGCCCACTCCCGCCGCCATGCGGCCATGTCCTCGCTGGCGCATTTGGCCTTGCCCTCGCTGGCTGTTAGGGCGGCCTTGTTGGTGGAGATCGTTTCCTCGAACGTCCGGCGGGTGCGGCCCAGCTCGGCCGCCTCATCCACGACGTGCCTGGCCCTGGCAACGAGGGCAGTTATCGTATGATCCGGCGCGCCTGCCACACCGGCCTGCTCCAGCCCCCGCTCCAGCAGCGTTCGGATGCGGTCGCGCTCCTCCGTCAGTCCGGAAAAAGCCAGCTCCTCGTCGCGCAACGCAGCCAGCCGATCCCGCAGAGACACAGCCCGTTGCAGCACGCTTGCCATTTCCCGCGGACGCCCGGCCGCTATTCCGGCCGGCTGCCACACATCGGTCCACTGCACGCGCAATTGCTCAAGCGCTTCCGCTACATCGTCACGCCTGGATTGCGCCGCGCATAGCTCATCGCCCAGACGCTCGGCCTCGGCCTCCAGCTCCAGCACCACGGCGAGCTGCCGCGCGCCCTGCCACAGCGCGTCGGCCACGCTGTCCGCGCGCTCCATGGCCTCCTTGAAGCCATCGGCAAGGGCCCTGGAAATGCTGTCCGGCCTGGGCGCGTCGATGCCGACCTCGCGCAGCTCGTCCAGCAGCCGCCACACATCTGCTTCCTTGCGATCATTGTCGACCCACCGCCGGCGGATCAGGTCCCAGCTCGCATCCCGAAGCCGCCGCGCGGCCTCCAGGTCCTCGTGCGAGGGCAGGTCCCCGCCGCGGCGGACGCGCTCCAGCTCCCGGCGCTTGCCATCCAGTTCGTTCGTGACGCGGGCGACCTCGTCTTCCTCGCGGCGCAGAGCGTTCTCGGCCTCGGTCAACGCGGTATCGAACTGCTGCACCGTGTCCGCGGCAGGCAGCGGCATGGCCGGCAGGTCATCCACGGTCGGCGCAACGGTGCCACCTAGCCCGCGCAGGGCAAGGCGAGCAAAATTTTCGGCGATGCGCCGGCGCTCGTCCTTGATCCGCCGGCTCAGCTCGGCGATGCGGGACTCGATGTCTCCGTGGTTGGCCGCCAGATCCAGTCCGGCGACGAGCTCGGTGGTATCGCACGGCATGGCCGCGGCGGTCAGGGCGTCCTCGGCCCGAGAAAGGGCTGTGCGTGCCTCGGTCCGCGCCTCGTTGGCGCTCTCCTCGGTCGCAATCAGGGCCTGGCGCTGCTCGGCCAGAGTGGTGATGCGGTTGCGCTCCGCGCGTGGGAGCCGCCGCGCCGCGGCGTCCTCGGGCGAGAGCCCGCCCCCCAGGGAGTCCAGCAGCTCGCGCACGGAGTAGGCAATGCGGTCGCGCTCCTGCTCCAGTGCCTTGGTGTCCGCCATGGCCTTGACGTGCTGGGCAAGCTCCATCCGCAACGCTTCGATGGCGGCCGCCTCGTCCTGCACGCCAGCATCGACAATAATTGCGCCCAGCGATTCCTCGATCCGCTCCCGGCGTTCCTGCGCTTCAAGCATCCGGTCCGCAGCGGTTTGCAGCGCATTCTCCGCCACCACGCGGCGCTCGCGAAAGTCCTCCGGCAGGGTCCGGACCTCTGCAAACGCGGCAAGCTCCTCCAGAAGACGGCGGCGGCGCACGGAAAGCTCCATCGCGCTGAGCCTGCGCTGCAGCCGCGCAACCTCCATGCCGAACTCCTCCAGCTGCTCCGCAGCCTCGTCGCGCTTGCGTTGAAGCGCCTTGAGTGATGCCTGCCGCTCGGCGTACTCGTCCGCGCTCGCAATCACTTCCTGTTGCTCTTTCTGCAATGCGTGGATGGCGTTGGTGAGCACGGCGACTGGTTGCACCTGACCGTTTTTCTTGAATATCGCATCGCGCTCCTTGTCCAGCTCCTCCAGCACGGTGCGCAGGTTCGCAATGCCGGACGCCGCGGCAAAGAGCGTCTCGCCTAGAGCGCCGCCGCCTTCGAGCAGGCCCCTGGTCCCCTCGCGCAGGGTCTCGTGGCCGATGGCGAACATCTGGCCGAAGAAGGTGCGCTCGAACCCGCCCAGCACCGCACGACGCCACCACTCCTCGTCAATGGGCTGGTTCGCCGCGTCCACCAGATCGTTCTTGGTCCGCTTATAACGCGTGGCCGTGACGACCCGGCCATTGATGCCGAGTTCCGCATTGATGGCCAGCTTCTTGTAATCGTGCAGAAAATTGTACGGCGTTTGCGGATGAATGCCGAAAAAGAAATCCCCGAGCGCCTGGAGCGCCGAGCTCTTGCCCGCCTCGTTGGGTCCGTACAGAAGGTGCAGCCCCGTGCCGGTCTCCCCGAACTGGAGGACCTTGTCCGTGAACGGGCCGAAAGCGCGCAGGTCGAGCGTGCGGATGTGCATCAGCCCTCCCCCTGCTCGGTCAGCCGCGGCAGCACGATGTCCCGCACCTCGCGCATGATGCGCCGTCGCTCCTCCGGGTCGTCCAGGTCCGGGAGAGCCGCGCCGGTCCGCGCAATCTTGGAGGTGAGCGGGGTCAGGTCCGCTTCGAGCTGCGCAAAGGCCTCGGCGTCGTCCGCGCATTGCTCCACGAATCGCAGCAGATCGCCCTGCGGCGTGTCGCTGCGCGCCAGCTCCTCGAAGTCGATCTCCGGCCCGGTCTCCACAAGAACCTTCTCGATCCAGGCGCTGCCGCGCGATGCCTCGGCCGCCGTGTTCTGCACCAGGGCCGCGGCCCCTTCCGCATCCTTCTGCAACGCCGCATGCGCCGCGCAGTTCCCGGTGAGCACAGCCCGGCAGGCCAGGGCAAGGCACCCGGCGCGCTCCAGCGCCTGCTCGAACGCTCCGCGCCAGATGGACACCGCCTCCTCGGGCCCGGTTGCGCCGGCCACATCGGCACAGGCCGTATCCCAGCGCACCACATCCATGGGCTCGAACCGCGTGGACACGCGGCGGCCCTCGGCCTCCACCAGTACGCAGCCCTTGGCGCCGGGCTCGCGCACGTGCCGCCCCTGCAGACATCCGGCAAAGACCACGTGCGGGTCCGTGTGCAGCACGGCGTGCTCGTGCACGTGGCCAAGCGCCCAGTACTCATACTGTTTCGCCAGCAGGTCATCCATGGAGCACGGCGCGTAGGGATCGTACCCCGGCGTGCCCAGCGCCGTGTGCAAAAGACCGATATTGAAGAGGTCCGGCCGGGCCTGCGGATACCCGGCGGCCAGATTCTCGGACACCGCCTTGGTAGCGAAGCTCTGCCCGTGCACGGCCACGCCGAGCTCTTCGAACACCAGGGTCTGCGGCTTGCGGTGGTCCAGCACCCGCACGTTTTCGGGCAGCGGCAGACGCCGCGTCATCACGTTGTCGGCGTCGTGGTTGCCGTGGATCATGACCACGGTAACGCCGTGCCTGCCCAGGCGAATCATCTGGCTGTTGAAGTGCAGGCCCGTGTTGAAGTCCTGCCAGTCGCCGTCGTACACGTCGCCCGCGATGAGCAGCAGCGGGACCTCCTCGGCGATGACGAACTCCACGAGCTTGGCCAGGGCCTGGCGGGTGGCGCCGCGCAGACGCTCCACCGGCGCGCCCTCATAGCGCGACAGCCCCACAAGCGGGCTGTCCAGGTGGATGTCGGCGGCGTGGACAAAACGGATCATGCTGTTCCTTAACGACTCTGAGACTAAATTATCTTTGGGGGAAAACCTTTCAGAACGATTCTTCCCCAACTTCCCTTTCCAAAGACTTTTATTTGTAGATTCCCGGCAATGCAATGTCGAGAAGCACGCGTTTTGTTCTTTCGCCTCCGGCGTCCAGGGAGCGGTGCTCCCTGGCGGGGAGCGCGAGAGGCAGCGCCCCTCGTAGGCAGCCCAGCGTCCCCCACAGCATCTGGACATTCCGGGCCGGCCGGGGCAGGACAGACCCATGCCCGAGATACACGCCTCCACCGGCCCGGCGCCGGAGCATGACCCGCGGCCCCTCGTGTCCATTGTCGTGCCCACATACAACCAGGCGCGCTATTTGCCGGCCTGCCTGGACGCGATTCTGTTCCAGGAATACCCGCGGCTGGAGGTCATCGTGATTGCCGATCCCTCGCCGGACGAGACGTTCAGCGTGCTGGAGGAGTATGCAGCCGGGTTGGGCGACACGGCCTCCTTTGCTTCACAGTACGATGCCGAGGCAGACACGGTACGCCGCACCGTGCACCCGCGCTACCCGGCCGGCCGCGAGCTGACGATTATTCTGAACGAGACGCGCGCCGGCCACGGCGGCTCATACAACCAGGGCATGCGCCGCGCCCGCGGCGAGTACGTAACGTACGTGGCGTCGGACGACATGCCGCACCCGTCAATGATCGCCGAGCTTGCCGCGCCGCTGGAAGCGGACGAGGCCGACTTCTGCTACGCGGACATGCACATCATTGACGACGACGGCCGCATCCTGCGCCGGTTCTCGTTGCCGGAGTACAGCTTCGCGCGCAGTTTCGGGGACTGGTACCTGGTGGGCGTGGCCAAGCTCTACCGCCGGGCGCTACACGAGCAGTACGGCTACTTCGACGAGTCGTACACGGCCAACGACCACGAGTGCTACCTGCGCTTCGCCATGGCCGGAGCACGGTTCCGCCATCTGCCGCGTGTGCTCTACTCCGTGCGCAGCCACGACGGCCGGGAGGCGGATGTCCACAGTCCAGAAAGTTGGACACACCTGATGCGCGAGTCGAGCGCGCTTGTACAGAAAGCACGACAGTTTCTCAGGGACGCTGAATGAGTCGAGGGGCGCTGCCCCTCGGGCTTCTCGCAAGGGGAACCATGTTCCCCTCGCCGCCGGAGGCGTATCTTTTAAACGTTTTTTGAATCCCGCGTGTACTTCTCCTGCGCCAGCTCCACGACAGCGGATGCCGACTCAAAGCCCCAGAAGCGCTCGATGGTGCGGACCGTCTGGTCCGGGTTGTCCAGAAGATCGCGGAAACGAACCTCCAGAACGCCTTGCTCCAGCCAGCCGGCGCGGAATCGTTCCAGCTCGCCGCCGTCACCGATGACGCCGATTTCCTCGGCGCGGGCAAGCCATTCGTCCTCGGTCTCCAGGCCATCAAAGGGCTGCAGCCGGTGATGGATGCCCAGACGGACCGCCCGTCGCCATGCCGCCACAATCTCGCGGGGATCGCGGTGGAGCAGGACCTTGGGCGTCGCGGCGAGCATGCGCCGGTTGTGCGGCGTGGGCGCCGCATGAACCTTGTAGATGCACTGGCGCGAGGTCATGAGCTGCGCGCACTCCGCGGACAGCTCCTTGAAGTCCGAGCCGTGGAAGGTGTGGAGATGGGTGTAGCCGGGGCTGGGCTCCAGGGCCTGGATCACGTCGCGGCTCAGTCCTTCCGCGCCCATGTATCCCGGCAGGCCGAGGCGGTCGGCTAGGGTGCGCAGGAGCGAGGTGGAGGCGCTTTTGGGCGTGGCGATAAGCAGCATGGGCTTTCCTTGCGGCGGCGAACGTGGCAACACGGTGTGGATGCGCGCGGTGGTTCGCCTGCTCTGTGGATACGCCGGGCAGCCGGCGCAGGCAAGCATACGCCGTGGCTCGACTGAAATTTTTCTTGGAACAACGACAGATTACCCATGAATATCGCAGCCCGCAAACAACGCTATCTCGCCAACCCAGACGGCGCGATCACCGTTGTGCACATCCCGGCGCGCGGCGGGTCCACGCGTGTGCCCCGCAAGAATATCCACCTGTTGGGCGGCGCGCCACTCATCGCCTACTCCATTTGCGTGGCCCGCTCTCTGCGTGGCGTGGACAGGGTGATTGTGAATACGGACTCCGAGGAGATAGCCGAGGTGGCGCGGGCATACGGGGCCGAGACGCCGTTTCTGCGGCCGGCCGAGATATCCCACGAGACCGCCCTGCTCCAGGACGCCCAACGCTACGCCATGGACTGGCTGGAGTCGTGCGGTGCGACCCTGGCCGGCTTCGTGACCCTCTACCCCACCAGCCCGTTTCGCTCCCTCGCGCGAACGCAGGCCATGTTGGACGAGGTGCGGCGGCGAACACTGGTGGGCACCATGGTGCGCGTGCCGTTCCAGTGGGGCCGCGTGTGCCGCGAGCGCGGCGACGGAATGCTGGAGCCCATCGCCCAGGCGGCACAACACAGCGGAGACCTGGACGCCGCCATGACCGAGGCGTACCGCACCTTTCTGGCGCAACGTTTTCCGGGCAGCGAGCATCTGGCCGCCGGCAGGCTCGCGCACATCAAGCGCACCGGGCACTTCATCGGCATCGGCTTCCACGACGAATCCCCGGAAGACGGCGATGCCTGCTACTTCGAGATCGAGCACCCGCTGGAACGCATCGACATCGACACGGACGAGGACTTCGCCCTGGCCGAGGAGGCGCTGGCGCGGTTCGATTTCGGCTTTAATATCGCGCGCCCCGAGGAGTGCGGCCGATGATCGTGCTGGTGGATGCGCGGGCATGGTCCCAACGGGATGTGGAACTGCTGGCCGCCGCGGCGGAGTATTTGCGGGAGGCCGTGCACGCGGCCGCGCCCTCACGCAAGGTCTGGATGGTGAACGAGGCGTCACCGATCACGCCGCCGGACTCTGCCGAGGCCTATGCCCCGCCTGCCGGAACGGGCACGGAGTGGTCCACCATTTTAGACAGCTTTCTTGCCAGCCGTGAGGTTGCCGGGCGCGAGGTGTACGAGGACATTCTGTACCTTTCCCCGCTGGCCGGGCCGCTGCGGGCGCAGACCGTGCAGGAGGCGGTGTCCCTGCACGCCGATGCGCCGTCTGCGCAGGTCATCATCCGCGTACGGCGGCTGCCTGCCCGCGAGCATCTGGTGTTCCTGCAGCCATTGCCGGAAGAGGCCATGCGGGACGGGGCGCTGATAACACATGCGCGGCTCAAGCCGTGGCCGCAGGTCATCGCAGCCGGCGGTTTGGATGCAGACGCGGCCTCGCTCCTGCCGCTTACGCCGGAGCTGGACGGTTGCGGCAGCCATTGTCTGCCGCGGCTGCCGTATGCGGACGGCGCGCTTGTGCTGGTACCGGCCGCGCTTATCGCATCGCGCCGCTACAAGGACGCCGCGCAGCATTGCTACGTGGAGATCGGCCCGAACCAGGGCGTCGGATTGGAAGGATTGCTCTACGAAACGTGCTGAAGCACGGGGGGCGCGTCTTTCATCATACGTAGCGGACGAGTGTTTCTGCTGGCGTTAATGCGGCGGCAAGCTTTCGATGGCGCAGGTATCGTTGTCCGCCACCTCCATTGCCTTGTCGCCCCAATGCTCGGCCACCTTCTTGTTGTAGAAGGCGATGACCTCCCGCCGACCGAGCATGCCCAGCAGCTTGCTGCTGTCGTTGTCCTGCACCACCGGTATCCTGTCGATATTCTTGATAGTGAACTTCTTGAGCACCGTGTTCAGGTCCTCAAGCGGTGTGGTGGCGATGATGTCCGGGTTGGCAATGTCCTTGACGCGGACGAGCTCCTCCAGCTGCGGCTCGAACAGGATGCAGCGCACGTCGTTGAGCGAGAAGATGCCCGTGAGCCTGCTGCTCTCGTCCACCACCGGGAAGTAGTGCTGCTCTGTGGTGGAGATAAGCTCCTTGAACCGCTTGAAGGCCATGTCCTCCGGCACGGTGCGCACGGAGCGCATCTGGTCCAGCAGGTCTCGCACCTTGTACTGCTGCAGCACGTCCACGAACAGCTCGCCGGCATGGGCCGGGCTCGAGAACTTGTCCGGCACCTGCTCCTCGTAAATGGAGAAGTTCTTGGAGAGCATGTGGCAGAGGAAGCAGACCATGAGGCTGGGCAGCAACAGATGGTAGGAGTTGGTCATCTCCGAGACGAAGATGATGGTGGAGACCGGCGTGGAGGACACGGCGGTGAAGAAGCCGGCCATGCCCACCAGCACGAAGGCGCCGGGATGCGTTACCAGGTTGGGGAAGAAGTCGTGGAACAGCGTGCCCACGGCGCCGCCCAGGGCTCCGCCTATGACCACCGAGGGGCCGAACACGCCGCCCGAGCCGCCCGAGCCGATGGTGAAGGATGTGGTGACGATCTTGCCCGCGGCCACGCCCAGCAGAAGCAGCAACGGCGCGTTGCCGACCAGCCCTGTCTGGACAATGCCGTAGCCGAAGGCCAATGATTCCGGAAGATAGAAGCCGACAACACCCGTGAGCAGGCCACCAATGGCCGGCTTGTAATGGTTCTTGATGGGGATGATCTTGAAGAGGTCACGCACCCCGTAGAAGCATTTGACGTAGAGGAACCCGCCGCCCACCAGGACCAGCGCCAGCACCAGGTACGGCCCGAGCTCCAGCGGGTTGTCGAACCTGAAGTCCGGGGCCTGGAAGAGCGAGCCCCAGCCGTAGACAAGGCAGTACACGCAGTAGGCCACAACCGAGGCGATGCCGGCCGGGATGAGCACGTCTGACTCGAAGTCGGCGTCGCTGTAGAGCACCTCGGAGGCGAAGAGCGCGCCAGCCAGAGGGGCGCGGAAGATGGCGCCCACGCCGGCGCCCATGCCGGCCGCGAGCATGATGCGGCGCTCGCGCTCCGAGAGCTTGAGCCGCGTGGCCAGAAAGGAGCCGAAGCCGGCCCCGATCTGCGCAATGGGGCCCTCCCGTCCGCCGGAGCCGCCCGTGGTCAGGGTAATGGTCGAGGCGATGGTCTTGATGATGGGCACGCGGCCGCGAATGATGCCGCCCTTGTTGTGGTAGGCGTCAATGGCGCCGTCCGTGCCGTGGCCCTCTGCTTCCGGGGCCCAGGTGTACACGATAAAACCGCTGACCAGACCGCCGATGGCAGGCAGCGCCAGCAGAATCCAGCGGTTGAACTGGGTATCCGTGTGGGGAAGAATCGCCTTCTCGCCGGGCACGGAGGTCGGCCGGTAGCCGGCCATGCCGTCCAGGAAGTAATGCATGCCCAGCTCGCACAGCGTCTGGAAAAGGATGGCTCCCAGCCCGGCGATGAAGCCGATGAGCATGAAGAGAAACAGCCAGCGAAAGGTTGCTTGCAAGGAGTGCGGCCGGCCCCGCAGATTGAAGAACCGGCGCAAGCCTTCTGAAAAGGCCGTCATCTGCCGTTTCGCTCCTGTTCCGCCGGCGGTCTCATCCATCGAGCAGGCGTGCTGTTTCCGTCTGGTACCATGGATGTGTCTTGAAGTTCGGCCCGGCCACGAGCAGCGGGTTGGGGAGCACGGACTGCACGAGCTCCATCTTTGATCCGAACAACATTTCCTTTATGATTCCATGCCCATATGCTCCAAGCACCACCAGGGCGTCGTGGGGCACGTCGTAAAGCAGCTTTGCAAAATCCACGTCCCGGTAATCCCAGATGCGGACCTCCCGGGCCATTGCATCCGACAGCTCGTTTTTGGCGAGGATCTCCTCGTACTTTTCGCGCTCATCCTCCTTGGCCACGGTGAACACGTCCAGGGGCAGGCCGCTGTCGCGCGCAATGCGCAAGCCCAGGTAGAACGACTTCACGGCGTTGACCGATCCGCCGAAAAATACCGCGACGCTCTGCCACGGTTTGTACACGGGCGGGGGAATGAGCACGGGGAACCGCGCCGTCTTGAGGATGGTGCGCACCTTGGAGCCGATAATGCCGAGGGCGATGGATGTGGACTTGTCCGCAATGATGCGCGGGCTGGTCATGAACTCCACGTTCGTGGGCACGTCCGGCAGCGTGGAAGCCGTGAACTCCTTGGTCTCCAACAGATCCACCACCAGATTCCGACCCTTGGTCAGGCCGTTCAGGTGCTCCACGGCCGTGTCGGGATCGTTCAGGTAGGAGCCGTCCAGGTCCACCTGCACAGCCTCGTACTCGAAGTACATCAGAAACTTGGGCATCCGGGGGATGTAAACCTTGAGGTCCAGCCCAAGAGTTTCACAGAAGTACAGCGAGTTGAGCAGCGTCTCCCGACCAAAGGGGGTATTGCGGAATATGTGCAGCAGGCTTGGCATGGTCTCTCTTTTCCCAGTGTTGGAAGTGTAGACGATTTTAAAACGAGCGCAAGTGGATGCTGAAATTCCGGCTCCTCCTGCGCAACTGTTTGTCATGCCCCCGCCCTTTGTGTATTCGTAATAGACTGGATAGACATTTTTAGAAATAGAATGCGAGGGCTTCGCCCTCGAACTCCCACCAGGGAGCATCGCTCCCTGGACCCTATATTAGGGGTCCAGGGGAACTAAGTTCCCCTGGCCGCCGGAGGCTTCATACACGCGAGCACTCAAGGAGCCGTCTCATGGCGACGTACGATTACGACATCGGCATTATCGGCGCCGGCTCGGCCGGCCTCACCGTGGCTTCCGGCGCAGCGCAGATCGGGGCCAAGACGCTGCTGGTGGAGAAGCGCGCGTTCCTGGGCGGCGACTGCCTGCACTACGGCTGCGTGCCCTCCAAGACGCTCATCCGCTCCGCCCACGTCTACCACCTCATGCGCTCCGGGCCACAGTACGGTCTGCCGCAAGCCGAGGTGCCGCCTGTGGATTTCGCCACAATCCGGGCGCGCATCCGCTCGGTCATCGGCACCATCCAGGAGCACGACTCGGTGGAACGCTTCTGCTCCCTGGGCGCGCAGGTCAAGTTCGGCACGGCCGAGTTCACGGACGAGCATACCATCCGCCTGCACGGCGCAAGCATCAGCGCGGCCAAGTGGGTCATCGCCGCCGGCTCCAGCCCCTCGATTCCGCCCATCGAGGGCTTGTCCGACGTGCCGTACCTGACCAACGAGACGCTTTTTTCCATGGACCGGCTGCCCGGCTCCATGCTCATCCTGGGGGCCGGACCGGTGGCTATCGAGATGGCCCAGGCCCTGAACCGTCTGGGCTGCGCCGTGACCGTGATCCAGCGGAGCGGGCAGATTCTCTCCAACGAGGACGCGGACATGGCCGCTCTGGTGCAGGCCGCCCTCGAAGACGAAGGCGTGACCATCATCACCGGGGTCCAGGCCAAGCTGGCGCGCAAGACCGCAGGTGGTGTGGAGGTGGTCTACGAGAAGGACGGCCAGGAGCTCGTTGCCGCGGGCGAGGCCCTGTTTGTGGCCCTGGGCCGCCACCCCAACGTGGACACCATGGCCCTGGAGAACGCCGGCGTGGACTTCACCCCACGCGGTGTGGGCGTGGACGCCAAAATGCGCACCAGCCAGTCGCACATCTTTGCCTGCGGCGACATCACCGGCCGCTGGCAATTCACCCACGCCGCCGGCTACGAAGGCGGCATCGTCATCTCCAACGCCCTGTTCCGCTTCCCACGCGCTGCGGAGTACACCTGGATGCCGCGCGCCACATACACCGATCCGGAGCTCGCCGCCGTGGGCATGACCGAGGTCCAGTGCAAGGACGCCGGCCTGGACTACACGGTATGGACCGAGGCGTTCCGCGAGAACGACCGCAGCCTTGCCGAGGGCTACACGGCAGGTCGCCTCAAGCTCATCCTGGACGCCAAGGAACGCCCACTGGGCGTGCAGATATTCGGACCCAACGCCGGCGAGCTGCTGGCCGAATGGACTGCCGTGCTCAACGGCGGTATCAAACTCTCCAGCCTGGCCTCCATGGTCCACGCCTACCCCACCCTGGCCGAGATCAACAAAAAGGTCGCCTCGGACATCATGGCGCCCAAGATCTTCGGCGGGCTGGTCAAAAAAGGCGTGGGCTTCTTCTTCAACTACCGCGGCCAGGCCTGCGAGTGGACCCTTGGTATGGATGAGGAGTAAACTTCATCGCGACCAGTGGTGTGGTGGACTCTGTCCCCCACGCCCCCTGCCAGGGGAACATTGTTCCCCTGGACCCCAAATATGGGTCCAGGGAGCTAAGCTCCCTGGTGGGAGCCCGAGGGCGAAACCCTCGGAATCACAACGGTTGGGACAACGTCCCCCCACTCGTAAGGAGCGAAAATGCAGACCAAGACCTGGAAAAAGCTAGCCATTCTCGGCGCCATCGCAGTGGCGGTCGTGTTGTTTTTCGCCCTGGGCCTGCACAAGTACCTGACCCTGTCCCAGCTCAAGGGCTCGCGGGATGCGCTGTTGCGCCTGTACCAGGAGCACACGGTGCTCTTTGTGGCCGCGTACTTTGCCGCCTATGTAGCCATCGCCGCGCTCAGCCTACCGGGAGCCGCGGTGATGACCCTGGCCGGCAGCGCCATTCTCGGCTTCTGGACCGGCCTGATCACGGTCTCCTTTGCCTCATCCATCGGCGCGCTTCTGGCCTGCGCCATCTCCCGGTACGTGGCCGGGGGTTATGTGCAGCGACGTTTCGGCGACAAGCTGGGCCGGTTCAACGCCGGCATCGAGCGCGAGGGCGCGTTCTACCTCTTCACCCTGCGCCTTATCCCGGTCTTTCCGTTCTTCGTCATCAACCTGGTCATGGGCCTGACCAGGATGCCGCTCGTCACCTTCTACTGGGTTTCGCAGCTGGGCATGCTGCCCGGCACGGCCGTGTACGTGAACGCGGGCACGCAGCTCGGCGAACTCGACTCCCTGTCCGGCATCCTGAGCTGGCAGATCATCGCCTCGTTCGCCCTGCTGGGCATCTTCCCCCTGGTCGCCAAGAAGGTGCTGGGCTGGTACCGCGCCAAGAAGGGGTTGCAGGCCGCGCCTGTGCAGGAGCCCAGCGTAAAAAACTGAGTCTCATCGGGGCGCGTTGGACCGCATCCAATCGTCCTTCGACAATCGGTAGAGCACATGCCGCTCCAGAGGGTGTCCGCTTTCCAGCTTCGGGTGGTTGAAATCATCGGCAGGGTCATGCGTCATGCCGAGCCGCTCCATGACCTTTCGGGACCGAACGTTCCGGGGAACGGTGAAGGAGACGATTGCGTCGAGACCGAAAGCCGTGAACCCGATTGACAGGGCCTTCCGCGCGGCTTCTGTTGCGTATCCGCAGCCCCAGAACCGGTGCGCGAGCCGCCACCCCACCTCCACGCACGGCGTGAAATGCGCTTCAAAATTGGCTGCCAAGAGACCGACGTAGCCGATGAACTCGCCGGAGCGTCTGGTCTCGACAGCCCATAAGCCGAATCCGGATTCGCGCATTGCCGCGCAGATTCGACCTGCAAGCTGATCGCTTTCAGCCCGTGTCAGACGCCTGGGCAGGAACTCCATCACACGGCTGTCGCGATTCATGGCCGCGAACGGCTCCAGATCCGCCTCCTTCCAGGAACGCAGCACAAGGCGTTCGGTCTGTATGGGCAGCTCCACAACGCTCACGGCGCTTTCTCCCGCGCTGTTTTGCGGGTCTCATATCGCATGTTGGACAAAAAGCTTCGCCTCGGTGTATTTTACCAGACCGTTTCAGCCCCGGCGCATACGCCCGCCTTTTTTCCCGAGGATTCGCCGTGACTTTCGATGACCAACCGTGTGCGCATTTGCGCCAGCTTCTCGAAGACGCCGACACGCCCACGGCTCCGCCCTTGGATGACGTGGACTACGAGGACGAGACCGAGACCTCGGACAGCGGCGGCAATATACTGCGCTGCCGTTCCTGCGGCCACGCCATCACCAAGGCCAGCTTCCGCACGCAAAAGGGCGGCCGGCACTGCCACGTGTTCTGCAATCCCTCGGGCATCGTCTTCGAGATCGGCATCTTCTCGGCCGCGCCCGGGGCCGCGCTCACGGGCCAGCCCAGCTCCGAGTTCACCTGGTTCCCGGAGCACTCCTGGCGCATCGCCGTGTGCGGCTCATGCCTGGTGCACCTCGGGTGGATCTGGAGCGGTCCGGCCGGCATGTTCTACGGCCTGGTACTCAACATGCTCGTGGAAGACTCATAGACACGGCGCGCATGGCATCCGCCTGAACGCATGCAAAGAGCCGCGCAACGCAACGGCCAAGCGGCAATGTTCCAGGGCGACAATGCGCGCTAATGCGCGCCACTGTAGATCAGCGGTTTGAAGTTGAATGCCTCGACGCGCTCTTCATTATGGCAGGACAGACACCTGTCCATGGTAGGCTCCAGCGTGATGTCCGCGGGATCGCCGTACTCCGCATGCACGCTGCCCGGGCCGTGGCAAGTCTCGCAGCCTACGTGCGCCATCTCCGGCGTCTCTTCCTTGGATACGAAACCGCCGGGCTTGCCGTAGCCGGTCGTATGGCATTCGTAACACGTCTTTAAATCGGCATCGGTAAGGTTGGAGCTCATGATCTCCACAGAGTGCCAGGAGTGGGCCTTCTTCGAGTACTCCATGAAGCGGTCGAACTGCTCGGCATGGCAGTCCCCGCACGCCTTGGACCCGATGTATCGCGCATCGGGCGGGGTTTCCGCCACGGCCCCGGGAACAGCGAGCAGGCTAACGCAGAGAAATCCGGCGAACATCCCCAAGAGAACCGCGATGAAGGCATAGCTTTTCCGCATTGTCCGCTCCTCTCTTTTGCATCCCGGTGGCAAGAGCTTCGTCTCAAGACGGTCGTAATATTTGGTGGCAGTCACGTCAATGATGTGACACGAATGTGACACATCTTCCACGATCCAAATACGTTGAGAATCAATACGTGGCGCATGATTCCCCCGCTCCGATTGTTAAATTTGCATCACCATGCCCGCTGCATCTTCCCACTTGGACAGAGCGTTGTTATATTCGGAGCTGGCACGTTTCCGGGAGATGTTACTCCGCCGATTCACGCCCGCGCATCCAACCAGGACTCCATGACACGCACCACACGTTTCATCGCCACATCCGCACGCACCGTTGTTCCGCTGGTTTCCATCCTGCTCGCCGGACTGCTCTTCGTGCTCCTCGACGTCCGCGAGGCTCTGGCCTGGGGACCTGGCGTGCATATGGCCATCGGCCACGCGCTCATTGCCGGCGCGGGCAACCTGTCTTCGGCCACGGCCGCCCTGCTCGCGCAGTTTCCCGGCCCGTTCCTGTACGGCTGCCTGGCCGCCGACTTCTTTGTGGGCAAGGGTGTCCGCTATGTGGAAGGACACAGCCACAACTGGGCCACCGGCCACGCCATGCTCCGCGAAATCAAACAAGGCGCCGACCCGGCTCTGCGCGCCTACGCCCTGGGCTACCTGGCCCACCTGGCCGCGGATACCGTGGCCCACAACTTTTTCGTCCCCAACCTGCTGGCCATCATGCCCATGCGCGGCACCCTCTCCCACACCATGCTGGAGTGGGAAGCCGACCGCCGGGTGACGTGGTGCCCGCGGGAGACCAACTCCATCCTCGCGGCGCCGCCTGCCGGCGCGGACGCCTCTCTGCTGCGCGCCACGGGCCGGCGCAAGCTGCCCTTCCTGCTCCGCAAGGGGCTCATGCGCAGCGGCGTGGTGCTGCAGAGCCCGCCTGTGGGTAACTCGGTCATCACCTCGGTGCGCCGCGCCGCCCTGCCCCCGCGGCTCGCCCCCTTCTGCGACGTCATGCTGGAGCGCTCCCGCGCCGCCGCGGCCGACGTGCTCCGCCAGCCCGAAGACTCCCAGGTGCTGCACATCGACCCTATCGGCGCGCGCAACCAGATGGCCGTGCGCCGCTTCCAGCCCGGCGCGAGGATCAACCTCGGTACCCTGCGCAAAGAGCTGCCCGATATGCTCGACAGCCGCTCGCGCATGCTGGTGGACCCCCTGGAGGCACCGCGCTTCCCCCTGGACGAACGACTGGTCTGCCTGCCCGCCTTCAGCGCGGACGCCGCCTGACAACCGACCGACCAGGACGCCCGGCGTTGCGCTCCTCCTGGAAACGCGCTATCCAATCGGCTTATTGCGTGCGTGTTTCTGAACGAACCGTCTTAATCCGACAAGGAGCTTCCATGGCCGATCCCAAGGACTTCACGCTCTTCTCCGGCGGCGCCGGCGGCGCCGAGGCATGCTTCGGCGAGATCGCCGAAAAATTCGGCGTGAACGAAGTGAACTTCTCCTTCGAAGGCCACCAAGTGGCCCGCTCGCGCGGCGAGCGCATCCTCACCCCGGAGGAGCTGGAACGCAAAGACGTGAGCCTGACCTACGTTTCCAAGCTCCTGAACCGGCGCTTCACCAACGCGCCGCTCATGCGCAAGGTCCTGCAAACCATCATGTACATGGTGGATTCCGGCTACGAGATCTTCGTGGTGGGCACCATCCAGGACGACTATACCGTCAAAGGCGGCACCGGCTGGGGCGCCGAGTTCGCCAAGATCTGCAACAAGCCGCTCTACGTCTTCGGCCAAAAGCGCAACGCCTGGTTCAAGTGGGACGCCGACGCCTGGATCGAAGTCCAGAATCCCGTCATCACCAGCTCCCACTTTACCGGCACCGGCACCCGCTTCCTGGAAGACAACGGCAAGAAAGCCATCGAAGCGCTGTTCCAGCGCTCCTTCGGTTAATACTGAGGGACGCCGTCCCTCAGACGCCCTGCCAGGGAGCACTGCTCCCTGGACTCTTTGCAGGGTTTAAAACAGCTTTTTCCGGAAACCAAAAATAACAAAGGGCATGAGTGACGGCGTCACTCATGCCCTTTGTTATTTTTATAGTCTTTCAGACTCAACGTAACATCCGAGGGGCTTTGCCCCTCGGCCACCCGCCCCTATTAATGGGGTCAAGGGGACCAGTGGTCCCCTTGCAGGGGGCGTGGGGGACGGCGTCCCCCACACATAAGACCGTTCTACTTCTTGGCTTCCAGCCCCAGCAGATCGGCGGCCGCGGTTGCGGCTTCGAGGTAGTAGGCCTGCGGCTCCAGGGCGTCCTTGCGCGCAGGTTCAATGAGCAGTCGGGGCGCGTTGGCCAGCTCGGCCTTGGGGGTGATGCCGTACTCGGCCGGGAAGGCGTTTTCGAAGTACATGGCCTGGAACCCGATAAACTTGAGGGCGTGGGCCGTGGCGTCCAGCACGGCGACCTCGTCCTTGCCCACGATGCCGGCTGCGATGGCTTTCTGCAGACCGGCCAGACACTCACCGCCCTGGGTGTCGGCAATGTGGCCGTGGCGGTTGGCCAGCAGCATGGACTCGATGATCTCCTGCTCCGTGACCTGGACCACGGCGAACTTCTCCTCGCCGCCGATGGCCACGACCTGGTCGGCGTAGTGCTTGACCCGCGGGAACGAGACCGGGTTGCCGATCATCGCGGCCTGGGCCACAGACGGCGTCACGGCCACCGGCGCATACTTGCGCGCGGCCGGGTCCTTTTCCTCATAGTAGCGGTAGACCGGGTCGGCGTGGTGGGACTGCACGCCCACGAAACGCGGCAGCTCGTCGATAATGCCGAGCTTGTGCAGCTTGAGAAAGCCGCTCATGATCGCGGTGATGTTGCCGGCGTTGCCAATGGGCACAAAGATCGCCAAGTTGGCCACATTCCAGTCATACCACTGGGCCACCTCAAAGGCGTAGGACTCCTGGCCCAGGATGCGCCAGGCGTTCTTGGAGTTGAGCAGCGCCACGCGATAGTTTTCGGCCAGATGCTCAACCACCTTCATGCAGTCGTCGAACACGCCGGGCACCTCCAGCACGGTGGCGCCGCTGCCCAGAGGCTGGGCAAGCTGCTGCGGCGTGACCTTGCCCTGCGGCAGGATGACCACCGAGGTGAGGGGGGCGCCCACATAAGCGGCGTAGAGCGCAGCGGCGGCCGAGGTGTCGCCTGTGGAGGCGCAGACGGTCAGGACCTGGTCCCAGTCGTTCTCGCGCACCAAGCGCTTGAGGTAGCTGAAGGCGCAGGCCATGCCGCGGTCCTTGAAGGATGCCGAGGGGTTCTGGCCGTCGTTCTTGTAGGCGAAGCGGCGTCCGATGCGCTGGGCCAGGGTGTCGTTGGCCTCGATAACGGGGGTCTGGCCCTCGCCGAGATAGACGATGTCCTCTTCTTCGAGAACCGGGGCCATGAGCTCGTAGAACCGGAAGATACCCCGGAGGGAGGCGCGCTTGGCCGCGGCGCGGGCGTCGAACACGTCGCGCCACGTCTCGCCGGGGGTTTCGGTCAGTCTGTCGAAGTTCGTGTCCTCTAGCAGAAAAACGCCGCCGCATTCCGGGCAGGTGTAGTGAAGCTCGTCGATGGAATAGACTGCCTGGCAGCCAAGACATCGATATTGCATGGAGCCGCGGTACGGAGGAAAGGCATGAGTCATTGGGGTGTCCTCGAAAAAATCTTTGGGTGGAATGAATTGGCGAGGTTGTGTCGTCGGCAATACCATTGCAGGAATGCCGTGTGGAGCTGCTGTGCGATCTTCCCCGACCCCGACGCGTCACTCCCTGCGGAGTCTCGTCATATCGACCGTTGCCCTGGAGGGCAAGTGCCGGGAGATGATGAAGAAGCACTTCCGCACGAGCGGTACGCACCACGCCAGGCCGTCCAAGAGCGTCTATGGGCTCTTATAATACTTTAAAATAGCACATGAAAATATTTTTTCTAAAAAATGCGAGACCTTGCTTGACAACGTCAGTGATTCGCGTAAAAAGGTCGCTTCTTGAGGGGCTGTAGCTCAGTTGGGAGAGCGCTTGAATGGCATTCAAGAGGTCGTGGGTTCGATTCCCTCCAGCTCCACCAAAAGAATTTCAAGGGCTTAGCGTTAATCCGCTAGGCCCTTTTTCTTTGGGGCGCCACGCCATTGCACCATCCGCCATGTTGTCCACATTTTTTGATGGCTGCGGCGTGCTTCCTTTTTCTCTTCTTCCCTGTCACCCCACAATCATTCCGAAATTTGTCCCGGCGGCATAGGCCATAGTGCTTGGCACCATGCCCTGGTTGAGCATGGTGGTTATCCAAAGGTAGCGACAGCGCCAAGCCGAGAAAAACGCGGGGCACCTCCGGCGGCCGGGGGAAATTATTTTGCCCGGCCCTCTGGGTTGGCCCGGAGGCTTACGAATCCGCCGGGGCGTTTGCCCTTTGGCGTGTCGTCGAGGCTGCCGCCGTTAGCCGCATTTTTCAAACGGTCCACGGCGTGCTCCTGCCAGAGCTCCCCGGTCACGTGGCCGTCCAGATTGATGCGGACGCGGACAAGTTCGCGCGTTTTCACAAGGTAGCCCAGCGTTGTGAACTCGTCCCCACAGACATAGCCAAGCAGGTATGCCATTTTACCAGGGTATTTCTGCAAAAGCAGATACAGCCGCTGCGCCTGGTCGGTTGTGTCGAGGTTTTTTTCAATCGTCCCGGGTTGTAGGTGGCCCGCATGGGGTTGCCGTCCATCTCGGCTATGGCCATAAGCCGGTCCATGGCGGCGCCGGTTGTGGCTTGGTCCGGCGCGGTTGCGGTCTGGTCCGGCGTGGTATCCCCCGTGATGCCCGCAGCCACGAGGGCGTATTGCCAGTTGGCGGCAAGATAGATGACCAGGCCCACAATGGCCACGGCCCAGAAAATGCGGCGCGGCGTGATCAGCCCGGCCAGGCTGGCCCGGCGCATGGCCGCGCGCTCCCATGGCGGCAGGTCATCCGGGTCGTAGTTGCTTGGGTCGGTCCAGTCGGTCATGGTTGTGCCTCCGGTGGTCAAGGGATCACTGATCCCCTGGAACCCTGATCTATGGCTATTGCGGCCTATGGCGACGTAGCTGATTGGCGCAGGAATATGTGGGCTTCTGGCGCGTACAAGGATGAATCTATGTGTAAAGGGCCTTGGGAACCCTGTAAATAGACGAAGTGAAAGAAACAAATCGTTAATATAATATGCCGATACATAGCATATGTGCTTGCCAGCCATCGCCCTCTCACGCTCGCGACAGGTTGCAGCACAAATATGCGCCCCAAACCTCTGAGAATCGCTTTAAAAAGTGGTGCAGACGCGAGGTGGCCAATGATTTCACCGGGTAGCAGTGCACGGCCTGAATGGCATTCAAGATCATGCATCGCGCGCAGCAACTGAACGCCAGCAATACCAGGAGATGGCCTCACTTCATCGGACCATTCAACGACAAAACGCAGACGGAAAGTTGTCTGGCTACGCCCCCTGGAATAAGGGCACGCGCGATCCTTTCCCGTGCTTATTCCGGGAGGGCTTCAAGCAGTGAACGAACTCGTTCTTCATCACGTTCACTGACCGGGCTATACACCACGAGGCCGAGGTCTGGGCTTCCATCAACGGTAAAGGCCATATACTCCATAGTGATGGGTCCGACATCCGGATGAAGCAATTGCTTGACGCCGTCGCCGTGTGTGCGCACCTCATTCTCATCCCATATTCGCGCAAAATCAGCACTGGACTGGCGCAGCTCGTCCACCAGTGCCGCCACTTCCTGCGTGGCCCCTGTGCGCGCCGTCTCCGCCCTGAATGTTGCGACGACAAACCGGGCCACGCTTTCCCATTGAGACTGGGCGGAACGGACACGGGGGTTGGCAAAGACGAGCCGCAAGATATTGCGCTCGCGGGGCTGCAGCTTTTCATAATCGGTCAGGGTCGCCAGGGCCGCTTTGTTCCAGGCTATGATGTCCCAAGTGGCGTTTCGGATAATGGCGGGACTCGTGCCGAGCTTATCCAGGATACGCTGCAAACGCGGCGAAATCGTATCGACCCTTTCATAGCGCGCAGCGGGCGGACTGCCAAAAGCCAGGAGAAACAGATGCTCCCGCTCCGAATCGGAAAGCATCAGCGCCTGGGCTATGCGCTCCAGCACCTCTGCCGATGGCGTTCCACCCCGCCCCTGCTCCAGCCAAGTGTACCACGTGGCACTGATATTCGCCCCTTGGGCCACTTCCTCCCGCCTCAACCCTGGTGTCCGTCTGCGTACAAGGGGTAGGCCCAAGGCGGCGGGATCGAGCCGTGCGCGGCGGTCCTTCAAATATTCTCCTAACATCCTACTTCTGTCGTCCATGCGGATTATCCTGGTACTTTGCATACTAGTATAACGTCACTACTTCACGGCCGTGCATGGTGGGGTCATAAACAGGCGCTGCTGACAGAATCTTTACCATTAGGAGCGCTCACCATGCGTATTTTTGTTACTGGAGCCACAGGCTTCATTGGTTCTCATGTCGTCAAGGAATTGATCGACGCCGGCTATGACGTCTTGGGCATGACGCGTTCAGCAGAGGGTGAAAAAACTCTCGCGGCCATGGGGGCTGACATCCACCGCGCCACGCTTGAAGATGTGGAGGGCCTGCGCAAAGGCGCGGACAGCGCGGATGCGGTCATTCACCTGGGCTTTAACCATAATTTCGCAAAGTTCGCGGAAAGCTGCAAGATTGACCAACAGGCCATCGAGGCCTTGGGGGCAGCCCTCGCCAACTCGGACCGGACGCTCATTGTCCCCTCTGTCATGGGAGGATTGACGAGCCCGGGACAAGTAGCGACCGAGGACATGGTCCGGCCAGAGGTTTCGCCACTTCCTCGTGTGTCGGAGCAGACTGCCCAATCATTGCAAGGAGTTGATGCGGTGGTGGTGCGTCTCGCACAGGTGCACAACACGGTCAGACAAGGGCTTGTCACCAATGCCATCGCGATCGCACGGGAAAAAGGCATGTCCGCGTATGTTGAAGATGGAATGAATCGCTGGGCCGCGGTGCACGTCCGTGATGTTGCGCGCCTCTTCAGACTTGTACTCGAGCAGCATGAAAAGGGAGCAATATACCATGCCGTGGCCGAAGAAGGCATACCGATGCGAGTTATCGCCACGGCCATCGGACTGGGTCTCAACGTGCCCGTGAAGTCCATTCCGTCACATGAAGCCCAGGACCACTTCGGCTGGTTCGCCACCTTTGCTTCCCATAGCATGATGGCCTCCAGCGCCATAACCAGAAAAAAGCTCGGTTGGGCTCCAAGCGGGCCGGGGCTGATCTCCGACCTTGAGCAGATGGATTACTGAGGCGACGCTTGTTGCCGGTGGACCTGAATTCCGTAGGATTCCTGGAGGTTTCCGACACAAGTGCTCACATCGCCGGAAAGAGGCAAATACGATCAAGCATTCGGAGTTTCTGAGTTGTTGTTTGGAAATGACATTTCAGAGGTCATGCCCCCCCTCCACCCAAACTTGCCCAATAGAAAAGGCCCGGCCAGCTTCGTCGCTGACCGGGCCTTGTTCGTTGCGTTGTTCCTGTTGGTGAACCGGGCGAGGAATGGGAAGTGCGGTTTGTTGCGGGTCAAGTTGATGGCATGGTATATATGATTCTAGGTAGAGTTCTGGATGCAGGATATTACTGATGCAGGTTGTAGTGTAATGGCTCAGATCGTAGACGGCGCTATCCATTGAGGCATGCCTATTCCTAACCATGGTAAATAATTCCCGAAATTCAGAACGTTGGCGACATCTTTTTTCCACACCGAGAGGAACGAGCAAATTCGTTTCCAGGGCAAAGTGCTCAGAGTCTCATCGAATGGCTTTCTCGAGATAACTATCTTCCTTCATGGATGGAGAGCTTGTTAAGATTGAATCTTGACCAATCTGGCATCTATCAGCTCGTAGTGTTCTATTGTACCGATGAGAACACGGTTCTGTCTTATTTTTAGCTCGGTTTGTTTTAGACCATCTAGGTGATATTATTCGACAAGCACCTATAGTTAGAGGAGGTCACTTGTCCGAACAAGCAGCAAGCAACATTTCACCCTGGTTTGTGCTGGCAGGAACCCTTGGGGGCTACGTTTTAGCCCTTGTTCAAACAGCTTTAACTCACCACTTCAACAGCAAACTCGAAATCAAAAAACTCACCCATATTAAGGAGATTGAAGCACATACTTCTGTCCTTCTCGCATGCGATCGGTGTATCAAGCTCATTGATCCTACAGATAGTGTGAGCTATCAAGAGGTCAAAGCTGTGTACCTCCCTGAATTTGAAAAGGTGAGGAAGCACTATGCGTACCTTGATAGGCAGATAATTTTCTCTGTCGAGCTACTTTTGGACCATTTTCGTTCATATCTGTTGCGTGGGCATCCAGACCTGGATGTCTCAGCATCCGTTCTCTTCGTTGAGAAGGACTTGTACAGTACAATCTCCCAGCTCAAAAAGCATGTGATTAAACAACTGACAAAGAAAAGAGGCAAATCTGCGGTTGCCCTTTGAATCCGCGCTTCACCGATTCAGCCGAGTTTTAAGTTCCAAAGTCCAGTTCAAAGCATGTAAACTTGGTCAACCATCCGGAGAATCAAGCCATCTAAAATCTATCCGACATCCCAGATTGCCTGTTGACCGCAAATTCAAGAGCTACATGATTTCAGCGGATGCAGCCACCATTCTGGCACAGCCTCCAAAAGGTCGCGGATTCGATTCCCCTGCTTCACCCAAATTCCCCAAAAGAAAAGGCCCGGTCAGCGACGAAGCTGGCCGGGCCTTGTTGCTTTCAAACGTCAGAGAGGTGCCGTCACGACACAGGGGCAGTCGCGTCGGCCTCAGACACGGCCTGCACCGCGCACAGCCCGCTCTTCAGGGGTTGCGCTCCCGAGATAGTGTCGAAGTGCTCATGCCCGAACAGCATGTTGGCGTTGCTGGTAAAGCAGCCGAACTCGGGCTCCTCCTGCTCCGGGAACCACCACGCGTGCTCGGCGTGCACCACGCCCTTTTGCAGGCGCTCATCCGGGTGCAACAGAAAGCGCTGCGTCCCATACGGCGTGCGCACCTGGACGAGCTGTCCTTCCTCCAGGCCGAGCGCCTCGGCATCTTCGGGGTTCATGTCCACCATCGGATTGGGATGGAGCTTGCGCAACGCCGGGATGTTGCGCCCCTCCGTATGGAAGAACGGCTTGAGCTTGCAGCCGGTCATGAGGATGAAGGGGAATTCTTCCAGGAGCTCGGGCGTGGACACAGGAGAAATGGGCGGCTCCGTGTACACGGGCATGGGCTCCAGTCCCATTTTGGCCATGACGTTGGAGTAAAGCTCCAGCTTGCCGCTCGGGGTCTGGAATCCCTGCTCCTCGTACTTTCTGTACTGCATATCGCCGAACAAGATGTCCTTTTCCGCGAACTCGCTGAACGTCATGCCCGAGGGTTCGAGAATCCACGCCATATAGTCGTCCCAGTCCTTCCAGGGGAATGCCTCGTCCAGCCCCAGCCTATGCGCCATTTCGAGCATCACGGCCCGGTCGTCGCGCGTTTCGCCTATCTGGGCCAATTTCTTGCGCGAAAGCACGCACCATATCTTGTGGAAGTAGACGATATCGTCCTGCTCAAGCCAGTGGGCCGTCGGCAGCACCAGGTCCGACACCGCGGCGGTAGGAGTCATAAAGAAGTCGGACGTCACCGTGAACTCCATATGGTCGCGCAATGCGCTGCGGACAATATCGCCCCGCGTGTGCGTGAGTATCGGGTTCGTGCCTATCAGCCAGATGGCCTTCGGTTTGTAGGGCTTCCCATCCACGCACGCCTGCCAGAAGGACGGCGGATGCGCCCCGGGGCAAAGCGGGAAGGGGCTGATGCATTTCTCCCGCTGCTCCGGGGGGAGGAACTGTGCGCCCTGCACGGCGTGGTCCACCATGCCGGACTTCGGCCTGAGATTCGCCGGCGGCACCCAGCGGACCATACCACCGGGCACGTCGATGGACCCGCACAAGGCGAGCAGCAGGTACACGGCCCTGGCGGTCTGAAACGCGCAGACGCTCTCGTCGATGCCGTTGCCCCAGATAAGCGTAGACGGTCCGGTCCGCGCAAAGGTCAGCGCCGCCTGCTCGATCATCTCGGCAGGTACGCCCGTTATCTCCTGCGCCCATTGGGGCGTGAACTGCTGAACATGGGCCTGCAACTCCTTGAAGCCGGAGCAGTAGTTCTCCACAAAGTCCTTGTCGTAGGCCTCGTGGGCAATGACCACGTGGATCATGCCGAGCATGAGCGCGCACTCCGAGCCGGGGCGCAGTGCCAAGTGATAATCGCTGCCCTCGCACGCCTTGATGCGCCGAGGGTCGATAATAATGGTCTTTTCCGCCTCTTTCAGGGCCTGGATGACCATCTTCCCGCAATAACCGCCCTCGCCTCCGGATTCCATGATGTTGCTGCCAAAGACCATGACGCAGCGCGGCATGACCCCGGAACGGCCATAGATATCCGGCTGGGGGAACCAGCCCATGGTGATTCCGGCGCAGATGTTCCTGGGAACATAGCAGTTGTGCGCGGGAGAAACGTGGTTTGGCGAGCCGAGCGCATTGCAGAAACGGGGAGTGAACTCCGTATAGGGCCGTCCGGTTCCCTGGGCGATGGCGATGTACTCGGGGCCATGCTCATTGATAATGCGCTTAAAATGGCTTTCCATCAGGTCAAGCGCCTCGTCCCACTCGATGGCGCGCCAGGCGCCCTCGCCCCGCCCCTTTTCGCGCAGCAACGGACGGGTGATCCTGTCCGGATGGTAGAGAGTATCGGCGGCCCGGGCGCCTTTGGGGCAGATGTAGCCCTTGCTGGTCGGGCTGTCCTTGTCGCCGGTGATGCGGACTATCTTCCCGGTCTCGTCCTGATGGACGAGAAGCTGGCATACGCCGTGGCAGCCTCTGCAAGAGGATCGGGTAATCGTTGTCTTCGTCATGCGTGTCTCCTTCCCTGGCGGCATTGCAGCGCCATCCGCCGATTACTGGCACTTGCCTTGCCCGGGCCGCGTTCATATATCGGACGTCTTCCTGAACGGCTTCAAGCCTGATTCTACCCGCATGCGGCCTGGTGCCATAAAGAATCAGGCCTACACTATCCGAAAGAGAGATCTCACGGATAGGTTTGAAAACGGTAGCATAGACCCTGTCGCCTCGAAAGTGAAACTTAACTCGCTTTCCGTGAGGTGAACTTGCCACTGCGCCGGATACAAGCCGTTCCATTGCGGCCCTGCTGGACAACGTTTATGAAGTTTGTTCTGATGCTTTTGCTCGGAAATATCCTATATAGGCAATCAATAGCAACAAACGCATTGCGCCTTGTTTTTACTATGATCGTAAATACCTTGAAGAGATATACCAGAATCTGTTCGACACCAGACCAATACGCCTCTCAGTTCAGACGAGACAGCCAATGCGATTCATAGGAATGCCCGTACTTCTTTCCTGCTTTTTTCTGATGGCGGCTCTGGCACCAGCAATGGCCGCCGCCCCTGACCCGAGCCTCAACCTCACGCCGGCAGAGATAGCCTGGCTCAATGAAAACAGGGACTCCATCCGGTACGCGCCCAATCCCAACTGGCCTCCGGGCGACTATATGGAGAATGGAGAGCATAAAGGGATCGTCGCCGATTACATAAAGATATTCGAAAAAAAGCTCGGCGTTCACTTCAAGCGCATCTATTACAACGATTGGGAAACTCTCTACCATGGCCTGATGACTGGCGAGTATGATCTCATTGGTGCGTGCCAGAAAACAGAAGAGCGCCAGAAGGTTCTCGTATTTACCGAACCCTTTCTGACGACGCGACTTGCCATTATCACCAGGACGAATAGCCCGCGCCTGAAGTCTCTGGATGAGCTGAACTCCATGACTGTCGCCGGAATCGAAGGATACTCCAGTCTGGACTATGTAAGGAATGGATATCCTGGAGCCAAGATTGTTGCGTGTGACGACGACCTGACTGTTTTACTGAAGGTTTCCGCGGGCGCTGCCGATGCTGCAGTGGTAGATTACATGATGGCCAGCTATCTGATCGATAAATACGGCATCACAAACCTCAAATACGACACGGAGTTCAATTATCATTGGGACCTGAGATTCGCCATTAACAAACACAAGGCGCCGCTCCGTGCGATTCTGGACAAAGTGCTCAGCACAATAAGTGACGCTGAACGGCAAGCTATTTACAATAAATGGGTACGCATCAAATTGGACCACACGCATGGCTTCCTTGAGCGCAATTTCAAAGTCATTACAGCGTTCTTTGTGCTTGTCCTGCTCCTGCTTGCCGGCGTGGTAGTTTTCAATCGTTCATTACAAAGACAGGTTGCTGTCCGCACAAAGGAGCTCAAACAAAACGAGCAGAGACTCAAAGACGCCAAAAACACCGCAGAAGCAGCCAACCGGGCCAAGAGCGAGTTCCTTGCCAACATGAGCCATGAAATACGGACACCCCTCAACGGCATTTACGGCATGCTGCAGCTTATCGAGGCCACGGCCACGGATTCCGAACAAATCCAATATGCTAAATTGACCATGGAATCCTGTAAGCGCCTGACCCGCCTGCTTTCAGACATTCTCGACCTCTCCCGGGTGGAAGCGGGAAAGATGACAATAGCTTCCGCCCCCTTTGACCTCCGGGATGCCATCAGGTCGGTCGAGACTCTTTTCTCATCTGCCGCCCAAAAGAAAGGGCTGGCATTGCAATTCAAAATCGATGATTCGCTGCCTATGATGTTGCGTGGCGATACAATCCGATTGCAGCAAATTCTGAACAACCTCGTCGGGAATGCAATCAAGTTCACCGAACAGGGAGAAGTCGTTGTTGAAGCACATCCTCTTCCTGTCCAGAAGCAGGGCGACTACAGAATATTCTTTTCCATCTCTGACACTGGCCCGGGGATAGATGAGACGCAGATCGAAACACTCTTCGAGCCCTTTACGCAGGCCATCGAGGGGTACACCAGGAACCATCAAGGCGCAGGACTGGGGCTGGCCATTGTCAAACGGCTTGTATCTCTTCTTGATGGCGAGATCTCCATCGACAGCAAAGTGGGAGAAGGAACCACTGTCAACGTGAGCCTCACCTTTCAATCCGATATGACGCACATGGAACCGGATGAAACGGCTGCCGAAGAGACTGCGACCAGGCAGCTCCACATTCTTCTTGCAGAAGACGACCAGGCGACACAGGTAGCCACTGCAAAATTATTGGAAAAGCAGGGGCACAAAGTGGTTGTGGCAAATGACGGCGCGCAAGTGCTGCAGGAAATAGAAAAAGAAATTTACGACGTAATTCTCATGGACGTTCAGATGCCGGAGATAAACGGCATCGAGGCCACGCGCCGAATCCGCGACGGCGCAGTGGGCGTGGACAAGAAGAACATCCCGATCATCGCCATCACTGCCTACGCCATGGAGCGTGACAAGGAGAAGTTTCTCCGGTCAGGCATGAACGCCTATCTTGCCAAGCCCCTGGAGGCAGGCACCCTGGCGGAAACGATTTCAAGGACTCTCCAGAACACGAATTCTCCCCTGTAAGCGCAAATCCCGCAACACCGGCGTTGACCCCGAATTCAGCAACATTTCGCGGTGGTTTCTGAATATTACGGAGTACGCCACTTCAGCTTCCCTCTGCCCGCTCCGCAATATACCGCGCCATCATCAGATCGAGGTGCGCGCCGCCACCGTTTTTAAAGACGGTGATCTCTGTGTCCGACTGCCGGCCGCACGAGGGATTCTGGATCATGTCGTAGAAGTCCCCTTGCACGGCGTCGGCGGTGATCACGCCGTTGGCAATGGGAATGGCCAGCTCGCCGATATGGCCGATGGTGGTTTCGCGGCTGTCCACAAAGAGCGCCCCGCCAGCGATCAGGCTGTCGTCCGCCTCGCGCATATCCGCCTTGTACGCGCCGATCAGGTCCACATGCGTTCCCGGCCGCACCCACGCGCCATGCAGAACCGGCTCGCGCGCCATGGTCGCCGTGGCGATGATGTCCGCCTCCCTTGCCGCTGCGGCGAGCTCCGGAACGGCGTCGACCTCCACGCCGTAATCTTCGAACTCACGAGCCAGCGCCGCGGCCTGCTCCGTACGCCGCGCCCAGATGGCAATACGCTCCAGCGTCGGGAACACGGCACTGTACGCCTTGATCAGGCTCCGCGCCACGGTCCCGGCGCCGACGATCAGCAGGGTTGCGCTCTCGGGCCGTGCCAGCAGCGATGCACCCAGCACGGAGTCCGCGGCTGTCTTGAACTCGGTGATGAGCCGGCTTTCGATGATCGCGGTCAGTCGGCCGTGCTCCGGCTCAAACATGAGCATGGCCCCCTGCACGGAGGGCAGGCCCGCCTGCGCGTTCCCAGCAAAGATGGTGGTGGATTTCACGCCATAGCCAAGGCCCTCGATGTACGCGCCGCGGCTGAGCAACGTGCCCTCCGCCGGCCCCAGGAATATGTCGTCCACCTGCGCCCTGGGCAGCAGATGGCCAGAGCGCAACGCCTCCACCGCGCCCGGCCACGTCAGCTTGTCCACAGTCGCATCGTAGGTAATGATGGAAACATTCACAGTATCTCTCCAGCAATATCTTGAAGCGTAAAACGTCGCCTGCCACTCGTTCAAATCTGGTGACATACGCTGGCCTGGCATTCAAGTCATCGTAGGAACTCGCCGCCTCGGCTCGCCATGACTTCCCAACGAAAAGCCCGGCCGGCGAATCGCCAGACCGGGCTTTGTTGCTGTGGTGAAATGCCGGTGAACGGAGTCTACATTGTACGTGTGGGGACGTCGTCACCCACGGCTTCGTCAATCTGATTCGGAGTAGCGCCGGCGTGTGTGATCATGCTTTGGAGCATGCGGGGACCGATCAACATTCATTTCCAAGAGACGACCATAGCCGGGAATCTGCGCAAGGCTCGGACAAAATGGAAGCGAGCCAACCATGAGACATGTTGCGTTCGCCCTGCGCCAGGCTCCGCGGCATCGCGTCGTCACAGGAACGGCTAGAAAGGTAGAGTCCCGGTGCCCATCAGCCAGAACGCGGGAACCCAGAGGCCCACAGGGACCCAGATGATCAGCGACATGGCAAGGAGCTTGGGGCTGAGCTTGCCGTAAAAGGCGAGGAAGACTTCGAGGGTGAGCACGGCGTAGCCCAGACAGGCCATGGCCAGGTAGTTGGACTTGCCGATGAGCTGCGTGCCGTCGGCCATGATCGGGCTGCCGAAGTAGAAAAGCAGCATGTAGATTGCGGAGATGAAGCAGACCGTCAGGCTGACGTTGCCCACGGAGCGCAGATCTTCGAGACCGACGAGCAGCGCGTACGAAACGCACAGGTACAACACGCCGTGCGCGAAAAGCAGCCCTGCGATGAAGGGGTCGTGGTAGAATGTACCCTGGATCAGTGCGCCTATAACCACAAGCAACCCGACAAAACCAGTGGCCACACCGGTGCCCTTGGCCTCGCCCTTGCCCAGGTTCAACAATGCAACGGGCAACCACATGACGGAAATCAAAATGAGTAAAGCTGTTGTCACGGAACACTCCTTTCTCTGCAGGGGTTCAATAGATATAACGAACGCCAGAGACACAACACTTTATCATCGTGATTTTAATGAACAAGAACCCACTCGAACACAAATATGCATTCTTAGGGGTAGCCAGTATACCATAGTACATGATATACTATCTGATTGCGGCGATGTGTACTGCACTGAAAAGCAATATGCAGGCCAAATGCAGAGAATTGTGAAATTACATGCCATATTCAAAAATGTTAATATTTTGACGGGGCATTTTGGATCATAATACTCAATAATTAATTTCCATTTCCTCCAAGTAGTTCCGTAAAAACAATACGATACTGCTTCGTGTGTCATTTTTGGCTTTACATGGGTCAAAGTGCCACACGGAATGTGCTGCAAACGTGACAATACACCATGCCATCTGCGCCTTTGCTCTTGGGTTAGAACTGAGCAAAGCGCCTGCAGAGAGGCTGAGCTCTTTTATTGATGGGAACGAAGCAGCGGGGAGAGATGTGGGTTACGACTATGGTGCGGCAGTCATCTTATGTGGCAGCCTGGCCGGGGCAGTGTCTGCCCCCTTCCAGGAACTTTCAATACCGGCGGCCGGCGTCACCACGCCTTCTTGCGCGCGAAAAAGGCGCCGCCGCTCAACCAGTCCTCCGCGCATGAGAGCACGTTCTTTTCCAACCCACCGTCCAAAAGAAGCGCCATGGCCCGCGCCAGGAGCAGGTAGCCGGCTTCGAGACCGAGGGCGCTGGCCCCGTGCAGCAGACCAAGCTGGACGCTCTCGGCCAGCAGCCTCATGATCGCGTGGTTTTCGATGGGGGTCAGGGCGTCCCCGGACTGGTTGCTCTCAAGGCACATCGCCTCGCTCACCGAGTTCCAGCCGCGGCACACCAGCGGGCGGGCCGGATATATCGAGCAGTTCCCCTGCTCCAGAAACAGGCACGGGTAGAGATGGCGCTCCATGCCAATCTCCTGCCGGCTCTTGCCGCGCATGCGTTCCACCAGGGCGCGCGCCCTGAGCTCGAGCTCCTGGAGCTGTTGCGGGCCGCGCGTCTCCAGCAGATAGAAGCCCAGGAACAATGCTTCCGGCGCTGTCAGGGAGACCTGGTTATAGCAACAGTAGACGCAGCCCCGTTTGCAGGCGAGCGGAGGGTCCAGCTCCAGCTCCGCCATCAGGGAATCGCAGACCTCGTACGACTCCCGCATGAGCTCGTACAGCGTCCGGAAGTCCTGGTCGGAACCGTCAGCTTCTTTGGCCCCCAGCGCGTCCGCCATTGCTTCCATGCGCTCCTGGATGATGCGCGTGGCGAGCGCTTCATGCTGGGAAGCAATGTCCGGCGCCTGGATTGCCGGCCCAACGTGTACGCCGCGGACCGCGCTGCGTTGCGAAGCGCGTTTCGACCTGCCCGACCTGGAGCGGGAACCGCGGGCGCGGGAACGAGAGACCATTGGCCACCTCTGCTGCTGACGGTTGATTGCGGGCGGTACTCCCCACACTCAAGCCCTTCATGCAAGCGGCCCGCGGTGTCAATGGATTTCATACGGTGGCCGGGCGCGCTCTGCGGGCTCCGCAGCGCACCTCGTGTGATCTGCCGGATGCTACGGCCCTAGGCCCATTGCCCGGCGGCAAATCCGGACGACCACGCCCACTGCAGGTTGTAGCCGCCCAGCTTGCCCGTCACGTCCAGCAGCTCGCCGACGCAAAACAGCCCCGGAACTTTCTTGGCTTCCATGGTCTTGGAGGAAACGCGGTCCGTATCCACGCCGCCGAGCGTGACCTCGGCCTTGGCGTACCCGGCCGTGCCGCTGGGGGTGAACTCGAAGCCGTGCAGCGCGGCCTCCATCCCGACCAGCCGCTTTTTGGAGAGGTTGGCCGCCGGTCCGTCCCAGCGGTACCGCGCGCAGAGCCACCCGGCGAGCCGCTTGGGCAGCAGCGTCCCCAGCACGTTTTTCAGCTCCATGCGCGGCGATGCTTCCAGCGCCTGGGCCACGTCCACGCCGGGCAAGAGGTCGATGGACAGCGTCTGCCCTTCCCGCCAGAAAAGCGAAGCGTTCAGGACGGCCGGCCCGGACACGCCGCGGTGCGTGAACAGCATCGAGCCTTCACTGGCGTAGTGTCCGGTGTCCGGGGCGATGCGCACGGGCAGCGAGGCCCCGGTCATTTCTTTGCACAGCGGGGCCAAATCAGGCCCGGCCAGCAGCGGCACCAGCCCTGGCCGCCGCCCGGTGGAGCGCAGCCCGAACCGCTCGGCCAACGCGTACCCCAGACCCGTCGCCCCGACCTGCGGCCACGACGGCCCCCCAAGGGCCAGCACCAGCGATGCGCCGGAAAAAACGCCGCGGTCCGTGTCCACGCGGAAGCCATCGCCATCCTTTGCGGCGGCGCGGATTTCTGTCCCCAGGGAAAACTCCGCACCCATGGACAGCGCCTCGCGATGAAGCGCCTCGGCCACGTCCTTGGCCCTGTCGCTGAAGAGCATGCCCTGGCCCATATCGCGCACCGGCAGCGAGTGGCGCTGCATGAAGTCGATGAAATCGTACGGCGTGTACTGCGCCAGCGCGGATTTTACAAAGTGCGGGTTGGCGCAGTGATAATCGCTGGCCGAGGCCCCGGTGTTGGTGCAGTTGCACTTGCCGCCGCCGGAGATGCGGATCTTGTTGCCCGGCGCGTCGCCGTGGTCGATGACCAGCGTCCGCCGCCCCCGCGCCGCACACTCCCTGGCACAGGTCAGCCCGGCCGCCCCGGCGCCGAGGATCAGGACGTCGAATGTATTGGTATTGTTGGATGAACTTCCCGGCATGTGTCACTCCGGGGCAATAGCTAGCATGGGATGAGGGGAAGAGCCAGGGGGTGCAGGGCGCAATATCCTGAATGGAAAACAGCGCATCTCTACGAGCTGTGCTCCACAGGTGTATGGACTTGACCACTCCGGCATGGTAACTATGTTACCAGCAAGGGAGGCCATATGCCCACGAACACCCTCACATCGAAGCAGAAGATGAAGCAGTACCGCGCCAGGATGAAGGAACGGGGCCTGCGGGCCATCCAGATCTGGGTGCCGGATACCCGCTCTTCCGAGATCCACAACGCCTTGCGGCGGCAGTCGCTTCTCGCCAGCCAGTCTGCCGACGAACAGGATGTGCTCGATTTTCTGGAAGATGTTTCGGCCTGGGATGACGACGCATGAAACGGGGCGATATCGTGATCGTCGCCATGTCCGGGGATTACGGCAAGGTGCGTCCCGCGCTGATCGTCCAGAACGACGTGACCCTTGAGACGCACGCCAGCATCGTCGTCTGTCCACTCACCTCGCACTGCATCGACGCGCCGCTCTTCCGCATCCCGGTCGCGCCTACCGAATCCAACGGCTTATCCACAGACTCGCAGATCATGGTCGATAAGGTCTCTGCCGTGAAGCGCGAGCGAGTCCGCGATGTTGTCGGCTCCCTCGACGACGAGACAATGGTGCAAGTGAACCGCACCATTGCGCTGTGGCTTGGGCTGTAGGGCTCGTTGTTACTTCATGATTTCTGCACTCTCTCGAACCAGCCCTTTGCTGGTCGGCTTAACGCTGAGGATGATGACGGTGGGGACTAAATTTATTAGATTTCTTCCCGGCTAGCTGACTCCGGCAAAACAGCTGGGGGGATCGCAAAAAGCTGGGGCCCCAGGACAGCTTGTGTCAATAGGCATAAACCCTGATGGGATATATATTAGTTGGCGACATACCAAACTTAAGCCCCATGGAGATCCCACGATGCCTGAATCTCAGACTACTGTCATTTGCCCGATATGCGCCCTCCAATTTCCTGATGTTCTTAAAGAAACGAATGAATCAGATTCCAGTATTTACAATTGCGAGCGCTGCAAAAAATACCGAATCACACGAACTGCAGAATCCATGATGAGGAACAAAAATAGTACGCTCCCATACATTTCTGCTTGGTCTCGAGAATGTAACGAATACCAGGACATTCTACCTGAGGTCACATCTGAAGTACTCAGAAGCTTTTCTGAGCTAGAACCTGACAGAACAGACAATTCCAATATTAGGAGACTACTGCGGTATATCAACAGCCACACAAAACATATTGGCCAAGATGTACTAATCGTTGAGCACTTTGACTACCCTGTCATCTGGGGAGAAAATGAAATTGAATTACGCGCCTATCTTCAGCACTTAAGAGATAAAAAATGGATTGAATACGCTGACGATGGAGACCTTGGGAACAATTTTGCCTACTCTGTAAAAATTACTATTGACGGAAGGGCCTACCTTGATGAGCTAAATAAAATTATCTCCAAGCATTCCGACAGCAAATGGCCTACGGTTAATCAATACTTGGACGAGGCTTATTACAACTTAACTTCTGGCGACAACGTTGCTAAGTATAAAAATTGTGCTCATTCGTGCAGAGAGGCGATAGTCTCTCTAGCAAATGAGACTTATGACGAGAAAAAGCATGGCAAATTCGAACCCAAACGTTCAACATACTCTAATGCACTAGACAAACTTGAGCTGTTGGTAGTTTCAACTCTGCAGGGCAAATCATTAAAAGAAGAAAGGATTATGATAAAAAAATCCTTACAATATGCCAGCAAGTACGCGCATGCAGATTCTATAGAATTCACTCAGGCTGCTAATTGCTATGTAACAACCAAATCAATAATAGAGATTATATATCTCAATACCCATTTGCATGGTGGATAGCAATTCCAACGACTGTTTTGGGACAAAATGTGTATTGTACTTCTAACCTGTCGCCAATCCCAAACATCAATCTGGCTAGCCATATCTCTCGGATCATGCCTTAAAACATTCTTGCTCCCCTCCTATCACTCCCAATCCAGCAAGCACTCGCCGCCCGGGACGCTAATGTGCGTAATCTTCCCCCCACAGCACAAACGTAAGCTAATAATCGGTTGTCTTACCGCCAGCGCTCCAATTCCGACCAGTCCCCCCTGGATCATTTCCCGCACACAATGGTATGCTCAGTGGATACGCGTGATGCATTGGAACGGCCCGCCCCGACCGCCTTACTTTTCCGACAGCCCTGCGAGCCGCCGCACACCAGGAGACAACCCCATGTACAATGTTCTCGTTACCGCCCCCATCGAGCCGGAGGGCCTCGACCTTCTGCGCGACCACCCCGATATCAACATGAGCGTGGCCAGGGACTGGTCGCCGGAGACCGCCCCGAAGTATTTGCAGGACGTGCACGGCCTGCTTCTGCGCCACCCTGCGTTGCCGCGCGAGATCATCGACCAGGCGCCGAATCTCAAGGTCGCCGCCTGGTTCGGCGTGGGCACGGACCTCATCGACGTGGACGCCCTCACGGCGCGGGGCATTCCCCTGCTCATCTCCACTGGCGCGAACTCCCAGGCCGTGGCCGAGCACACCATGGCGCTGATGCTGGCCATGGCCAAGAACCTCCGCACGGCCCAGGCCTCGCTGGAGAATGGCGACTGGCGCTGGCGGCACCAGCACGAGACCAGCGACCTGAGTGGCAGGACCATGCTCATCCTCGGCTTTGGCCACATCGGCCGTGTGGTGGCCGGCCTGTGCACGGCGTTTTCCATGCGCGTGGTGGCCTACAGCCGGTCCATCACCCAGAGTCCCATCCCCGGCGTGGAGATGACGCAGGACTTCCGCAGCGTCCTGCCCCGCGCGGACTTCATCTCCCTGCACCTGCCCCACGCGCCGGAGACGCACCACATTTTCACGGCCGAGGACTTTGCCAGCATGAAAAAGGGAACGTTCCTGATCAACACGGGCCGCGGCGAGGTCCTGGACGAATCGCTGCTCCTGGAGGCGCTGGACAACGGGACTCTCGGCGGGGTCGGGCTCGATGTGTTCGAGCAGGAGCCGCCCGACCCGGACTCGCCGCTGTTCAAGCATCCGCGCTCGTTCTACACGCCGCACGACGCCGCCATCACGCACCAGAGCCTGGTCAACATGAGCACCCTCTCGGCCCAGAACATCATCAACGGGCTCGAAGGCCGCTTTGACGAGACCATGCTGGTCAACCGGCAGGCTCTCTCAAAGTAGGAGTTCCATAGGGCGTACGAGTCCCTCCGGATGCCACGCCGCAGCCTGTCCTTGCTGCGATTTGTCCCGGGGGGGCTCGTGAGCCCTATCATGCTGTTCCTATTGCAAGAATATTGAAGCAGCGCGTCACACACCCCCCGTCGGTCGTCTCCATTAACATTCTGTAAAATGTCGCCCTGGCGACACCCGGAGGCCCACAACGGGTGTACACGGGCGGCCATGCTATCGAAACTCACTCCCGCTCTTCTTCAGCGCGTCGTCCAAATAGTTTTCGCCCTCGTGTGCATCTTCATCGGCTGGCGCTTCTACCAGTTCTGTGTCTGGGCCCAGACCGGCGCGGGCGACGCCGTGTCCAGGCCGGCCGGTGTGGAAGGCTTTCTGCCCATCAGCGCCCTGCTCGGGCTCAAGCACTTTATCCTGACCGGTTCGTACGATCCCGCACACCCGGCCGGGCTGACCATCCTGCTCTTTGCCCTGTGCACCGGCGTGCTGCTGCGTCGGGGCTTCTGCGCGTACATCTGCCCGGTGGGGCTCATCTCAAATCTTCTGGCCGCGGCCGGCCGCAGGCTCGGGCTGGAGCGCCGGGTTCCGCGCATGTTGGACATTGCGGTCAAAACGCTCAAGTACCCGCTGCTGGCCTTCTTCCTGTTCACCGTAGTGGTGGTCATGAGCGGCGCGGCCCTGCAAGCCTTCCTCATGGGTCGCTACAACCTCACGGCGGATGCGCATCTGCTGCGCTTCTTCATGAGCCCGTCGCACACCGCGCTTGTGGTGCTCGGCTCCCTGGTGGCAATCAGCCTGCTCTTCCGCAACGCCTGGTGCCGCTGGCTGTGCCCGTACGGCGCGTTGTTGGGGCTGCTCTCCTGGGTGGGGATCACGAATATCAGACGCACGGCGGATGCCTGCACGGGCTGCCAGAGCTGCCAGCGCGTGTGTCCGGCGAATATCCCGATCCACGAGAAGACGACCATCCGCACGCCCGAGTGCATCGGCTGCGCCCGCTGCGTGGGCTCGTGCTCCAGGCAGCATGCGCTCCACGTCACGGTGCTGGGCCGGCCCGTACACTGGGCGTTTCTGGCCGTGGCCACCGTCGGCCTGTTCCTCGCGTTCTGGCTGGTGGCACAGCTGACCGGGCACTGGCACTCCAGCCTGCCGCCGATGATGCTCAAGTCGCTGTACGCCCAGGCGCTCGGCGGCATGTAGCCCATACATAGAAAAGCCGGGATCGCATGACCCCGGCTTCATCCTTTCCCAACTGGTGGCGGGCTATGTCCGCTGCCCAGCCACGATCAGGCCGCATTGATTCCGCCCGGCCGCGCCGGTTCTGAAGTTCTGGAAGCCTGCTGCGTCCATGGCCGATTCCAGTTGGTCACGGGAGATGAAATGCGTGCGATATCCGACCATGCGGGTGACGAACTCCAGCGAGCATTTCTGCTTCGGCGGCATATCCGACGCTGGGTTCATGTGCTGGGCAACGAACCATCCTCCGCTTTTGAGCGCAGCGTGGATTGTTCCCAGGAACCCCGGCAGGTCGTCCATGAAGCCGTACAGCACGTGGGAGGCGAGCACCAGGTCGTACTCTCCGGCAGGGAGCCGCTCTGTGCGCAAGTCGCAGGGCCTGACCGTCACCCGGTCCGAGAATCCGCGTTCCGCAATATGCTCCTCCGCCGTCTCGACCACACCGGGCAGGTCCCACACCGTGCTGCGCAGGTTGGGATTTAGCTCCAGAAGCGCCATGCTGTACTCGCCGTGGTTGCCGCCGATGTCCGCCATGGCGCGGAAGCTCTGGAAGCCGGGCAGATCGGCGATAAACGCCACGGTATCCTGCAAGGCCCCGAGGATCGCATACTGCAGCGTGCCGCGCATGGTGTCGGCGTTGCCCCAATCATCGTCCGTGCGCCCCCTGGCCTGAGACTCTCCCTTGAGCAGCGGCATGAACTCGCTGACGATGTACTGGTTGAAGCGATTGTTGAGCTCCATGGCCGTGCCCTGAAAAAATGTGGAGCCGGAGACCAGATACTCCGAGACCAGTGGAGCGTTCTTGTAGCCATCGCCATTGCGCGCCAGCAGGTTGTGGGTTGCCAACAGATCGAGGAGCGCCTCGGTAGGCTCCGGCAGAAATCCATACATCAGTGCTATCTGCTCCGCTGTGTACGGGCCCTTCTCCAGCGTATCGAAGAGCCCCAGGCGGAGGCTTTGCAGCACAGCGTGGAATGTGACATCCCGCGTCATGAACTGCTCAAGGGGTTGAAAGTCGCATGTTGGTCGGAGCATAATTTATTCCTTTTTTATGATAATGAAATTCATTCTCATTATGCAAACACTTTTTACGAATCAAACCGCACTCAGGGCCTCTGATCCCAGCGTCTTTCACGCTGCCAGTACAGACCAGCCCGAGCAAAACTAGCCCGATGGCCAATCAGCCATCGAGATAGGAATCCAGCCAGCGCTCCATTCTATGGAACAAGCTCGCTACGGTTGTGAACTCGGCCTCGGAGAGACGCCCCAGGTACTCCATGAACTCCTTGTCGTGCTCCCTGTGAAACGCCGTGTGGTGATTGTGGACGTAGCGCCCTTTTTCCGTAGGTTCGACCAACCACCTGGAGCCCTTTTCCGGGTCCTGCCGTTTACTGAGCAGGCCTTTCTGCACCAGCTTGCCCACCATCTGCGAGGCCGCACCTTTGGTCACGCCGAAACGGCGGCCCAGCTCCGTCACCGATACTGGCCCGCGAGCGGCCACCTCGCTGACCATGTGCACCTCTGTTGGGTACAGCGGCTTCTCCATCCCGAAATCAAAGGGCATCCTGCTTATCCGGGCGTACTTGTCCAGCACCTTGGGCAGAGCCGCCAGCTCCTGCTCCATCTCATGGAATGATCGCATACAAGAATCATATAGGTGCTAAACAAAAAGGTCAAGGTGCTAAACTTTTGTTTGTGATTGCCAGACGCCTCGACATGATCCCACGCGTCTCGCGCGACGCCCAAAATCGAATCTGTTTATCTGAAATTTTCACGGATACCGGCGCGATTGGTGGCCTTTGCGAGCAACCGTGGAATATGGCTATGAAGCACCCAAAAAATCTGTTCTGATGAGGCGAGCGCTCTTTCCGGACTGCTCCTGTCATTCGAACATGCTGCTATTTCAAAGGATTGCTACGATGGCTTTTGGTGACGATTCAATCTACCCCATGCTGGACTTCCTGCGCAGGGCCGAACGGCTGAAGAGTACGCTGCGCTATACCTGGACGCAGACAGGCCGGCAGGAAAGCACGGCCGAGCACAGCTGGCGGCTCTGCCTGTTCGCCATGCTGGTGAGCCGACGCTATCCCGACCTGGATGGCTTGCGAATACTCCAGCTCTGCATCATACACGATCTTGGCGAAGCGATTCACGGCGATATCCCGGCCACCAAGCAAAACGGCTCCAAGAGCGGCCAGGAACGGGACGACATGCTCGACCTCGTGCGGCCGCTGCCCCCGGATATGCAGCAGGAGCTGCTGGAGCTGTGGGAGGAGTACGAGTTTGCCAAAAGCCCGGAAGCGCGTGTGGTCAAGGCCCTGGACAAGCTTGAAACACTGCTCCAGCACGTGCAGGGCGCAAACCCCGACGGCTTCGTCGATTACGCCTTCAACCTCGACTATGGAAAGAGATACACTCTCCTGGATCAGTTCATGCGCGAGCTGCGCGAACCGATCGATGCCGAGACGGAATCATGTCTGCTGGCGCGATCCTGTACCCATGAATAATGGTTCGTGATAAGGACACGTCACACTGCTAGTCGCCCCCACGACAGCTCTTCCGGCAGCTCTTCCGGCGTATCCCGCGCGGTCTCATTCTGAAAAACGCACACAGCCGGAAGCCGAAGACCCCGGCTGTGCGATCCTTTTCGATCAGGGGCCCTCTCAAGACGAGCCGCTCGTTACAGAACGGCCTTGACCATATCCGCCAGCGGCGTGGTCGGCCGTCCGATGAGCCGGCTGAGCGCCCTGCCGTCATCAAAGAGCGCGTTCTTGGCCACCGCGGCGTCCGAGTCGGCCAGCATGGTGGCTATCCCATCCGGCAGGCCCGCCTCTTTGAGCGCGGCCTGGAACGCCTCACAGGGCATGTCCTTGTAGACAAAGGGCTTGCCGCTCTGGCGCGCGACCTCCGCGGCCAGATCGGCCAGGGTGTAGGCCTCGTCCCCGGCCAACTCGTACACGCTGCCGGCCTGATTCTCGTGGGTCAGCGCGGCGGCTGCGGCCGCGGCGTAATCGGCCCGCGCCGCCGAGGCGATCCTGCCGTTGCCCGCGCACCCGAGGAGCACGCCGCGCTCCAGAGCGCCGGGAATCTGCGCGGTGTAGTTCTCCGTATACCAGCCATTACGCAGTAGAACGTGTGGGATTCCAGACGCTTTCAGGTACGCCTCGGTCGCCTTGTGCTCCTCGGCCAGGCCGATGGGCGTGGTGTCCGCGTGCAGGATGCTGGTGTAGGCCATCAGCGAGACGCCGGCTTGTTTTGCCGCGTCGATCACGGCCTGGTGCTGCGGTACCCGCCGGCCCACCTCGTTAGCCGAGATCAGCAGCAGCTTTTCGCCGCCTTCCAGGGCAGGGCCCAGGGTCTCGGGCTTGTCGTAGTCGACGTGGCGGACCTGGACGCCTCGGTCTGCAAGATCCTGCGCCTTGTCCGTGTTGCGCGCCAAGCCGATGACTGCGGAGGCGGGGACGGTTTCGAGAAGCGAACTGACGACGAGATGGCCAAGCTGGCCAGAGGCTCCGGTAATAATGATCATGGGGATATCTCCTTATGAGACTGTTTTTCCGCACATGATACCACCGGCGGTTCCCTGGTGTAAGTGCCTTTTGCAGACAGATGATGAAATCCCCGCAAGGCGAACGACCTCCCGCGCCTCCTTTCTACGATGCATAAATCCTTTTGTTTCAGGTAGTTGTCGGAATATAATCCATAAAAAGGAAAAGCCGGAATCGTACGACTCCGGCTTGTTCATCAATTTGGGACGGCGGGTCATCCAATTACATCAGGCAAACCCGCCACTGACGCGCAGGACCTGGGCGTTGACCCACGCGCCGTCCGGCCCTGTGAGGAAGGAAACCACGCCAACGATGTCCTCGGGCGTTGCAATGCGCTGCTCCAGCGACGGCAGCTTGCTGATCCGTTCGATCTGCTCCTCGGTCTTGCCGGCCCGAAACAGCTCCGTGTCCACAGGCCCGGGGGCGATGGCGTTGACGGCGATGCCCTTGCCGCGCAGTTCATTGGCCAGCACCCGGACCAGACCTTCGACCCCCGCCTTGGACGCGATATACGGACCGTAGGCCGGGAACGACATGCCGAGAACGCTGGACGAAAACGCGATGATCCGTCCGCCCCTGGCCACGTTCTTCGCCGCGTGGCCAAGAACGTTGTACGTCCCCCGCAGGTTCGTGTGGATGACCTTGTCGAACGTGTCCATGTCCAGCTCGGCAATGGGGGTCAGCGCCATGATGCCGGCGCAATTCACCACCACGTCCACGCTGCCGAAAGCTTCCTTTGCCGAGGCGAACAATGCAGCCACGTCATCGGTATTTCCCACGTCGCCTTGCACAGCCACAGCGCGCCCGCCTTTGGCCTCGATCGCTGCGACTGTCTCCTGAGCCTTCTTTTCGTTGCCGTGGAAGCTGACCACCACGGCAAAGCCATCATCGGCCAGGCGCAGGGCCACGGCCTTACCGATGCCGCGCGAACCACCTGTAACGATGGCTGTTTTTCCTGAACCATATGAGTTACTCACGCATCTCTCCTTTGTTCTTGGCTTGTTGCAAACTATATATTACAAGTTTCGAAAAATATAATTTGTAACTTTGCACCTGTCAAAACATTTTCGTGGTTCCAGCGCCTGTCAGGCTCGCGCCGTTCTGCACACAGCGCTGCCAGTTTGACTTGGAGCCCATTGCCCATTATTTCTTCAGAAAAAGTAACCTATTATAGCGCTTGATGCGACAAGGCGGAGGAAAACATGGTAGGAGCCCATGCCTAGAACAGGATTGACGTCTGCGGAGTTGGTGGAAAAGGCCATCGACATCGCGACCCGCAATATCCGCCAGTTCGGCCTCGACAAATTCCGGCTTACCGATGTCGCCAAAAAGCTCAAGGTGAGCCATGCGGCGTTGTACAACCACTTCCCGGACAAAGCGGCCGTGACCGACGCTATCTCCGAGCGCTGGCTCAACCAGATAGACGCTGCTCTGGAATCGGCCAGCCAGGCGGATCTTGAGCCGCGCACTCGCCTCATCCGCTGGTTCTTGACGCTTCACAGGATGAAGCTGGAGAAGATCCGGACCGACCCGGAGCTTTACAAGACGTTCAACATGGCGGTCGAGCTGGACAAACCGTTCGTCCGGCAGCACCAGGCGAATGTACGCCGTCTGCTTGGCGACGTCCTGCGCAAGGCCGTGGACGCCGGCGCCTTTCCTGCCGAGGGCCAGGACAATGCCGTGGTGGTGCTTCTGGAGGCGACGTCTTCCTTCCACCACCCCAGCATGGTTCTGGAGCACAAAGACGAAGACCGGGAGGACCTGCTGCAGCAGATCGTTTCGGTGGTCTTCGCCGGGCTGGCCAACAAAGGTAACGTTCGATAGTTTTTGAGCTTCTGATTCTCAACCGCTCTGACATGGTTGCCCTTCGCCAACCTACTCTGCTGCCGCTGTCCCGATGCACTTTTTCTGAAGTCTTATCACCAAAAAGGGCCGACCCCGACGGAGCCAGCCCTCACTGTGCACGCGACGCTCTGGAAGCTACTCGAAAATGTCGTCCAGCCAGTCAAAGACCACCTGGCCCACGATGCTCCTGTTCTCCATGATGCAGTGGTTGGAGGCGCCTTCGTTGGATGGGGTGACCACCATCTTCGAGTCCGGGTTGCTGAAGCCGCCCAAGGCGAGCTTCTGCTGCCGCCTGACCTCGTCGCTCTTCATCTCGCCCTCGCCCACCACGATGAGCGCCGGGACGTCGATGCCGGTCGGGTCGAAGGTAAAGCCCTTGTTGGCCTCGGCCAGGGCGGAGGGCGTATCCATGGGCACGCCCCAGCGCCAGCAGATGACCTGGACCACATTGGCGTGGAAGCTGCTCCAGGCGGCCATCTCCTCCGGAGTCGCCACCACTGCCGGCATGTCAGAGAACAGCGGGTAGGCGTCCACCACGGCGGCGCTCATGACCACGGCCTTGATGCGCGGATCGTGCTCCGCGGCCTGCGGCGCAAACCCGCCCCCGCCGCTGTAGCCGAACATGGCCAGCCGCTCCGTATCCACTTCCGGCATGCCCACGGCGTAGTCCACAACGGCCTGCATGGGCACGTACATGTCCGGCCGGAACACGAGCCCTTCGGACGGCAGCACGCCCTGCCCGGGCAGATCCACGGTCATGAAGTTGTAGCCGCGCGCGAAGGCCTGCGGCGCGATGTAGAAGTAGAGGTCCTCGGCGAACGTCTCGCCGCCGCCGATCATGATGAGCGTCTTTGTGGGCGCATAGCCGTTCGCTGCCTTGCGGAAGAAGCCCGGCAGCACGGTATCCTCGAAGGGAATCTCGATGTACTCCAGGGGCGGGTCCATCAGCGCGCCGGCCTTTCGCATCAGCTCCCGCGCCGCGGCGGCGCGCTCCTTGAGCTGCGGGTCGTCCGGCAGCATGGAAATCACGGAAAGGCGGTAGTAGTAGGCGGCACGCAGGAATTGCGTGCACGCGCTGACAGTGTGGCCGCCAGCCAGGGATTGCTCGCCCCGGGCCTGGACGCGCCGGGCCAGCTCGAACCACTGCTGCTGCCAGCTCGCTGCGTCGCCGTCCTGAATCTGCGAGGCGACGTAATATGCCTCGCCGGTTTCCACCCCGCCATTGCCGGCAGAGCCAAGGATCAGGTTTCCGAAGTGGAAATCCATGTCCCCGTCCTCAAAGAAGTAGCTGAACGTGTTGGCGTGGGCGTCGAAGGCGGTTTCTTCTGCAGCCCGCACCACGTCGGGCCGCAGGCTCAATGCGACGAGCAGCACGGCTGCCAGAGGGAAGGCAGCGAATCTGAACGAAATCATATCCTGTCCTCCTCTATTGAAGGTCCTGAGCCGCCCTCGTACCGCAGTTGGTCGTATGGATCAAGGATCTCAGCCTGTTGTACGCTGGTTGAACTTTTTCATGCCTGCGCGCTCATGCTCCAAAACAATGTTTCCGGCGCTTCGAATTACCAAAGCTGTACTAGCCTTTTCGTTCAACCTATCCTGCTGCGCATCGAGGATGGTCGCACGAGCCTTGCTCAAGCTTTCTTGCACCATTACATGCCATGATAATTGCAGAATGGAATGAATCGCACCGCAATACATCATATCGGACACCACTTTGGAACGGGAGCGCTTCTATGGCGTTGAAGTCGATCATCAAAGGGTTCGTGGGCAAGCAGACCGTCCGGTTCGGATGTTGGGCCAAGCTCGACAGCCGCGGGTATCGCCGGCTGCACAACATCACCTTGCAGACGGACAACGGCACCACGCAGATCGACCACGTCATCGTCTCGCGCTACGGCATCTTCGTCATCGAAACCAAGCACTACGACGGCTGGATCTTCGGATCGGAGAAGGACCGCCAGTGGACGCAGACATTCGGCCGCAAGAAGTTCCGCTTCCAGAATCCGCTGCACCAGAACTACAAACATATCAAAGCATTGTCCGACGCCACAGGGATCGATAAGGAGTGCTTCCACTCCATCGTCTTCTTCTCGGGCGAGAGCACCTTCAAGACCGAGATGCCCGCCAACGTCATGAACCGCGGCTTCACCAGGTACATCAAGCAGTTCAAGACGGCGCTCTTCACGGATGGCGAGGTGGATGACATTATCGAGCGGCTCTCGTCGGAACGGATGGCCAGGACGCTGGCCACACGGCGCAAGCACATCCGCAGCGTGAAAGAGCGCTACGAAAGCACAGACACCTGCCCCAAGTGCGGCCAGGCCCTGGTGGAACGCACTGTGCGCAACGGCCCGCGCCAGGGCGCGAAGTTTCTGGGATGCTCCGGCTACCCCAAGTGCCGGTTCACGCGGGAGCTGTGATGACGCGGACGCCATTCCACCGGTCTGCCATGGCCCGATACTCCGCTGTAGCATCCTGAAATATTTCCGCCTCTGAACAGCATTGACGCTTGCCAAGACCAGGCCACGGCGGGATAAGGTGTTACGCTCCTACCATGGCTGCCCGCGTTTATGCGCCTTGCCATGACCGGCCGTCAGCCCGATCCAACTGATTATCCTGGGAGATGCTCCATGGACCGCCGATTCTTCCTCCGTCTGTCCGCAATGGCCGCCGCAACGAGTCTTGCCCGCTGGCAGTTTCCCGTCGCCGCCCTGGCCGGTAAGAGCGCCGGCGAGCTCGACGTTATCGTGGTCGGGGCCGGTCTGGGCGGCCTGACCTGCGCGGCCTATCTGGCGCGCAACGGCTTCAAGCCCCTGCTGCTGGAGCAGTACCACATGCCCGGCGGTTACGCCTCGTCCTTCACGCGGCCATCCGACAAGGGCGACTTCACCTGCGAAGTGTCCCTGCACTCCTCCTCGTTCCACGCGCCGTCCATGGCCGCCATGCTGACCGACCTCGATCTGTGGGACAAACTGGACATGGCCGAGCATCCCAGCGCCTGGTCATCGCGCTTCCCGGACTTCTCCCTGAGCGTGCCGGCCAAGGCCGGTCTGGACGGGTTCGAACGCCAGCTCACGGCGCTGTTCCCGGATCAGGCCGCCGGCCTTGCCAGATACTTCGCCGTCTGGCGCGGCGTACAGGAGGAGACCGCCCGCCTGGATGCGGAGCTACCCGGCATGGACAAATCCAGGTTCCCGAAAGTGTTCAAAAACCTCTGGTACATTCACGACAAGAGCATCGGTCAGGTGGTGGACGACCATATCGACGACCCTGCGCTCAAGGCCGTGCTCACCCAGAGCTGCGGCTACTATGGCCTGCCGCCGTCCCGCCTGTCGGCGTTCTTCTATCTGGAGCCCACGGCGCAGTACCTGCGCTACGGCGGGGCCTATCTCAAGGGTACGTCGCGCACCCTATCCGAGGCGCTGGCCAACGCCATCATCAACGCCGGCGGCGTGATCAAGTATGGGGCCCGCGTAGACTCCATTCTTGTGGAAAAGGGCCGCGCCGTGGGCGTAAAGACGGCGGACAGCGCGGAGTACCGGGCCAGCGCGGTTGTCTGCAACGCCAGCGCCCCCCAGCTGTTCGGCTCCATGCTGCCGGCCGGCACCCTGCCCGGCGAGGCGCAGCAGAAGATCGACACCTACACGTACAGCCCTGGCAGCTTCATCGTCTGGCTGGGCCTGGGCCAGGACATCGCCCCGCGTTTCCCGGATGGCGAGCTCAGCTTCTACCGGAGCACGGATATGGAGGCCGGCTACAAGTACGCCATGGCCTGCGATTTCGAGCACGCCGGCTTCTCGCTCATGGTCTACGACAGCCTGGTGCCTGGCTTTTCCCCTCGCGGCTGCACAAGCATCTCCATCATCACGCTGTGCGACGCAAGCCACTGGCAGCAGTTCGAGGCCGACTACCTGGCCGGCCGCAATGACGCCTACCACGCGGAAAAGGCGCGGCTTACGGATCTGCTCATCAGCCAGGTGGAGCAGCACGCCATTCCCGGGCTTTCCAAAATGATCGTCATGAAGGAAAGCGCCACGCCCCTGACCAACCTGCGCTACACTCGCAACCCGGCCGGCGCGATCTACGGCTACAACCAGACCGTGGACAACTCCTTCATGAGCCGCATCTCCAACAAAACCGGCGTGCCGGGCCTGTACCTGGCCAGCGCCTGGGGCAACCCCGGCGGCGGCTACGCCGGGGCCATGCTGGGCGGCAAGTCCGCCTTCCGGGACCTGGCCAAGGCCTTGATCCACACGGCGTAGGGAAAACCAGGGGCAGGCGTCGTCCATATCCGCCGGCGCCTGCACGCGCCCTGCACAGCCTTCCGCCCGAATTTCCACATTCCACGCATACGTGCTGCACAGCGACGCGGCATGCTCTGTTCATGGCAGCCCGAGCGCAATGCCTGCGCGCCGGGCCTGCCCTCTTGAACAAGGAGTGTGCCCATGCGCCGCATCATCCCCATAGTCCTTATCTTCGTCGCCACCTCGGCTGCGTGGATCTACCTCAGCGCCACGGTCAGCCAGCGGACCACAACGCAAAGCATCAAGCTCCAGCGCGACGTCGGCCAGCTCTGGGGCGGACCCATCGTACAGCCTGCGCCCACGACGCATTACGTTGCCGCGGACGCATCCTCCTGGGGAATGCCCCAGGCCGGCAGCATCGACGCGAGCGACATCGCCGTAAAAATCGATCTGGAGCACCGCCGCAAGGGTCTGCTCTGGTACCCCACCTACCAGTCGTCCTTTTCCGGCACGTACAATGTCTCTCAACCAACCGGCGTCCGGCAGTACACGTTCGTCATGCCGCTGCCCAAAACAGACGCCGTGTTCGAGAACTTCAGCGTGCGTGTGGACGGCAAGCCACTGGATTCGTTCAGCATGAAGGACGGCTATGTGGAGTGCGCGCTCCCACCCAAGCCGGGCGCCGCCACCACGGTCCAGGTCTCCTACGATGTCCAGGGCATGGGCCAGTGGTGGTACTCCTTTGGCCAGAACGTGGAGAATGTCAGGAACTTCAAGCTGGTGATGGACTGCAACTTTGCGGACATCGACTTCCCGGACGCCGGCATCGCCCCCAAGGTCAAGACCCGGACCAAGGACGGCTGGCGCCTAGCCTGGAGCTACGGCAGCCTGTTCACCTCCGTGCGCATCGGCCTCGTCATGCCGCGCAAGCTCAACCCCGGCCCCTGGGTGGAGCAGGTCACCAAAGCCGCGCCCATCTCCCTGTTCCTGTTCTTCTTCATCCTGTTCATCATCACCACGCTACGGCGCATCGAACTCCACCCGATGAACTACTTCTTCATCGCCGCGGCCTTCTTCAGCTTCCATTTGCTGCTGGCCTACACGGCGGATCATCTCTCCATCCACATGGCGTTCCTGCTCTCGGCGGCCGTGTCCATCGCCCTGGCCATCAGCTACATGCGGCTCGTGGCCAACCTGCGCTTCGCCCTTGTGGAGGTCGGCGCCACCCAGTTCATCTACCTGGTGCTCTTCTCCTACACCTTCTTTTTCGAAGGGCTCACCGGCCTGGCCATCACGGTGCTCGGCATCATCACCCTGTTCATCGTCATGCAGCTCACCGGTCGGCTGGACTGGGCGCAGGCCCTGAACCCGGACGGCGGCGAAACACCGCGCAGCGACTCCTCCCACAACGGCCCGCCCCAGGACGGTCCATCCCCAACTAGCCCTGGCGCATCATCTTTGAACAAGGCAACGCCCGCGTACGGCACTGGCGCATGGCAGGACGAGGCCCGCTCCTACTATCCGGACGACGAGATTCTCTCGCTTGATTGAAGAAGCGAGGGCGGCCCATCATAACCTCCCAGCCTTGCCGGGGCAGTATCTCCCAACCGAACTCTACCCTTCCCATACTCCGCAACCTGTCCGATGCTTGGAGATTAGTGCTCCGGTCTGGCCGGGGCTATTCCGCACTCTACTGAGCAAAGGACAGACCATGCAGATCGATCTTACAGGTAAAACCGCTATCGTCACCGGCTCCACCGCCGGTATCGGGCTTGCTACCGCAACCGGCTTGGCACGGGCCGGAGCGCGCGTTATCGTCACCGGCCGAACGCAATCCGCCGTGGACAAGGCCTTGCAACAAATTCGCACGGAAGTACCAGCCGCCGATGCGGAAGGTTTCCCCGGCGACCTGGGCACGGCCGCCGGCTGCGACGCCCTGGTGCAGGCGCATCCCACGTGCGACATCCTCGTCAACAACCTGGGCGTCATCACACTGTTGGACTTCTTCGAAACGCCGGACAGTGAATGGGAGCGCATCTTCCAGATCAACATCATGACCGGCGTACGGCTCTCCCGCGCTTATGCGCAGAAGATGGCGGACAATGGCTGGGGCCGTATCGTCTTTCTCTCTTCGGAATCCGGCCTGAATATCCCGGCCGACACAATCCACTACGGCTTCACTAAAACCGCGGTCATGTCCATTGCCCGCGGCCTGGCCAAGCGCTTGGCCGGCACAGGCGTGACGGTGAACTCTGTTTTGCCCGGTCCCACCATGAGCAAAGGCCTGAGCGTCCTGATCGAAGAGCAACGCGCCGAGGGGCAAACCATGGAGGAGGCAGGCAAAAATTTCGTAATGCAAGAACGGCCCACATCCATCATCCAGCGGCTAGCCACAGTGGAGGAAGTGGCAAACATGATCGTCTACGCCTGTTCCAAGGAAGCTTCCGCCACCACGGGCGCGGCCCTTCGCGTGGACGGCGGCGTGGTGGACACCATCGCCTGAGGCGCATTCCATCCTCTATTGGGATGAGGCATCCAGACCTGCCGGGCGCTTGTATCCATGCTGCGCGTCCCTTAACGGCCAGGCTATTGTTCCGACCCAGGCAGATTGCCCGGCGCAAACGGCCAGGGGGAGATGAGCGGAGTTTTCCCGAACTCTACCCTTCCCATACTCCGCATCCTGGCCGATGCTTGGAGGTTGGTGCTCCGGCCACGGAGCCATCTTTTTAACGTACCGAGCAAAGGACAGACCATGCAGATCGATCTTACAGGTAAAACCGCTATCGTCACCGGCTCCACCGCCGGTATCGGGCTTGCTACCGCAACCGGCCTGGCGCGGGCCGGTGCCCGCGTTATCGTCAACGGCCGCACCCAATCCGCCGTGGACGAGGCCTTGCAGCAGATTCGCGCCGATGTTCCGGGAGCCGACGCAGACGGCTTTGCCGGCGACCTGGGCACGGCGTCCGGCTGCGACGCCATGGTGCAGGCGCATCCCGCGTGCGACATCCTCGTCAACAACCTGGGCATCTACCAGCTGCAGGACTTCTTCGAGACGCCGGACAGTGAGTGGGAGCGCTTCTTCCAGATCAACGTCATGTCCGGAGTGCGCCTTGCCCGCGCGTACGGCCAGGGCATGGTGAACAAAGGCTGGGGCCGCATCGTCTTCCTGGCCTCGGAGTCCGCCCTGAACATCCCGGCCGACATGATCCACTACGGCTTCACCAAGACAGGGTACATGGCCATCGCGCGCGGCCTGGCCAAGCGTCTGGCCGGCACAGGCGTCACGGTGAACTCCGTCCTGCCCGGCCCAACGCTGAGCAAGGGCGTGCGCGCCATGCTCGAAGACCAGAGATCCGAGGGACAAACCATCGAGGAGGCGGGCATGGAGTTCGTGAAAAACGCACGGCCCTCGTCCATCATCCAGCGGCCGGCCTCCGTGGAGGAGGTGGCGAACATGATCGTCTACGCATGCTCGCCCCAGGCATCCGCCACCACCGGAGCCGCATTGCGCGTGGAAGGTGGCATAGTGGACACCATTGCCTGACGAGCCTCCGCGCAGCCAGCAACCTCTTGCCCCCGGCGCCGTGGCGTGAACGCGGTGGCCGGGGCTTTCTTTGGGGAAGAGCCTGCGCTTGGCGCCACGCGGATGCCATATCGTTTTTCTGCCGGCCTTCCTGCCGTATGGCAGAGCGCTTTCCCAACGTTGACGGGCCATTGCCTCTGCCGCACTTCCACCGCGAAGCGAATAATGATACACGGAGCTTGACCTCTAGCGGATCAATGGGCGTCCACGCCGGCAAGGCCGGACACTGTGTCTATCGGGAACTGCCGCACATCGGGAGAACGTGCATGCAACGAGCCGTCATCGTCCTGCCCACTTACAACGAGGCGGAGAACGTCGCCGTGCTGCTGCCGCGGATATTCGCCCGGCAGGAGGAGATACCCAGCCACGAGCTGCACGTGTTGGTGGTGGACGACAGCTCACCCGACGGCACGGCCGACGTAGTCCGCGCGATGATGGCCGACAACCCCCACATCCATCTCATCAGCGGCAGGAAAAAAGGGCTGGGCGAGGCGTACAAGCGCGGCTTCAGGCATGCGCTGGACACGCTGGACCCCGACCTCATCCTGGAGATGGACGCCGACCTGCAGCACGACCCGGCCATGCTGCCCGTGTTCATCGACCTCGCCAGGCACGGCTTCTCCCTGGTCATCGGCTCGCGCTTCGCCCTGGGCGGCAGCACCCCCAACTTTTCCCTGCGCCGCCGCGCCATCAGCCTGCTGGGCAACTGGATGCTGCGCTTCATGGGCGGCCTGCCTCCCATCCGCGACTGCACCTCCGGCTTTCGCTGCATCAAGGCAGACCTCATCCGCAAGTGCGACCTCTCGTTCCTCTCCACCAAGGGCTACTCGTTCCAGTCCTCGCTGCTGTTCGAGCTCATCCGCAACCAGGCGCGCGTCATCGAGGTGCCTATCGTCTTTCCAGACCGCATCTCGGGCAAGTCCAAGCTGAGCTTTGCCGACCAGAGCGAGTTCCTGCTCAATATCTTCAAGATCCGCTTCCGCAAGTCCGAGGAGTTCCTCACCTTCTCCGCGGTTGGGGCCAGCGGCGTGGTGGTCAATCTGGGCATCTACACCCTGCTGACCCGGAGCGTGGGTGCGCCTCTGGAGATTGCCTCGCCCGTGGCCATCGAGCTCTCCATTATCTGGAACTTCCTGCTGAACAACGTGCTCACCTTTCGCAAACGCGCCTCCGAGGCGAGCTTTCGGACGCGGTTCATCCGCTTCCACGTGGTGGCCGGCATAGCCGGCGTGGTAAACTACGCTATCCTGCTGCTGCTTGCGCGCGGCCTGGGCCTGTGGGACATCGGCTCCAACCTCGTGGGCATCGGCTTCGGCGTGCTGGTCAACTACTTCCTGAACTCCCGCTGGACATGGCGGGAGTCGTGCATCCCATCCTGCGGCGACCGTGCCGGGCAGCTCCCACCCCAATCCCCATGACATCCCTGCGCACACTGCACTTCTCTGGCAATCGCCATTGGACCAGCCCGGCATGAGCACACGGTCCTGGATCTCGCTCGGCTTTGCCGTGCTCGTGGCCTTTGCCGTGCGCTACGCCGCCATCGACGCCAGGCCCCTCTGGCTGGACGAAGCGTACAGCAACTGGTTCGCCAGCCTCTCCCTACATGACCTGTGGATCGAGATGCCCTCCTACGAGACGCATCCGCCGCTCTACTATACGGTGCTGCATTTCTGGAAAGGGCTCTTCGGCAGCAGCGAGCCGGCGCTGCGCATGCTCTCGCTGCTGTGCAGCGTGGCCACTGTGCCGGTGGTCTTCGCCCTGGGCTGGATTTGCGCACCGCGGGGAAGGCAGGGCGGCGCGGCCCTGGTAGCCGCCGTGCTCTTCGCCCTGTGGCCCATCCAGGTGCATCACGCCGTGGATGCGCGGCCCTACGCCATGATGACCCTGGCCATGGCCCTGTACTGCGCCGCGGCCGTGGCCCTCGCACGGGAGCCGTCTTCTGTGGATTCCCCACGCGGCAGGCGCGCCGCCTGGCTGGTCTTTATCCTCTCGGGCGCCGTCGCCCTGTGGCTGCACAACACATCCGTCATCTCCATCGGGCTGGTGGGCGTCGCCCTGGCCGTAGTGCTCATGCTGCTGGAGCGATCCCGGGTCCCCCTGTGGAAGGTGGCTGCGGCCGGCGTGGTCATGATTGTTTTCTGGCTGCCGTACCTGCCGTGGTTCATCGTGCAGAGCGAAGCCGTGACCGCCAACTTCTGGATCAAGCCTCTCTCGATACGCCACGTCGTGGCCACATTCTTCAGCGTATTTTCGGCGGATGGCCTGCCGGATATCACACTGCCGTGGTTCGGTCCGGGCGATTACCTCAAGCTCGCCGTCGGCATTCCCCTCGTCGCCCTGGCCGTGTGCGGAGCCCTGCGCATCAAGCGCGAGGGGCGCTGGCCCGCGACCGTGATGCTGCTGACTGCGGCCTTCGCGCCGTTCGCCGCCGTGGTGGTCATCAGCTTGCTGATCCGGCCAATCATGCTGCCCAGAATCCTGATGGCCGCGTCCGTGCCCTTCTGCGTCCTGGTGACGCTGGGCCTGGTCGGCATGGAGAACCGCACTTGGCGGGCCCTCCTCCTGGGAGCCATATGCGGCGTGTTCTTCGCCGCTGTGACCAACGCCTTCTACCTGGGGGACCGCGGCAAGGAGCCCTGGGACGCCGTGGCCGCACGGGTCTCGGCAGAGAGCCTGCCCGGCGACGCCATCTGGCTCTACGTGAACCACAACGAGCTCCCCTTCGACTACTACTTCGATCATCCGGAGCGGACGCGCGCCCTGCCGCAATCGTATCCCGCGCCCGGCCTGCCCAACGAGTACCCCCTGGGCATTCTCGGCGTCCCGGTGCTCTCGGCCAAGGACCTCGCGAGACTCGACCGCGAGCTGAGCTCTCTCCGGCGGGTATGGCTGATCACCCGCGCCGGCAGGACCGAGCCGCATCAGAAGATCCTCCAGCAGCTCATCACCCGCCACATGCGCGTGCGCAAAATCTGGCGCTACGGCATCATCACCGTACAGCTCTTCTCCAGGGACGCCGGCCCGGACCTGCGCACCCGTGCGGATGATCCGGCCCTGGCCCTGTCCGCGTACTGAGGGATTCCAATCGTCTGGGTGATCCTGCCGCAGCCGGCCCCTTGGGCCACCTCCACGCCGGGCTGTGCCTGCTGGGTGCAGTGTGCTTCACGTTTCGGGGGCGAGGGGGATCACCACCCAAACTAAATATTGGTCTATTTATTTACGATTAATCAATTACCGTTGCATTGTTTTACCACATGCTCCTATATTGTTCTCCAAAAAAGGAGGCCAATATGCCTAGGTACTATGTTAACAAGAACCCCCAGACCAACGGGGACCATGAAGTTCACAAGGACGGCTGCAGCTACATGCCGCAACCGGGAAACCTTCAATACCTAGGATCATTTACCGACTGCCACGGCGCGCTAGCGGAAGCAAAAAAGTATTATTCCCAAGTAGATGGCTGTTATTATTGTTGCCCCTCTTGCCATCGATCATAAAAAACCATTTCTCGCGTATTCGCCTGCCGACACAAATAGAAAACCCCGACCGTATCCTCTTTCGGATCCCGGCCGGGGCTTAATGCACGAGGCGTATCAAACAGCAGCTACATGATGATGTAGCGCTGGATGCCTTCCTGAATCTGCGTGGCGGCGGCCTGGTCGCCCGCTTCCGTCACCTTCACAGACACGGTGGTCATGCCGGGAGCGGTTTCCGCAAACTTCATCATCACAGGCTGGCCGTTCAGAGTGCCGGCGATCTCGGGAGCAGGATCCCACGTCACGTCGTCGTTGAAAGCCACTTGCTCGCTGTACGCGCCGTGCATGGAAGCGACGTACGCCTGCTGCATGGGCACGTTGTACTCGTACGAGAGCCATCCATCGCTGTAGTCATAGTCCATGCCGGACGATTTCATGCCGGCGCAGCCGAACAGCAGCACCATGGATACAAGGGCGCAAAATACGGTAAGACGGTTGGTGACGGCCATGTGAGAGTCCTCCTCGTCTGATAGTGTTCCGATGAGCTCCACGCCTGCCTAGCCTCCGAAAAGTGGGAAAGACACCCGGTAGCACGATTTACAATATCGTATGCGGCGCAATGTTGCATGCGCACACCACCGCCAGGGCGCACTCCGGTTCGTACTTTACAAAGCTTCTTTGTAAGTACCCAAAAATACCCGCCCCCGCAACCGCAGCACGCCGTTTTCAGGCTTTGGCAGTGCATTCGGAATTGTTCAAGCAAGCCGCTGCAACATGGATTCATTCCCGCGTTGCAATAGTCCTTCAGCATTTCACATATGATTCTGGGAGATTGAAACCGTTATCCAAGTCGGGACAGCAGTGCGAACACTGTCCAGGCCGTGCCAGCAGCTATCAGCACCGCGGCCAGCGCCACGGCCGGTTTACCGGCCTTGCGCCTCACGGCCACGCGCGTTCCAGCCCGTTTGTCCCACGGCGGCGCCTTGTACGGCGGCATGAGCGCACTGCACCAGTAGAACATGGCAAGTTTCGTGAGCACAGGAATCCCAAGCAGCAGGCCCCGCACCAGCAGCCAGAACGTGCGCCCCAGGGATTTACCCAGGCCGGGGTAGGCGCCCTCTTCCCCATCCACCACGCGCAGCCCCAGCAGCAGCTTGCCGGGCGTGGCGCCGATCGTGGATACAAGAAGGCTCTCCCCCAGCCCCCAGATGACCAGCGGGACAATGACCAGAACAAGCCAGTGCGTGCCGAGGATCGCCTGCGCCAGGTCCATGCGGCCGATTATCCCCAAGACAAAGCCGAACAGTGCAAAAAAAGCAAAGGTGAACAGGAGATAGACAAAAAGCATGTCCACACCGCGCGCCAGAATGCGTGGCCAGCCCACGGCCGTGGGCAATATTTCCGCTTCTTCCGCCGCCACACTCCCAAACCCGAACTCTTCTACTGTGGTCGCTCCTTCCGTTTCGCTCACAGCCCCTCCCGTGTCGCAGATTCACGCCGATCATGCGCCCTCGGAGAGGAACGTAACGGGATACGCTATTTGGATCAACTATCCGATTATACCATTCGCAATTCTGAATATACCTTGATAGTTCCTATTCAGGAACCGCTCACTCCCCGGCTGTTCCATTCTTCACTCCCTCGCCCGCCTTCCACTCGTGCCCGCACTGGCGGCAGTGGTAGCGCGGCGTGTGGAACAGAAAAGGAATCCCCAGAAGCAGCCACGATCCCAGGATCACGTAGGCCGGAAGGCGGCTGGAACGGGTATCCTCGCTGCCGCACTTCGGGCAACGCCGGCGGGCTGTCCGGGTGACGCCAGCCTCGGTCAGCGCTGCCTCGGCGCGTTCCTTCTCAGCCGCACGGACCTGCACTTTCACGCCGCCGACAGCGCCCGCATAGAGCCAGTTCGCGTGGGCGAGATTCTCGTCCGCGATAAACGCCTCGATGCCGGCGGCCTCAAGCGCCGCCTGCGCAAGCCGCGATTCCCACGACTGCGTGCTGGCGAACACCGTGACCAGTGCATCCGGTTCCACAGGCCCTACCCGTTTTTCCCGTTCATGAAGCCGAGTTCGTACTGACATCTGGCCATGGCGGCCTCCTCTCGTGGACGAATTTATTGAATCTTTTCATCGCCTCACGCTCCACAGGACATACCAAAACAAACCGTTTCGCGCGAGTGTTCGGGACGGCTTGGTCGAGGGGCTCCACCATGCTCTTTCAGAGGGGCTCCGCCCCTCACACTCCCCGCCAGGGAGCAATGCTCCCTGGACCCTAAGTTAGGGGTCCGGGGACCAGTGGTCCCCGGCAGGGGGCGCGGGGGACAGCGTCCACCGCGAAACGCCTGAGGACAACGCCTTACACGCCTAATATATCGAAAAAATTAGCCCGCGCGGTGCGTTCAACGTACTCCAGCCGGGCAAAAGCCTGGCGGAAGTCGGTCTGCCCAAGGGTGAACACGCCGTGTCCCAGGGCCACGGCGGCGCCGGCCTGGACCAGGGCGGGCGGCAGGGTGCGCGAGAGTCCGGTGGGGCCGGTGCCTACCTCGCCAGGGACTACGGGCGCACCGCCAATATCGCGTTTCACGCGGCAGGCCACGTGGCAACGGTCGGCCTCCGGGCAGGTGGCGCGCTCATCGCAAAAAAGGGAGAGAATGACGGCGAACCGCGGGTGCCCATGCAGCAGGGTTTGCGCCCCGCTCGCCTCGATGGCCGCGGTATGGGCCGTGCATTCGCTGGAGGCGGTGAGCCCGGCGCAGGTGGAGCCGTCCAGAGGCACGGGGTCGATGAGGCCAGGAAGCTCGTCCAGGGGCGCACCGGTCTGGCTGATAAAGAGCGTGTTGCCGAGGCGGCAGGAAATATTGCCGAAAAAAGAGTCCACGAGACGGCGCTCCACCAGGGCCTTGCCGGCCTGATCCATGGCGCGGCGTACGGTCTCCTCGTCGGTGAACGGCCCAGCCATGAGCTCCGGCGGCGCAGCCTCCATGGGCGGCAGCGCGGCCACGGCCGCATCAAAGGAGCGGCGGAAAGCATCGTCCATGCCGCCGTCGCGCGTCAGCTCCAGAGCGCGGCCGAAGAAAGCGACGAAGCAGGCAAAGGCGATGGAGCTGACCGTGACAAAACACTGCTCCGGGCTCACCGAGCCCACGGCGGCCAGGGCCGGGCCGCGCTCCGGATCGTGCAGGATAACGCCCTTGCGCTGGCCCAGGGCGGCAGCAAGCTGCGCCGTGTCCCCGGCCGGGACCACCGGGATGTCGTGCAGGAAGGTCCGCGTCTCGCTGTCACGCGGCGAGATGCTTGCCGTGCCGGTACGTAGCGCCTCGGCCGCAAGATAGCCCACGGCATGGGCATAGCTCCCGGCAGGGCGACACCACGCCAGGGAGTTGATGGCCAGAAAATCGAAGAGCGGCGCAAGCTCCGGAATGTGCTCGGACTCGCGGCTCCAGGCCAGCGCGGCGTCCAGCCCACCCACCAGCGGCGCGCCCTCGCCCGTTGCCGGGGCCAGACCCGAGGCCGAAATCTTGCCGGCGTACTTGTCCACGAGCGTCTTCATTACTTGTCCACAAAATTGTACGGCATTCGTCTAAAAAACTAGACCAGGGGAGTGGATGTGGAACATTCCAGACCCAACGCCGCAGCGCGATCCGGTATAGGGTTCCCACGCCCATCCAGTCCGCGCACGGCATAGTACGCCGACCGGGCTTCCAGAAATGCTTCCCGATCAATGGCCGGCATGGGTTGTGTCTCGGTTTCGCTGCCCGGCTCGATGAAAAACCGCTCCGGCAGGTCGTCCTGCTCCGGGCCGCAGCTCGCCTCCAGCAGCATGCACCGCTCCTGGTAGACGACGCGCTCGCCCACGCGCAAGAGCTCGCCTTGCCCCCACGGCTCGCCGGACACGGCGGCCAGCGCTGCGGCGTATTCCTCCAGCCCGGCGGTGAGGAACATGTACGTGCACACGCCCAGGCAATCCGCCGCGGCTATGGCGTCCTCGGCGAGCTTGACCATCCGCGCCTTGCCCGCAAAGCTGAAGCGGTCCGTGGCCACGGGCTTGCGCAGAATCTCATGGCTGATGGTGTTGGCGCGCAGGTGGCAGCCGCCGCGCGTGGCAACGGCCGAGCCCAGCGCCAAACCATACGCGCCGCGCGGATCATAGGCCGGCAGCTCCAGCCCCTTCACGGTCATGGCCGCCTCCGGCTGGCCCATGGCCTCGGCGCATCGGTATGCGCCGAGCCGCAGCAGCTCGCCCTCGCCCCGGCCGGTAACGATATCGTCGAGCAGCACAACCATCTCACCCGGCGCAAAGTCGCGGCCGGCAATCTCCCGTCGCGTCGCCAGCGTGACGGCGGCCGAGACAGGATCGAGCCCCAGTGCGACGCAGCGCCGGTTGGCGCGAGCGGCTTCGTCCGGGTCATGATTGCCCACCAGGGCGGTGAAATGCGATAGGGACTCGAACTCCGGCAGGGCCCAGTCCGTCTCGCCGTCCAGGGGCGTGGCGGCGATCTGGAGACACTCGACCGGGCAGCCCTCGCACCCGGCCGAATGCGAAGCATACCGCTTCTTCAGCGCCGGGGCCGAGAGGCCCTCCCCGCGATCAAACCACGTGCGCCTGAAGTTGTCCGTGGGCGTCATCCGCCGGCTGTGCGTGAGGTCGAAAAGCGCGGCCGTGCCGTAGTTGGAAAAGCCGAACTGGCCGCGCAGCACCGGGGATGCAGCCGTGAGCCGGAGAATCGCCTCGCGCGCCTTGAGCAGCGCCTCCTCGTCCGCCACTGGCACGGTGCCCGTGCCGCGAACAGTGAGCCATTTGAGATTTTTCGCGCCCATGACGGCGCCCAGACCGCCGCGCCCGGCCATATGGTGGCGGTCCACACCAATGCTCGCAAAGGCAGCGCCCTGCTCCCCGGCCGACCCAACGGCGGCGAAGGCCGGGTGCTCCGCGGGATTCTCGCCGAGCACCGCAATATACGTCTCACCAATGGTGCTGCCGGCCAGGTGGCGCGCATCCTCGAACACCGCATTCCCGTCCTCCAGACGCAGGCCCACCAGGCCATCGGCCGCGCCGCGGATCACGATGCCGTCAAAACCGGCGCGCTTGACGGATGCAGCAAGGCTGCCGCCTGCCGCGCTGTCCAAAAAAGTAGACGTGAGGGGCGACTTGGAGGCGATAATGGCGCGGCCAGACGCCGGAGCCATTGTCCCGGCCAACGGACCGGTCAGAATGACGAGGGGAAGATCGGGATCATCCCAGGGGCAGGACAGATGCGGCCGCAGCAATGCACCGGCCAGTCCACGGCCGCCAAGGAAATTACGGTACAGCGCGTCAGACGGTTCCTCGACCCGCGCCGTGCGGGAACCGAGATCCACATGGAGCAGCCGCCCGAGCGCACCGCCCCGCATCAGCGTTCCTCGTCGGATCGGTACGTCCGGCCAATGGCCTTGATGTCGATAACAGGCGTGCCGTCCAGCGCTTCCAGCCGATCTACGGTTATGGAGGGCTCGGGACCGTCATCCACGGCCAGCAGCCGCACGCGATGCAGCCCGATGGGGTTGGGCCGGTCCGGGGAGCGCGTAGCGAACACACCGCGCTTTTCGCGGGTTTTGTCACCGCGCGGATGGACCTGCAGGTAAGAGCGATCCGACTGGTGCAGCCATGTGAGCAGGACCGCCTCCTTGCCGGGCTCCATGCCCAGCAAGGCTTCCCGGTAGGCTGGATCAATGCGCACCACGGCCTGCGGCGCGCCTTCGTCCTCCATTTTGGGGGCGTCGGCCCGGGATTTCACGGACGACTCGACGCGTCCGATGATACGAAGCGACATATCCATGTACGTTTACCTCGCTGATTTGGGCGGCGTGGGCAGCGCGCCGCGACGGCGCAACATTTTGTACACCGCCACGACAAGGGCAGTCTTGATCACATCGCCCGGCAGGAAGGGCAACACGCCCACCGTTCCGACCTTGGCCCAGCCGATATGCATGACAAACTTCAGCACTATCACGCCGAGCACGTAGGCGGGAACCAGGGACAACAGGAGAATGCCGATGCCCCGCACCCAGGAGAGATCCTCGCCCCGGCCGCGGGTTGCCAGACCGGCAATGGCCGCCTGGCCGATGAAACCAATCAGGTAGCCGCCCGTGGGACCCAGCAGCCGCGCGAACCCCGAGGCCCCGCCAGCGAATACTGGCAGCCCCAGACACCCGGCCAAAAGGTAGAGCAGCATGCTTGCGGCCCCGCCGGCCGGTCCGAGCACCAACCCGGCGAGCATGATGAAGAACGGCTGCATGGAAAAGGGCACCGGCCCCAACGGAAAATGAAGAAAAGCCCCCAGGGCAATGGTGGCGGCCATGAGCGCGGTCCAGACTTGGCGCTCCAAAGAAGGTATGGAGCTCACGCCGCCTCCACCGTCACCTTTTCGGGTTCCAGCCCCATTGCGGTGAGGTCTTCGGCGTCCTCTGCGGCCGGGGCGCCGGCCCGCGTCAGGTAGTCGCCCACCATCACGCCGCTGGCTCCGGCTGCGTAGAGTCTCCGGCGGTCCGCGCCGGGGAAGATGGCGTGCCTGCCGCCGGCAATGCGCAGGTGGGCCTTGGGCAGCACAAAGCGGAAGAGCGCGACGATGCGCAGGGCCTCTTCCTGCGACAGCATGGGCTGGTTCTCCAGCGGCGTGCCGGGCACCGGCATGAGGAAGTTGATCGGCACGGAGTCCACGTCCAGGGCGCGCAGCGTGAGCGCGAGCTCCAGCCTGTCCTCCCAGCGTTCGCCCAAACCGAAGATGCCGCCGCTGCAGACGTACACGCCGGACTGCTTGGCCGTGCGCACCGCGGCTATGTCGTCCTCGTAGTCATGCGTGGTGCAGATGGAGGGGAAGAAGTTCGGTCCTGTCTCCAGGTTGTGGTGCACGCCGGTCGCGCCGGCAGCCTTGAGCTCGCGGATCTTGCGCGCATCCAGGCAGCCCACGGAGACATCCACGGAAAGGCCGGTCTCCCGCGCCGCGCGGACGGCGGCGACCAGTGCGTCCAGTTCTTTGGACTCCGGCGAGAAGCCGCTGGCCACAATGCCGAACCGCGAAGCGCCGGATTCGGCGGCCTGTTTCGCCTGCTCGGCGATGGCGCCAGGCTCCACGACGTCGAACTCGGGCGCGCCGGTATCATAATACATGGACTGGGCGCAGAACGAACAATCCTCGGAGCAGCAGCCACTCTTGGCCGAGGCGATGGCGCAAAGTCCGATGCGGCGGCCAAAGGCCCGCTCGCGCAGGCGCATGGCGTATCCGAAAAACTCGTGCAATCTTTCCGGGTCCGGGTCCATCAGGATACGGAACTCGGTGTCTGTGTAGTACTGCGACGCGATTGCTTTTCTGAATATGGTTTCGTACGGCACGGTTTCTGATCTCTATTGTTTTTCCAGCGAGCGCGCACGCCGTCTCGCTCCCAAACATTGCCCGATCCCACAGATGGAGCGCGCCAGGGTTTCGGGGAATTACCTACCAAAGTGGTCGAATCCAGTCCTGGTAAAATGCTTGCCATTCACGGTCAAGCCTTTGCCGGGTACGACCTCGCCAATGGGCCGCAGGCCTTCCACCTCCTGCTCCAGCCGCGTGATTGTGGACGGGCTGGCCGCGCCGAGCAAGGCGTAGTCCTCGCCGCCCACAACGGCGAACTCCACGGGGTCCTCACCCGTCTCCTGCGCGTGGCGGCGTATCTCCTCGTGCAGGGAGTCGCTCGGGATATCCAGCGCCGCGCCGTGCTCGAACCCCAGCAGCCGGGGCAGGTCCCGCGCGATGCCGTCGGAGAGATCCATAAGCCCGGTGACGCCGCCGGATTCCCCGGCGATGCGCCCCAGAACGAGGCCGGCCGCCAGCTTGGGCTGCGGCGTGCAGTGCGCGGCCACGGCCGCAGGAAAATCCGCTTCGGCGTCGCGGCCTTCGGCCTCCATACACATGAGGCCGGTGCGTGCCAGGCCGTACTCGCCCACCGTAAAAATGATATCGCCGGGGGAAACAGGCCCTCGCGTAAGGATGGCGCTGCCCTGTTCCGGAACGCCCCAGGCCGTGATCGCCATGCCCAGGTTGGGTCCGGCGCTCAGGTCGCCACCGGCCAGCACCGCGCCGGCGTCATTGGCCAGTTTGGCCATGGCCGCAAAGAACTCGTCCCAGAACGCGGCGTCCAGCCTGTCGTCGCCGGGCACGATGAGATTGAGCAGAAATCCGGTCGGCTTGACGCCCATGCCCGCAAGATCGCTCAAGTTCACGGCCAGGCCCTTGTGCCCGATCTCGCCGGGCGTGAAGTAGCGGGTGCGAAAGTGGACGTCTTCGAGAAAAAGATCGGTGGTGAAGCAGCTCTTGCCGGGCAGGTTCAGCACGGCGCAGTCGTCGCCGCGGCCCAGCTCCAGGCTTGGGTGCTCGCGGTCGAAAAACGTGTCCAGGTAGTGGAAGAAATCGTCCTCGGTCTCGCAGGCGCCTGGGGCGCGGCCTTTTCTTCGGCGTAGGTTGCTATCGCTGGAATCGGACATTGTTGTCGAGCGCGTAGCTCCGGGTTACAGGGGCAGGCCGAGGCCGGAGGCGATGTCGCGCACAATGTTCAGGTCGGGCAGCAGCGCGCCGGCAATGCCGTTGATGATCAGGATGCCGCCAGCCCACAGCGTTCCGCGGAAAAAAGCCGGCACGGCCTGGGTGAGAATCTCGATGACGCCGGTCACGGGATCGGTGTCCAGCAGGCTCTCGTGCTCGCGCAGGTCGAAGATCGTCAGCAGCTTTTCTATAACAGAGGCCACCAGGGCGGCCACGCCGATGAATATGCCCCAGGTGATCCAGTTTTCCGTGCCCACGGGCTGCGTCGTGTCGAAATAGCGAATGATGAGCGTGTACAAGCTGAAATAGACTGCCGAGTAGATGAAGCCCAAAACGACGTATATCAGTGTAATGACGACAGACATTCCGCTCTCTCCCGTTTATACATGCCCGGAAACCGATGGAATCTAGCCCACGGCCACGGCGATGGCAAGCGCCCGCCTGCGGACCGGACCGGCGCATAACCTGCTAATAATATCCGTCATCTTCTCCGGCAAAGAACCGAGCAGACCATCATCGGATGTGGCGATGCATCGGTCCCGCCTACGCAACCCGCCGAGGCGCCCTGCATTCCTGGCGATTATCCGACTACACACAGAGAAGCACGGCTCTCAAGCAAGCCGCACCATCTATCTCACAATCGCCAAAGCACTCTGCGTTACAGCATCCAAACAGGCCATGCTCGAATAGATTGCATGCATTGCATCCCATTTGCGTCCCTTCTTACGTTCTCATACCCACAAAAGGGCAATGCAATGCAATCGGGCGCACATGCTCCTGGAGTGATCCATCACGTGTTTTCCAGCTCCAGGTACTGCGCCAGAATGACCTTGAGGCCGAAGCCAGGGAAGTTGACCCGGTACTTGTCCGGCGGGATCACAGCCACGATCTTGCCGCGGCCAAAGACCTTGTGGTTGCAGAAGCCCATTTTGCTGGGGTCCGGCGCCGGAGCCGGGGCCGGTTTCGGCGACGAGGAAGAAGAGCGACTGCCGGCGGATGGCGCACCAGACGGCGGCGTCAATGCGGACGGCGGGCGGCGGTACTCCGGCGCGCCCTTGGCCATGGAAAGCCCGCCCGTGTAGTTCTCCTGCCACTCCTCGTAGAACTCGCCGGCAATTTCCCGCACAAACGGCGAGGCCGTGGCCGGCTCGGTGATCTCCTTGCCGCGTCGGTACACGGCCTTGGGCACGAACAGCGCCAGATACTGCCGGGCACGCGTGCAGGCCACGTACAGCAAGCGCCGCTCCTCCTCGAACTCCTCCACGCGGTTCATGGCGTGGCGCGAGGGGAAGCGGTCCTCGATGAGGTCGATGATGCAGACCGCATTCCACTCCAGCCCTTTTGACGAGTGGATGGTGGAGAGGGTGACCACGTCCTCGCGCTCGGACCCGCGGGGCTCCGGGTTCTCCAGGCTCAGGTCGGCCAGGAAAAGGTCGAGCTCCGAGTACCCGGCGGCTATCTGCAACAGCTCCTCCAGCCCGGCCTCGCGGCGGGGATAGTCGTCGGGGTAGCGCTCCTCCAACTGCGGCGTGTAGAACTCCACGATGCGTTCGAGCAGCGTGCCGGGCGACATCTCGCGGGAGCGCAGCTCGTCCAGAAAGCCCAGCAGCGCATCCAGATCCGGCCGCTTTTTGCGCCAGGAATCCACGAAGTCGCGATCACCGGAGAGCAGCGAGGTCACGAGCTTTTGCGAAGTCTTGGGCCCCACGCCCTTGATGGGCGCGAGTACACGGTGCCACGACGGGGTGTCCGAGGGGTTGCGCAGGATGCGCACGAAGCTGAGCACGTCCTTGATATGCGCGGCTTCCGTGTACTTGAGCCCGCCGAACTTGGCGAAGCGGATGCCCAGTTTATTGAGCTCCACCTCCAGGTGGTATGACTGGTAGCCGGCGCGAAAGAGCACGGCCACCTCGCCCGGGGAGTGCTCTTTCATCAGCTCCACTACCTTGCCGGCCACGAGCCGCGCCTGGGACAGGTCGGAAAGCGGCCGCACGATCTGCGGCACCGCGCCGCCGGAGTCCTCTGTCCAGAGCTTTTTCTCGTACAGGATCGAGGACTGGGCGAGAATCTGGTTGGTAAAACTGAGGATGGGCTGGGTGGAGCGGTAGTTGCGCTCCAGCCGGATGGTCTTGGTACCCGGAAAAACCTGCGGAAAGCTGAGGATGTTCTGCACGTTGGCGCCGCGGAAGGAGTAGATGGACTGCGCGTCGTCGCCCACGGCCATCACATTGCCGTGCTTGCCGGCAATGAGCTCCACCAACCGCGCCTGGACCAGGTTCGTGTCCTGGTACTCATCCACCATCACGTGCTTGAATCTGTCTCGAATATTGGACAGCAGCGCCTCGTCCGATCGCAGCAGCGTCTCCAGGGCGAAGAGCAGATCATCGTAATCCAACATCCCGCACTGCTTCTTTTTCTTCTCATACTCGACAGACATCGTCTCGATCTCGTCAACGTACGGCAGGAGGTGGAACGATTCGTTGGAGACGATGTCCCGGAGCTGCTGCTCCTTGTTGCGGGACTTGCTCACGTTGTCCAGAATTGTAGACGCCTTGGGGAAGGAACGGTCGCCCTTGCCAAAACCGAGCTCGCCCTTGGCCTCGCGGATGAGCGACTCGGCGTCCGAGCGGTCGATGACCGTGAGACGCTCCGGCCAGCCCGGCGGCGTGTACCGTCGCAGCATGCCATAGGCAAAGGCATGGAAGGTACCGCCCTGCACACGGCCCAGGCCGCGGCCTTCGCCGAGCAGGTCCGAGGCGCGCTGGAGCATCTCCTGGCTGGCCTTGCGAGTGAAGGTGAGCAACAGGATGGAGGACGGGTCCACACCCTCCTCCACCAGATGCGCCAGGCGGTAGACAATGGTGCGCGTCTTGCCGGAGCCGGCGCCGGCGATGACCAGCACAGGGCCTTCGGTGGCGTACACGGCCTCCAGCTGGCTGGGATTGAGCGATGAGCTATAATCTCTAGGCATTGCGTATGGTTGAGCTATAGGATTGGAGAGATGGCGTCGTGGGTTGCGCTGCCGGCGTCGTCTGCGGCGTCCGCCGGGATGGACCACCAGGCCAGCACCTCCCGGCCCACGTCGCGCACCCGCTGCGGGGTTGCGCCGTGGCTATCGTAAAAAAAGGCGCCGTGCGCCGTGTGCATGCCGGTGCGGCCCAGGCGGGAAAATATCCGCGGCCTGTCGAACTTGGCCTTCAGGTCCACGCCCACGCGCGGCAGGCAGACCAGGTCCGGGGCGCGCTCCGCCGCCGGTCCCTGGTACAGCTCCGCGCCGCGGTACACCCGTTCCATGACCGGCTCGCCGCGCCAGGTCAAGTGCTCCAGCGCAGCGCTTATCTCCGCGGCCAGGCTATCCGCCTCGGCGTCGCGAACCCTGCCGCGGGCAAAGCGGCTGGCGCGGTGGATGTAGATGCGGCCGGGATCCAGGGCAAAGGCCCTGGTCTCGGGCAGGATGGCAGTTGCGTCCAGCTCGTGGCCGGGCGCGGCCTGGCCCGTAACCAGCCAGCCCTGCTCGCGCAGCCAGCTGTTGAGGTCGCACTCCACGTCCAGCGTGGCGAAACCGTGGTCGGCCAGCACCAGGAGCCGCTTGGGCTCGGACAGCGCATCATACCGCTGCAGAAACAGGCCGATGGCCCGGTCCCACTCGCGCAGCAGCTCGATGCACGCGGCGTGCAGCGGGTGGTCGGGCTCCTCCACGGCCGGGTGGAGGAAGTGGAAGAGCCGATCCGTCTCCGTGAGCACGAAGACGAAAAGATCCCAGTCCAGCCCGCTCCACAATCGCTCCAGCAGACGCGTGCGGCAGGCCAGGGTGGCGCGCAGCCCGGCCAGCAGATACTCGGGATCGTCGGCGCCGCGCGTGGTGTCGGCCTCGATCACGTAGCCCTCGTCCGCCAGGATGGGGACCAGCGACGGCGGGTATACGGCGCGTTCCAAATCCGGCGATACGAAGCCGGACACCAGCGTGCCGTGTATAGGCCGCACCGGCCACATGTGCGGCAGGTTGATGACCCGCGAGACCAGCCCGCGGGCGCCGAGGCGGTCGAAGATGGTGGGCGCGTCCACCTGACTCGCGTCGCCGATGGAAATCTCGTAGCTCGAAGCGTCGATGCGGGTGAAGCCGTACACGCCATGGGTCCCGGGACCGGCGGCCGTGGCGAAGGAGGTCCAGTTCACCGGCGAGAGCTCGGGCAGCTCGGCGTCCATGGCCCGCGCCTCGCTCGTGAGTCGGGCGATATTGTCGAAGCCGGGCAGCGCAGAAAGATGCTGCGCCATGCCCAAGGCCAGGCCGTCCAGGCCAAGGACCGCGCACCGCGGCCGCCCGCAGCCCCTGGAGCCGGGCGATATAATGTTCGTCGCGTTCATCTGTGTCCGCATGGGTATCAGGAGTGGGGCCCGGACGGAAGGGGCAGGTCCGGAGTACAGCCGCGGGGACCAGGGACACGCAGGCGCGCATCCACCGCGCATCACATCGCGAAAAGGCCTGATGGCAATAGACCCGGCCCCCGCGTTGACGCTCTCACCGCACGCTTGTATAGAATTTATGTAGATATCGGGTGAAATCCGGCAACCCTTCACCAGCGTGGTTTTTCATCATGGCCAGAAATGATTGCCGTGTCTATGTGGCGCTCCAGTACAGCCAGGAAATCTCCTATCACGAGCTGCACGAGGTGGAGCAGGAGCTCATCGTCGTCCTGCAGGACACGCTTATTGCCTGCGGCGCCGTGCATCTCGATTTCTGGGGATACGGCGACTCGCTTCAGTTCGACTTTTCCATGGAGCGTTTCGAAAAAGAGGCCCTGAAGGAGATGGCTCAGGAAATAGCCGGCCTGCTGCCTGCCGACGTCTCAGGCCGCCTGGTTGGCGTGGACAAGGCGTTGCGCCGCCTGGGCGTCTTCAACCTTACACCTGGCGAGGCCCGCGGCTCCATCCTGAACATCGCCGACATCCCGCTGGACGGTCTCTTCCCCCCACGCTCACCCCACGCACGCCCCAACTGATCCCCTCCCGCACGACTGCTCCCTAGACGCTATATCGCCCAGACGGACATGAGCCCGGAGCCCACTGCACCGGCCACGAGGCCCTCACTCACGAACTGACACTTCATGCCATTCTGTTTAGTGTCGTAGCATCCTATTTTTACGCGATTTTTTCTTTTTGTCGTTTACTGCGGAAACGTGAGGCAGTGACCCACCACACCTCGTTGACCTACTCTTTGCAACGAACGTAATACAATAAAACAGCGCAACCAGTACGCCCTTCCATCAGGGCGTTTCGCGCAGGCTCGTTCCCCAGGGCAAAAAAGGAGCAACAACCGGGATCACCTATGGATATCGAGAAAGAACGCCGACTTACCCTAGACAAATTTAAGGCGCTGCACAAAAAGGACTACCTCCCCGCAGCAATGCTCGACCTTCTTGAGAAGGTCGCAAATCTGCAGCTGGATGCCCGCGAGACAGTTCAGGTGCCAAAGCCCCACGAGGCCGAGCTGGCCGAGCCGGTTCGCCGTAGCCAGGGCGCACCGATTCTGCCGCGCGAGATGTTCCGGGTGGACAAGGAGAACGCCGGCGCGCTGTTCGAGGAGCTGCTGGAGCTGGCCTGCGCAGCCGAAGGACCTCTGGGCGAAGCCGCCGCTGTAATCCGCCAGGCCGTGGACGACGGCGCACTGGCCCCGCTGGACGCCATCGAAGCGTATCTGGCGCAGGACATCGAATTTTTCGCCGAGTGGGAGCCCAAGCTGGGCGATGCGCCGCGCACCCTCTCCTTTCTGGCCCAGGCGGCCACCACGCCCAGCGCCATCGCGCTCGGCGAGGTTCTGTCCGAACATCTGGACAGCTCGCGCACGTGGCTGCACGGCCACTGCCCGGTGTGCGGCAGCCTGCCTCTGGTGGCGGAGCTTCGCGACCGCGCTGGCCACAAGCACTGCACATGCTCCTTCTGCCGCACCGACTACCGGGTGCCGCGGCTGGGCTGCCTGTTCTGCGGCGAGACCGACCACAAGCAGCTCACCTTCCTGACCACCAAAGAGGAGCCGGGCTTCCGGCTGGACCTCTGCCACTCGTGCAAGACCTACCTGAAGACCCTGGACTTCCGCGAGCTCGACCGGCGGGCGTTGCCCCTGGTGGACGATCTGGACTCCATGGCCCTGGACATCCTTGCCGCCAAGGACCAATGGCGGCGCGCAACATTCTCGGGCTGGGGGTTCTAGATGGCGCAGCCGCAACACGCCGGACCGGTGAACACGCAGGACGCGCCACGCGGCCTGCGCACCAACACCTACCGTCAATATAAGGATGGGGAGTGGCGGACTATCGATGACGTCACCAGCCCTGAAGTGCAGGTGGAGCTGGTCTGGCCCGGCGCGCCGGTCCGCACGCTGTGGGCATACCCGCGGGATCTTTCGCGGCTGGCCCTGGGCCACGCCTTCCTGGAGCTTTGCGCCCCTGGCGAGATCCCCGCCATCGAACGCGAGGAGGAGCGCCGATTCACCCTGGCGCCTTCCTCCAGCGCCAAAGGGCAATCCGGCAACGGCACCGACATCCCCCAAAAATACCCGCTCACAATCCGGCACCTGCACGGCGACGAAATGGTCAGTCGGATGCAGGAGTTCATGGGCAGCGAGGGTCGTTGGAACTGGACCGGCTGTTTCCATCGCGCCGGCCTTTTCAACATCACGGACGGCACCTTCCTGGACATCGAGGAAGACATCGGCCGCCACAACTGCATTGACCGGCTAGCCGGCTGGTGCGTGCAGAACGGGCTCAACTGCCCGGCGCGCAAGTCCCTGGCGCTCTTCGTCTCGGCGCGTGTCACCGGCTCTCTGGCGGCCAAGATCGCCCGCGCCGGCTTCGGCTGCGTGGTCAGCCGCTCCGCCGTGACCGAGGCCGCAATCGCCACGGCGCGGTCCACGCCGTTCTCCCTGGCCGGGTTTGCCCGCGACAACCGCGTCACCATCTTCACGGACCCCAACAGCCGCTTCGAGCAGAGCACGCCATGATGCACGATTCGAGCACGCCGACGAAAAGCCCGGGCCTGACAGGCCTGGTGCTTGCCGGCGGACGCAGCCGGCGACTGGGGCGGGACAAGGTGGTCCTGCCGGTTTCCGGCCGCTGCATGCTCGAACACATGGTGGACCTTTTAGGGCCCGTATGCGACCGTGTCTGGGTTTCCGGACGGGACGCCGGGAGCGTAGGGCTGGGGGCGCCGCTGCACCTGGAGTGGGTGCCGGACGAGGTGACGGGCAAAGGGCCCCTTGCCGGAATCCTCACGGGCCTGCGCAAGGCGCGCGGTCCGGTGCTGGCCGTGGCCTGCGATCTCCCCCTGCTCGACCTCGCGACCCTGGAAAAACTTGTGGCCGCATGGCGAAACAAACCTGACAATCTGGTGATGACGACTTATCTGCAACAGGAGACCGGATTCATCGAGTCCCTGGTGGCCATATACGATCCGGCCGCCGAACCGCTCCTGGCCAATGCTCTGGAGCGTGGTCGGTGCAAGATATCCGCCGCCATACCTGAGCATCTGCGCTGTCACATCCCGTACTCGCTGAACGATTCGCAGGTCTTCTTCAACGTCAACTACCCGTCGGACCTCGCAGTGCTCCGGCGGCTCGGCCTCGTGGAAGAAACAGAACCATGACTACATCGCACCATCCCCGCGCCCTCACGGACAGTCACGGCAGGACCGTGAACTACATCCGCCTTTCCATCACCGACCGTTGCAACCTGCGCTGCTTCTACTGCCGCGCCGGAAAAGACACGCCCTTCATGTCTCACGACGAGATCCTGCGCTACGAAGAGCTGCTGGAGCTGATCGGCATTGCCGAGGAGATGGGCGTGCGCAAGGTACGCCTCACCGGGGGCGAGCCCCTGGTGCGCCGCGATTTCATGGACTTTTTCGAACGCGCCGTGACCGCGTATCCCAAGATGGATTTCCGGATGACCACCAACGGCGTGCTGCTCGCGCCGATCGCCCCGCGGCTCAAGGAGCTCGGCCTGCGCGCCGTGAACATCTCCCTGGACACGCTCGATCCCGGCCGTTTCAAGGAGATCACCGGCCTGGACGCATTCGGCGCCGTGTGGGAGGGCATTCAAGCGTGCATGGACGCCGGCATCCAGGTCAAGCTGAACGCTGTGGCCATGCGCGGCGTCAACGAGGCGGACCTGCCCGGATTCATCGAGCTGGCGCGCAACAACCCCGTGCACGTGCGCTTCATCGAGTTCATGCCCGTGGGCGGCGGCACCACCTGGGAGACGGACCGCTTCTGGTCGTCGGAGGACGTACTGAAAGAGGCAGGCAAGTACGCCGAACTCATCCCCATGCCCGGCCCGCCCAGAAACAGCAACTTTGACGAAGAGGCCGGCAACAGCCGCCCCTCCAAGCCGTACACCAGCGGCCCGGCGCGCATGTACCGCATCGAAGGCGGCCAGGGCGCCCTTGGCGTCATCTCCGCGCTGACCAACCACTTCTGCGACGCCTGCAACCGGCTGCGGATATCCTCGGACGGCCGTCTGCGCACCTGCCTGTTTTCGGACAAGGAGTACAAGCTGCGCCCTGCCCTGCGCCATCCCAAGCTCGGACGGGAGTCGGTGAAGAAGATCATCACCCAGTGCGGAGCCATCAAGCCTATCGGCCACGAGATCCTGAAACAGCTCACCAGGGAGCGCCGCGCCGTGTGCGACAAGAGGATGTCATCCATCGGCGGGTGACAACTATGACAGCGTTGACACAACAAAAAATCTCAAATATCTGTTCTGACACTGACAAAGTGGCAGAGATATGGACCTGGTTACTTACGAGCGCTTAATCCACACCGATAACTCGGCTCGCAAATACCTGTTGGGTTTTTGCTGGAAAAACCATCAACGCTTCTGTCCCCGCTGCCGCCACCGCAAGCTGTACCCCCTGTCCTCGGGCCGCCGACGCTGCGCCCGGTGCAAGTACACCTTCCATGATTTCACCCGCCGCTTTCTGAACATCGGCAACCTCTCCCCCCAGGAGTGGCTGCGGGTGATCAAGCTCTTCGAGCTGGAGGTGCCCCAGGCGGTCATCGCCTCGCAGACCGGTCTGGCGCCTAATACCGTGGCCAAGGCGCTGAACACCATCCGCCTGGCCATCGCGGCCCAGGCCCTGGACGCCACCCAACTCTACGAGGTCGGCTTGGGCACCGCGCTGCTCAAATCCCATGCCCAAACGCCTCCGGAGCACAAGGGACCGGGATGGCCCCCTGTCTTCGGCCTGGTGGAGCAAGGGGGCATGGCCTTCCTGGACATCCTGCCCGACCTCAACGTCGAATCGATCATCCACTTCAAGCGCAACTTCCGTCTGCGCACCGCCTCCCTCGGTTCGGTGGTCTACACCGACCGCTTCTCCCCGTACCTCTCCCTGCTGGTGAGCGGGCCGCAGGAGATCTGGCGCGACTGGCAGGGCAACCCCGTCACGCACCGGGACAAGGGCCTGACCGTGGACGCGACCCAGCAGTTCTGGCGATTCGCCAAGGAACGGCTGCGCCGCTACCGCGGCATCGCTCCCGAGCGCTTTCCGCTCTACCTCAAGGAGCTGGAATTCCGCTACAATCGGCGGGGAACAGACATTTTCGAAGAGGTCGCCAAGCTATTGTGTACATTTGTGCCTGACCTTGGGTGAGTACATCCCGCCCCCGATTGCGACATTCGGCTCTCTTCAGGATTATGCTTACATTAACATGTTCCGGAGCGTGTCACGCCTGGAACCCATGTGGAGCAACGATCCATGAGTGCCACCTACACAAACGTTCCCTTCTTCGGACTCGGTTTCGACATGCGCCCGGCTGTTGCCAGGGCCATGGCCACGACCGTGCGCAGGACGGAACCGGTCCACGTATGCGTCGCCCCGCAGCCGGCAGAGACGCCGGCCCCCTGGGGCTACTCGCTCATGATCGCGCTCTCGCGGGAAATCCGAGCTGGCTGAACACGCCACACTCACTCAACTTCGGAGGCGACAGATTATGGAATTCAACCGCAGGAAGTTCCTCCAGCTCTCGGCAGCGACCGCGGCCGTGGGAGCCTTCGGGGGGCTGGGCTTCAGCCTGACGCCTGCCACTGCGCGGGCCGAGCAGCTCAAGCTCAAAACCCGCGAAGCCAAAGAGACCACGTCGGTCTGCTGCTACTGCGCGGTGGGCTGCGGCCTCATCGTCCACACGGACACCAAGACAAAACGCGCCGTCAACGTGGAAGGCGACCCGGACCACCCGATCAACGAAGGGTCCCTGTGCGCCAAAGGCGCCTCCATCTATCAGCTGGGCGAAAACAAGGACCGCATCACCAAGCCCATGTACCGGGCGCCCAAGTCCGACAAGTGGGAAGAGAAGTCCTGGGACTGGATGATCACCGAGATCGCCAAGCGCGTGAAGCAGTCCCGCGATGAATCCTTCTCCGTGAAAAACGACAAGGGTGAGGTGGTCAACCGCACCAACGGCATCGCCTCTGTGGGCTCCGCCGCTCTCGACAACGAGGAGTGCTGGGTTTACCAGTCGTTCCTGCGATCCCTTGGCCTGGTGTACATAGAACATCAGGCACGTATTTGACACAGCGCCACTGTTGCGGCTCTGGCAGAGTCGTTCGGACGCGGCGCGATGACCAATCACTGGATCGACATCAAGAACAGTGATTGCATCTGGATAATCGGCAGCAACGCTGCAGAAAACCACCCCATCTCCTTCAAGTGGGTGACCCGGGCTCAGGAAAAGGGTGCGACCCTGATCCATATGGACCCGCGGTTCACCAGGACCTCGGCCAAGGCCGACCTCTACGGTTCCATGCGGTCCGGTTCGGACATCGCCATCCTCGGCGGCATGATGAACTACATCCTGGAGAACGACCTCTACTTCAAGGAATACCTGGCCAACTACACGAACGCATCGTTCCTGCTGGCAGACGGCTACTCCTTCAACGACGGCCTGTTCTCCGGGTACAATCCCAAGACCCATAAGTACGACAAGTCCACCTGGGCGTTCCAGAAGGACGATGAGGGCATTCCCAAGCAGGACCTTACGCTCAAGGATCCGGCCACGGTCTTCCAGCATCTGAAGAAGCACTACTCCCGCTACGATCTGGACACCGTGTGCAAGGTCTCCGGCGCGGACAAAACCGCCCTGGAAGAGATCTACAAGACCTACGCGGCCACGGGCAAACCGAACAAGTCCGGCACCATCATGTACGCCATGGGCCAGACCCAGCACACCACGGGCGTGCAGAACATCCGCGCCCTGGCCATGATCCAGCTCCTGCTGGGCAACATCGGCGTGGCCGGCGGCGGCATCAACGCGCTGCGTGGCGAGTCCAACGTGCAGGGCTCCACGGACCACTGCCTGCTGGTGCACATCCTGCCCGGCTACCTGGGCACGCCTCCGGCCTCCCAGCAGAGCTTTGCCGTGTACAACGAGAAGCACACCCCCACCACCAAGGACCCCAAGAGCGCCAACTGGTGGGGCAACTTCCCCAAGTACTCCGCGAGCCTGCTCAAGGCCATGTGGCCCAACCAGGACCTCGAAACCGGGTACTCCTATCTGCCCAAGCTTGAGGACGGCAAGAACTACACCTGGCTGTACATGTTCGACGCCATGAGCGCGGGCGAGTTCTCCGGCTTCTTCGCCTGGGGCCAGAACCCTGCCTGCGGCGGCGCCAACGCCAACAAGAACCGCCGGGCCATGGCCACCCTCAAGTGGATGGTCAACGTCAACATCTTCGACAACGAGACCGGCTCCTTCTGGAAGGGCCCGGAAATGAACCCCAAGGAGATCGACACCGAGGTCTTCTTCCTGCCCTGCGCGGTCTCCATCGAGAAAGAAGGCTCCATCACCAACTCCGGCCGCTGGATGCAATGGCGTTACGCCGGTCCGGAAAAGATGGGCGACACCCGCGCCGACGGCGACATGATCGTGGAGCTCACCAGGGCCATCCAGGAGCTCTACAAGAAGGAAGGCGGCGCCTTCCCGGATCCCATCGTCAACCTCGACACCTCCCTGTGGGAGAAGGACGGCGAGTTCGACGCCCACGGCGTGGCCAAGCTCATCAACGGCTACTTCCTCAAGGATGTGGAGATCAAAGGCAAGGTCTACAAGAAGGGCTCTCTGGTTCCCTCCTTCGCCTTCCTGCAGGACGACGGCTCCACCAGCTCCGGCAACTGGCTGTATTGCAACTCCTACACGGAGAAAGGCAACATGGCCGCCCGCCGCGACAAGACCCAGACCGACATGCAGTCCAACATCGGCCTGTATCCGAGCTGGTCGTGGTGCTGGCCGGTCAACCGCCGGATCATCTACAACCGCGCCTCCGTGAACCAGGAGGGCAAGCCCTACGCCCCGGAAAAGCCGGTTATCGAGTGGAACGGCGAGAAGTGGGTGGGCGACGTGCCCGATGGCGGCTGGGCTCCCGGCACCAAGTACCCCTTCATCATGAAGCCTTCGGGACACGCCCACGTCTTCGGCCCCGGCCGCAACGACGGTCCGTTCCCCGAGTACTACGAGCCGCTGGAGTGCCCCATCAACGAGCAGCCCTTCTCCGCGCAGCTGCACAACCCCACGGCCCTGCAGTTCTCCAAGGAGAAGAAGGCGGTCTGCGATCCGCGCTTCCCCTTCATCTGCTCCACCTACCGCGTTACCGAGCACTGGCAGTCCGGCGTTATGACGCGCTGGACCCCGTGGCTCCTGGAAGCGGAACCGCAGATGTTCGTGGAGATGAGCGAGGAGCTGGCCAAGCTGCGCGGCATCGCCAACGGCGAGAAGTGCATCGTGGAAAGCCTGCGCGGCTCCCTGTGGGCCATCGCAATCGTCACCAAGCGGCTCAAGCCCTACACGGTCATGGGCCAGACAATCCACCAGGTCGGTATTCCGTGGCACTTCGGCTGGGTGCACCCCAAGGATGGCGGCGATTCGGCCAACCTCCTCACGCCGTCCGTCGGTGATCCCAACACCGGCATTCCGGAAACCAAGGCCTTCATGGTCAACGTCAAGAAGGCGTAAGGGGGAGAATCATGCCGAAAGCCTTTTTCATAGACACGACAAAGTGCACGGCCTGCCGCGGTTGCCAGGTGGCCTGCAAGGAATGGCATAACAATCCTGCGACCGAGACGAAGCAGGTGGGCACCCACCAGAACCCGCAGGATCTCAACTACTCGACCTACAAGCTTGTCCGCTTTTCCGAAAAGGAAGTGGACAACAAGCTGCACTGGCTCTTCTTCGCAGATCAGTGCCGGCACTGCATCGTACCACCGTGCAAGGAAGTCGCGGACATGGATGTGGAAGGGGCCATTATCATCGACGAGGAAACCGGCTGCGTCTACTACACCGAGAAGACCGCCGAGCTCTCCGACCCCGAAGGTCCCATCATGGCCTGCCCGTACAACATCCCGCGCAAGGACCCGAACTCCAACCGTCTCGCCAAGTGCGACATGTGCCTGGACCGCGTGCAAAACGGCATGAAGCCCGCCTGCGTGCAGGTCTGCCCCACCGGCACCATGAACTTCGGCGACTACGAGGAGATGAAGGAGCTGGCGCAGAAGCGGCTGGCCGAGGTCAAGAAGACCAGGCCGGCGGCTGTTGTCGGCGATCCCGACTACCACCGCTGCTTCTACCTCATGGAGTACGACCCCGGCCTGTACTACGAATATGCAGTTGCAAGCGCCGATGTGCCCGGTCCCCACGACCGGCGCTCGATGCTCGCGAACGTGTCGCGTCCGTTCAAGGTCCTGTTCACCTAGGGTCCACAAGAGCGGCACGCTCATGCCAGCCCCCCGGTCCGCGTTGTGCGGGCCGGGGGATTTTTATTTGGGTGGATCTGAGAGAGTCCTGGCAGTCATGGCCCACCAAGGCAGAGCGCCAAAGGAAGCCGGGCAGTCCTACATCAGCTCCCGCCAAGCCAAAGACTTTCAGTTCGACTCTTCCCCGCGGGCGCGGATATATTTGATCTGTTCCTTGCCCCATACGTTGAGCTTGTTGAGCGCAGGAAGCAGCTCTCGGCCCCTCTCCGTCAAAGAGTACTCAACGCGTGGTGGCACTTCCGGGTACTGCACACGTACAACGAGCCCGTTCTCCTCAAGCTCCCGCAGGCATTTTGTGAGCATCATGTTGGTGATGCCCGTCACACCCCGCTTCAGCTCGTTGTAGCGGACCGCTTCCTGGTCAGCCAGGTGCCAGAGAATCGGCAGTTTCCACTTTCCCCCGATGATATCCAGGGCATAGATGATCGGGCATATCTCATCCCTTTCATACAGGGATTCGCCTTTGGGCAGGCTGACGTCATATGCTGTTTTCCTGCTCATGCTGTTCTCCTAACGCTCTGAATGGAGTGTATTTTTTTGGAAATCTAGGGAAGAAAAATATGCGTATATTTCATTTTCTTATTAGCCCTGCTAGACTGCAACGTCAATGATCCGGTGACCATCGCCTGCAAACACATCTCAAGGAGATTCTCATGAAAATTTATGCGGTGAACGGAAGCCCCAGAAAGAAAATGAACACGGCGGCTCTCCTGGAGTCTGCACTGGAAGGCGCGCGTGCGGCTGGCCAGGGCCCGGTGGAAACAGAAATCATCCACGTCTACGATTACGACCACAAAGGATGCATCAGCTGCATGGAGTGCAAGCGCCTCGGGGGCGCGAGCTACGCGAAGTGCGCTGTCAAAGACAGCCTGGCCCCTGTCCTGGAGCGCCTGACCGAGGCAGATGGCATCATTTTCGGAAGCCCTGTCTACTTCCACGGGATAACAGGCAAGCTGCACTCCTTCCTGGAGCGCTTTCTGTTCCCGAAAGCCGCATACGATGCCAATTACAGCTCATTGGCTCCCAAAAAGATGCCCACTGCATTCATCTACACCATGAATGTAACTGAGCAACAAATGGTCGCCCAAGGATATCCAGACATTTTTAGGCACATGGAGTCATTTATCGAGAGGATTTTTACAAAGCCTCAGGTCTTGCATGCCTGCAATACATACCAGGTGAAGGATTACTCAAAATACAAGATAGAATCCTTCTCCGAGCCTGAGAAGGCAGCGTATAGAGAGGCGCAGTTTCCACTGGATCTCGAAAAAGCCCACGCCATCGGTGCTTCAATGGTCAAGTGACGAGACACAGGGCAGCGGGTCCAGCCCGGGAGCTCTGGGCGCATGAGCCCGACGATGCAGCCCCGGTCCGCGTTGTGTGGGCCGGGGGCATTAAGAACGCGGCACCCGCACGACTCACCTCTGCCCGGCCCGGTTTCAGCACCTCCCGTGGCGAATGATCGCGGCCCCGCCGCTGCGCTACTCCACAGCGTCGGTGACCAGACAATTCCTGCCGGACGACTTTGCCTCGTACAGGCAGGCGTCCGCCACGTTGACCATGTCGGTCACGGTCTGGAAGCGGTCGGAGTAGCGCACCATCCCCGCGCTGATGGTGACCAGGCCGTGCGGGCTGCCCCTGTGCTCGATGGCTGCGCCGCGGACCGCCTCGACGATGCGTTCACCGCAGGCGTAGGCCGCGTCCTCGTCGCCGGTGTTGAAGATCACGGCGATCTCCTCGCCGCCATACCGGTAGGCGCGGTCTTCCTTGCGGATATTACCCGCAACAAGCTGCGCCACGGTGCGCAGGGCCACATCGCCGGCCGCGTGGCCGTGGATGTCGTTGAACGCCTTGAAGTGGTCGACGTCGATCAGCATCAGGAAGAATGACTCCACGCCGTTCTGCACCTGTCTGAACACCGCGCCAATGTCCCTGTCGAATGAGCGGCGGTTGTGGATGCCGGTCAGTCCGTCCAGCAGGCTCAGCCGCCTGAGCTGGATGTTGGCCGCCTCCAGCTCCTGCGTGCGGCTATCCACGAGCCCCTGCAGATTGGATTGTGCGTCGTTTATCTCCTGGCACATGTTCAGGAACATCCCGGCGAGCTGGCCGATCTCGTTCTTCTGTTGCAGGGGGAGCAGCTGCGGCGATTGGATGACCGTGTTGTACTCTCCTTTTGCGACCAGGGACGTCGCCTCCTGCAGGCTTCTCAGCGGCGCCTTCACATGCCGAGTGATCACGACGCACACCGCCACGTAGTATGCGACGAAGAGCAGGAATCCAAAGAGCAGCACGATCCGCGCGGCCTGGTGCGCTTCCTTCACAAGCAGTGTCTCCGGAAGCGCCATGACCAGCCACCACTCCGGCCCGGAAAGCTCCGCAGCTATGAGGTAGTTGCCGCCGTCGTCGTCTTCTACAATGGAGATGCCGTCCGCATCGGGTGTGGCGTGCGAAAGCTCCTGATACATGCGCGTCAGGTCGGGATCACCGATCTTGTCCAGGGAGAGCGTGCCCTGCCGTTTCAGCTCGTCCCGCAGCTTTCCCGGATGGGCGACGAGGAAGCCGTTCTTGCTGATAATGTACGAGTTCGTTCCTTCAAGGGAATCGCTGTCCAGCCGGCGCATGATGGACGCAAGGTGCACGTCGAGGCTCGGGTTCACCAGGTGGCGTCCTTCGTAATCCACCGGCATTTCGAAGGTTATGGTCCACCGGTCCACGGTTTCATCGTAGTACAGCCCGGTCCAGACCGGCTTCCTCTCGGGATTGACGGATTGCAGTGTGGCCTTGATGGTCCCGAGCTCATTCATGGGCAGGTCTGGCTCGGCCTGCAGGCCCCAAGGGGCGTCCGGAGAAAAGATGGTGATGCCGTTTTCAGGATAGGAGGCGTGCAGCATGCCTGTGGAAGCCCAGGCCGGCCCGTACCTGTTGACCAGGATGTACGCGATGAGCAGCCGGCGCATGAAATCGCGGTCCTCCACCGGCTGGTTGTTGCCAATGAAGCTTGTCACGCCCCACGATCGTCCGAGATGCTTGTTGATGAAGCCGCTGAAGAACCTCTCCTTCATGCGCGTGGCTTTGTCGGCGTCGACAAAGTACATCGTCCAGAAATCGTCATCCGTGAAGTCCATATCCGAACGATACAGCTTGAGGAACTCGTCCCTGAATAGCGACAAATCGTTGTGGGCATCGATGAACACACGATCTTCAAGTTGTTTCCGCTCCAACATGTACTGCCGAAGCGATGCAAGCGACCTTTGCTTACTCTGATCGTAGATTATAAAATAGCATACAATTGTTGCAATGGATACAATGATGACGCCAAGGAGCAGAACCTTCATGAGAATCTGCCTGCTCAATTGCTGCGGTCGCTGTATTACGTCCATGCCTTGATGTATCCCTCAACTATTCCCGCAAGAATTGTATCCAACTGGAGATTACCCAGCAGCTCATAAGGAACTTACACATTGCATATAGCGCACAGCTGTACTGAGTGCGCTCGTATTCCCCATCGTCATGTACGTCATTTGCCAATGCTGGCAACTATACAGACAACTAATAGTAGAACAGGGGACGGAAGGCAACGGCAGATCGTTCCGCCGCCGGGGCGCCGCGGCATCGGGCTCAGCGTTGTGGAGCCGGTACATCAAGAAGAACAACAGTTTCCGGCGCGTTTGCCTGCACATGGACGGTTCTCTCTGCCAATGGGGCTTCATCGTGTGCACTGCACCGGGAAAGACAGCCTCGGCCACGTGTCAGGATCGGCTCCAGGTTGCCCCGTCGCGTTGCGCAGACCGGCGAACCGCCGCAGACTGCATGGTGGAGCCTTGGCTCGGAGCACCATCGCGTGCGGCCAACCAGAAAGCCTTGCCTTGACCTGAACCCGCCTGCAATATACCTCCTAGCAACCGCGGCGCCCGGGTGGCGGAACTGGTAGACGCAAGGGACTTAAAATCCCTCGGTGGCAACACTGTGCGGGTTCGATTCCCGCCCCGGGCACCAAATATTTCAGCTGGTTATCGAATATGTCGATAACCAGCTTTTTCTTTTCTTGATTTTTTGCTCCAATATTGCTCCACTCCCTCCTCAAAAGGAGCTATCATGGATCTTAAATTTCGCTCTGGCTGGAAAGCCATGGATGGCGAGACCGAATGGCTTGAACCTGAGAGAGTTGTCTATGCGAAAAGCCCCCAAGGTTTGATACAGGCAGCGGGGTATGCCAAACACATACTTGGTCGCAAAGGCATGGTTTTTTATCGTGGCCAACAGAGTAATTATGCAACAATGTATCCATCCCTATACAGACAAAAGGGAAGAGACAAGAATAGGAAAATAATAAGCAAAGTCATTACTGACAGCGGAAAAAGAAAACGTTCAGATGTGTTGGACGCAATCATTCTTAAACTACAAAATTCTGGTGCTTTTTTGGAAAACACACCAGAATTTGTAACTGAAGGGATACTCCAGCATTATGGACTTAATACTAGATATATTGATATAGTCGACAACTTATGGTCTGCTCTTTGGTTTTCGTGCCACTCCATGAAAATCAGTACTCATTCGAGCAACCTAATGCATATCGTTAGAAGTAATAAGCCTTATTCTTATGTTTACTTGCTTGCGCTTGGAAAAATTAAAAAACTAAATGCCGGGGTATACGAGACATATAGCAATGTAGAGATTGTTGACTTACGAATTGCTGCTCCTTCACTGTACCTGCGACCGCATGCTCAACATGGCCTTGTTGCCAAAAGGATTAACAGGCAGATGTATTCCAAATCTGATTTTATGGAATGCGTCGGACTAACAATCAAAGTTGACACTGAAAATGCTTTAAAATGGATTGGGTCTGGCGAGTTGCTAATGCCTGGGAGTATGTATCCATCGGCTTTCTTTGATTCCGGGTATGCTGTGCTTATGAGCTATGACGAGCTTACATTTTATGAAAAACTGATCGAAGAGAAACTGCACTATTATAAATCCGCGAAAAAGATGCGCGAAGTGTTTGGAAGCATAAAGAATGTTAGCTATTGAAGGGTACCATGGCAACAATACGTAAACGCGGGCCTGCACAGTGGGAAGTGCGTATACGAAAACGCGGCTGGCCTGTGACCTGTAAAACGTTCGAGACTAAGTATGACGCAACCAGGTGGGCGCGAGAGATCGAGTCTGAAATGGACCGGGGCATTTTTGTTTCTCGCGTAGAAGCCGAATCAACCACCTTATCCGAAGCTCTTGATCGTTATATTGACGAATATGCGCCGAATCTCTCTGACCCCAGGCGAGAAAAGAACCGAGCGAGGGCTATCCAACGTCGCCCTTTCGCTTCACGGTTCATGGCCACTATCAAGGGCAAGGATATTGCCGCGTTTGTCAAAGAGCGCCAGGAGGAAGGAGCCGGCCCAAATACAATCCGGCTAGACTTGGCACTGCTGTCAAAACTGTTCGAGATAGCGGCCACAGATTGGGGCATGGAGAGCCTTTCCAACCCGGTCAAACGAGCGAATAAACCGAAAGTCCCGGCAGGACGATCCAGACGTTTCCAAGATGACGAAGAAGAACGCCTCTTAGCTGCGTGCGACGAACGCTTTGCGTGCGTGGTCAAGTTTGCCCTGGAAACCGCTATGCGACGAGAAGAAATCGCAACTATGGTCTGGTCCCAGGTTGACCTGAAAAATCGCTCAGTCCTTCTGCCTCGCACGAAAAACGGCGAGTCGAGAACGGTCCCCCTCTCCCCCGCCGCTCTCAACATTCTTAAATCACTCCCCCGCACCATTTCTGGCCCTGTCTTTGGCATGAATAAGGACAAAATCACCCGCGCTATGAAAGCCGCTGCCGACAAAGCTGGAGTTCCCGACTTTCGATTCCATGACCTCCGTCACGAGGCGGTAAGCCGATTCTTCGAGAACACAAACTTGGACGTCATGGAAATCCGGGCCATATCAGGCCATAAATCTATGCAAATGTTGGCGCGCTATAGCCATTTGCGGACAGGGAGACTGGCGGATCGGTTAGCGGGAATGAAGCGGGGGGATACTGGATCATAATGTGAATCTTTTCTCCGACCTTAACCAGGGCGTAAAAAGAAAAATAATCCAGTATTCCTTCATGGTACGTCTTGCTAAAGCGCTCGACATACGAATTATGCGTTGACTTCCAATTTCACATCATGGATTTAACTCAGTCTGCCATAGTGAGCAAGACCAATTCAGGTGAGTGTACCGCTGAGATATGAAGGAGCTGAGATGAATATAAATTTGATTCGACACAACAAACATATACTTCCTGTTAGATTCTTCGGAATAGTGTAGACTGTATGTCCAGGATGCAGAACTCAAAACGCATCCTCATCTTCAGTCATTAGAACCACAGGGTATGCCCTATCACTTCCACCACCGGTAAAAGCGCTAAAACAAACACGGTCATACATCTCCGGAAGATCGCCATAAACATTATTAAAGTGATAAAAGACGCGCTCATCAGTAGAATCCTCGGTAATAAAACCATGCGAATAAAATGTGTTATTTACATAACCTACGCGCCTTCTAGCATCATAATAACACAGTTGATTGCAACGTTGGACCAGACCATCAGCAGTGAGCCTTTCATCAGGTTCCTTAGCAAGACAGGCAAGAACAATATCAAACAGTTCATTGGCCAAAGGTGAAAACTGAGGATTCTTTGATAGAAAATCTGGTTTCTGCGGGGGGTCTGCTGCTAAAATATTTGGGACAGCTCTTAATCCCGTACCGTATGGTTTTTCACCACTTAGTAGTTCAAACAACAAAGCCCCAATTGCCCACACGTCCGATGGAGCTCCTGCCGCACGAGGATTTTCAACCATTTCTGGTGCCATATATGGTAAAGCACCGATCATTGTCTTTGAGCCAGTAATCGTCTCCTCACCACCGACTACTGCATCAGCCAACTCTTCTTCAGCCATTTTTGCAATTCCGAAGTCTGTAACCTTAAGAGCTGTGATACAATATGATCCAGCTACCATTATGTTGCTCGGCTTAATGTCACGATGCACAACACCCACATGATGGGATGCTGCAAACCCCTTCGCCAAGCTGTGGATAATTTTAGCAGCTAAAAAGGGGTCAACATAGCGAAGTCTTCGCATAATTGCGGTTTGAAGGTCTGCACCTTCTATTAATTCTTCAACTAAAAACTGAGAACCATTTTCTTCAAAATAATCAAGTGTCTTTGCGACACAAGGATGTGTAACCTTAGCACTCAGCGTCGCACTTCGCTGAAATCTTTTTTCACTTGAGTTATTTTTAGGTGTTTTAAGTGCAACAAACCTATCCATTGTACGATCGTGCGCTTTATAAACAAATTGCATACCCCCTTCTCCAATTAAAGCATTTACCTGATAGCGACTGCATAGCACATCACCGGCATTCAGTTCTATAGTCATAGAACGACCCCCGGATGAGAAATATCAAAAGTCACGTGCACCCGTCCTTCAGTTTCAGGTCGACCAAATGATATCACGCATGCTCCAGGCAGAATCATGCCCTCTTCGGCATCGGTATTGTTTATCATTACATCACCTTCAAAGCTTTGTATCTTAAAATACAGTCCATCATAATGGATCCCAATCTTCCCTTTACTACCGGCCCTAACAGTGACCCTAGGTCTATCTTCACCAAGAAAGTGAGATCCTCCATTAAGAATTAACAAAGCTCTATGTTTGTTGAACAGCAAGTGCCTTTCTATTAGATTTTTTACTTCAAGCATAGATGGTCGTGAAGATGGGTAAAATTCTAAAGTTCTATCCAGAATGGATTGCAGGTCACGGGGCAACAAGTTGGATGTTAAGTTAGAAAATAGAGTTAACTGGAAATCCCGAGATCTAAAGCGAGTAAGCTCTTCAGGCAAATCCCCCAAAGCGTAATACAGACAGGTTACTCCAAAAGCGTAAACATCGATCGCTGGAGTAAAATCAAAAGTCGCATCTTGGTACAATTCGGGCGCAGCAAAACCTGGAGTTCCCCTAAATCCTCGAGTTGAGGAATCAACACCAAATTGTCTTGCAAGACCAAAATCAAATATTTTTAGAACCCCTTCACCATCAAACTTCATATTAAACGGTTTAATATCACGATGGATAAGCCCTGAATCGTGTATCTCACATAGCCCTGATGCAATTTGGTATATTGTTCGCAAGAAATGCTCTCTACACAAACCTTCTTCAGGATGTCGCAACTCCTCTCCAGGCAAGTATTCTTCGATTATAGCCACACCGTCATCAGCCTGTATTATGTCATATATTTCAACGACATGCTTCGACAAGACGCGCTTAAAAGCGCGAACTTCATCTAACAGTCTATCAGCGAAAAAATCGTCCTGTATTATTTTTATAGCGACATTACGATTCAAATTACGGTCACGAAAAACGTGCACGTCCCCCATACCGCCCGAAAGAACCTGTCCTTGGGATTCGTATCTATCAGGGAGATTCATAATTAACCGGCCTCGCCTTCGTCGAACTCGATTTGTATTTGAATCACTTCATCATCATTATCATTATTATCTGCCACATTGTTTCTATTCTCAGCGGAATTTTGGATTTTCTTCTTCTTAGACGTCTTCTTCTTATTTTTATCCTTGGAAGACTTCTCCGACTGAACTTCTTTTTCTTTAGTTGTCGTATCATTCAGAATGGTATCTACAGAAAAAATGTAGCTTGAATTCCAAGTGCATATTTCGAAAGTTGTCATACTCATTGATTTATAACCCTCTGTATTCGAAAAGGCAGGCGCATAGATTGCAGTTGCGTTATCTTTCCCCCCAATCCATTCAGAAAGGAGCAGCAATTTTTTTATACCATCTTCTGTTGAAGTAGAATTCAACAATAGACTTTCCATGGTTGAAAAATCGACATTATATGCCCCGTCGGAAGCAAGAAGAATCCGATCACCATCCTTTACTTTCGTTATATCAATTGGTGAGGTATCTAACTCCCCCTCCATTCCAATAAACTGGACCAAATGCTTGAATTCTGGCAGAGGCGCATCAATTTTGCGATCCATTTTGGCTAATTGACCATCGAGAGTATCATCAGAGCTTAGTTGAGTTAACGATTTCTCACTTTGCAAATACACCCGGCTGTCACCGTAGTTTACGATTTCTATTAAGCCGCTCCTATTGATACTCACAGCGGACAGTGTACATCCTCCTTTTCCTTCATACTTATCAAAAACTATTTTATTGGCATGATTGGCAGCTTTTTTCAGACAATCCGTCATATTACTATCTGATAATTCTATCACTCGAGCTGTAAACGAACTTATCGCCAAGGCCGCAACATTGGCTCCGTCCTTCAGTCCCCCAATACCATCGCATAACACCGCAACTTGGACGACGTCGGATAAACGCTCATTAGGAAAGAAAGTAAGCACAGCAGCTCTATCCTGATTGTCATTCCTAACACTTCCTTTGGTTGTCCCTAAGGCTATTTGTCCTGGGGCTGTTACAGACCCCTTTTCTTTGCAAGTTCTTAGCATCCAATAATATATAGAGCTTTGAACCGCTGCACGATAAGTATCCATAGAAAATCTCACTAACTAGATAAAAATTATTGAAGTAAATAGACAGCTATTTGTCTGCACAAAAACACTTAAAGAGTCGGTGGTTAACAGGAATTACCCAAGCTACCCGCTCCTAGGAACCATCGCTGGCCCCTCGGTGACTATAATTCATAATAGATGACATCTCAAAAATCAGACCAGCTAGTTCTCTAAAAATTCTCTTGTTTTTGCGTCCGTTTTATCCGATCCGGTCCACATGGACCTGACAAACAAGCAGTGGGAACGCACCGCGCCCTTGATCCCGCCGGCCAAAGGTGGGCAAGGCGGCAAATGCCTGCCGCCGAGCCCCTCCGCGCGAGGTGCTCGACGGCATCCTCTGGATACTCAGAACCGGCGCGCATTGAAAGGACTTACCGGATCGGTATCCACCATACCAGTCCTGCCATCGCCGGTTCCAGCGTTGGCGCAAGGACGGGGTTTTCGAGCGCATCCTGGCTGTTCTGGCCGAAAATCTACGCGACCGAGGCGGCATCGATCTGCGCGAGGCCTTCATTGACGGGACATTCGCTCCGGCAAAAAAGGGGACGCTGCCGTGGGCAAAACCAAGCGGGGCAAAGGCAGCAAGATCATGGCAGTGGCAGACGCTTCTGGTCTTCCTGTCTCCGTGCACGTGGTCAGCGCTTCGCCGCATGAAGTGACGCTGGTCGACCAGACCCTCGATGCCGGATTTACCAACGAAGTGCCTGCCCGCCTGCTTAGTGACAATGAGTACGGCAGCGACGGGCTTGATGAGTGGTTGCGTGAAGGTTGGGGAACCGAGATGATCGCCCCACACAGACGGGGGAGGAAAAGGACCAAGACGCAGGACGGCAGACCGCTTCGCCGTTACCGGAGACGATGGAAGGTCGAGCGTCTCTTCGCCTGGCTGCAGAACTTCAGGCGTCTGGCTGTTCGCTACGAATTCCATGCTGAAAACTTCCTGGCCTTCGTTCAACTCAGGTGCATCGTCATTCTGGTGAGGCAATTTTGAGATGGCTTCTATACCCAGCGCATCAAGCACAAGCCCTGCGAACCATCCTCACCAAGAGGTTATTTATAATTGAGTTTATTGATAAAAACTCTGTTCCGGGCATGGGCCATTTCGAGTAGGTTTTCATAGTTCATTACCTCTAGAAACAACCTGCTCTCGAGAAATACTGCATGATACGACCTCGAATCTGGGCGCTTTTTCAAGCTATGCCTACGTATCATGGTATTTTTAAAATAGTTATTATGCACATCACACAAAACAAGTCCAAAATATTGAGTATTATCTGATACGTTGATTCGTTTTCCATCGCTATGGGTCAATTTCCCATCCATAATCCTTTCGACATACTGCACTAATTGTCTAACGGGGTCATTCTCCTCAGAAAGAGGTTCGCTTGTCCTTTTCAATTCAATAATAAGGACATTATGCTCAGCACCAATTGGATCCTTGTAGGCGGCAAAAATATCATATCGCTTGTCTTGCGCTTCATATTTATTACATGCAATCTGATACTCTTTCATATCAGACGCAACGTAATCATACACCGCGTATCTATCGTCAATAAGCCAAAGATTGTGGTTAAAGTAACCGCCCGAGTGGTCTTCGCTACTTGTCTTAGACGGAAAAAGGAGATCATGAAGAATCTTTTCTGGCTGGTATTTCTCGTCATCCCTTTTCTGAAGAAGCTTATCGTACAATCCTAGGACAAAGTCTCGATACTTAACATACGAGACAAGCGGAGCATGATTAAGTTTCATCCCTTCTTCAAGCTTTACTAGAGATTCCTCCCGAAACTCCTCAAAATTTGGGATTTCGTTAGATTCGTACTTTTTGGTGATAATCTTAACGTAGTTAAAACTTTCGACCTGCTTCTCTGCAAACCGCTTGACATAGGCCTCCTTCACGACTTTTACATCATCCCCAAGCTTTAACTCTTTTTTGACCTGAACATCCTCCTCCAGAAATGCTAAATGTGGAAGGTCCTCAAAGACTTTCTGGATGAGGTTCTCCTGAATACTTTCCAGGCGCTCTATGCTTGCATGTGAATATGATCTGGCTTTTTCTACCACGCCTTCATAAATGCTTTCCAGGTCTGGCTCCCCTTCGGCAAGTGACTTAGTTCTAGGGATATTGAAGTCTGTTCTCTGATGATTAAGCTTTTCGTCGAGATAATCAGAAATAACAACTGTATTCAGATAAAATTTGTCGTCATGTTCACCGATCTTACCTCCTGGCAAAAAGCTCAATACCTGTTCTTTCACACTTCTGCCATCTGCTGATAAAATGACTTTGTGGGTAGATCGGTGAGGCGTCCGATTCTTTAAATGGTATATATCAAACTTACTTGCACCAACAAGTATAGGCTCATCACGGGATACATCTTTGACACTTTCATCCAAATAATAATCGCCATCATCTACTATTTTAATTCTTATATTTTTCACTGACAACAACGAAGGGATAAAATGCTGTGTAATGTCGTTCTTTATTGTATCATGAGGAATTTTTAAAAAGCTGTTACTCAGAGGAATTACCCCTTCAAGAGTTATTGAAGTTTTAACTTCTCCGTCTTCAGTCTCTTCAGCTTCCACATTTTGGAGGTCATAGAAATTGTCTTCTGTGACAACCTTATCGATTAAAAAGGTTTTACCGCTCTCTTGATAGGTGCTTTTAATCGCAACACGTGAAAAGGCCGCAAAGAATGCCAGCCTCCCTATCCCTTTGCAATTAAACTCCCTCTTCTTATATTCTGAAAAAAGTTGTCCGAATGAACCCATATTCTCTTTCGTAAAGCCTATACCATTGTCAATGATCCTAACGCCAACAATGCGCTTAGGGGCCATCTCATTTTCATCTCGGATGAATTCGACACTGATTATACCATGATCTCGCCCAGCCAACTGAATCGCCTGAATTGAATTGTGAATAGCCTCATATACAGGTAACAACGGTTTCTTTTGAACTTCCGGTCCTGCTAGTTGAGCAACTGCATTCCTGAAATTTAACAGCTGTGATTCGGATGCTAACATAACGCTACCTGTTACGCTCCCTCGAATGGTTCAACATACAACATAAATTTATGCGCCCTGAAGACTGGCCGTCCTGTTCAGCTCTCAACAATCCAGCTGCCCGCACTAACCATTCAGTCCCAAAACATCTTTAATTATTATCAGAAATTGAGTACATAAGAAGATCCAAATGAGTTTTAGAGGCTTTAGTTTAACTTACCCATATCCACGCAAACAAGCAAATAAATATGGAGTTCTGATCGATGCGATCAAACAAGCCAGGGAGCCCCGATAGCTTTCACTGTACATTGCTAGACACATCCAATGACTTATAGCGCCAACTTTGTCCCAATCCAACCTTAGGGCCGTGACTAAGAAGTGGTCCCGGTTGGCTGGACAGGTTCGCGGCCTTGCTAAGGTGGAGTCCTGTGATTCGGTCATGCCCGCGTTGAGGGCCAGCAGAGGGAGGAAGCACGCCTCCCTCCCTCTGCGCGTTCAGCCCGATATATGTCCATCGGCTGCTGTCCGTCAAAAGTCGAATGCGGCCGACGCCAGTTGCAGAAATGAAACCAATCGCTCAAGGCTTTTCTGGTTTGGCTTCCGGTCTCGAACTCGCGCAGATAGACGCATTCCCACTTCAGTGAACGCCACAGTCGTTCGATGAAGACGTTATCCATCCAGCGTCCTTTTTGGCCATCCATCGAGATGCGCACGCCAGCCTCGCGAAGCTTACGGGTGAACGCATAGCTTGTGAACTGTGCGTTCTGGTCCGTGTTGAAGATCTGCGGCGCGCCGTAGCGATTCAGGGCATCGTCCAACGCTGTCACACAGAAATCAGCGTCCAAAGTGTTCGAAAGCCGCCACGACAATACCGCGGGGCTGTGCCAATACATGATTGCGACTAGATACAAGCAGCCGCGTTTCATGGGGATATACGTTATATCCGCACACTAGACATGGTCGGGGTCAGCCACGGACACGTTCCGCAACAAGTACGGAAACACCGCATGCACCGGATGCGGCTGCGACGTCTTGGGCTTGCAGAACACGGCCTGCAACCCCATCTTTTGCATCAACCGCCTGAACCCCCGACGTCCGACCGCGTGGCCACAATTGACGAGATGCCTTGTCATCTGTCTGGAGCCGAAAAACGGGCCTGGAGGAAGATATCGTGATCTGCCGCATCAGCGCCAGGTTGAAAGCGCTCTCGCCTTTGGGCCGGTAGTAGTAGGTCGACCGGCGTAGCCCGAGCAGTACACACTGGCGGCTGATACTGAGCCGCGGATAGCCGGCTTCGACCATCCGATGCCTCCGCTCACAGCTCTCTTCCGAGCGAAGGGCCGCTCTAAAAATCGTTTTCCACCGTGAGCTGCCCGGTCTTGACGTGCAGTTCCTTGATTTCCGTCTCGCTATTTTTGGCCTTCGTCTTGCCCTTGCCAAACGTATCGGCCATACCATCGATCGCCTGACGCTTCCAGGCGGCGATCATGTTCGAATGCACGTCGTACTTGCTAGACAGTTCGGCCAGCGTCATCTCGCCGGACAACGCCTCAAGAGCTACCTTGGCTTTGAACTCAGGAGAAAAACGTCTTCTCTTGGCCATCCCAGGTCGTCCTCCTTGTCAGTGAACTCCACCTTAACGACCTATCCTGAACTGAGATGGATATAACCTGACACCTGGGCCACCAAAAGGTTGTGGTCATGCCGTCCCTGGCTGGGTATCGATGGAGTTGCGAAGCTTCACGAACCCTTTCGAGGAGAACGCCATGACCACGAAACGCAAAGTAGCACGAAGGAAGATGAGTCTGCTAGAGCTGGCCACTGAATTGGGCAACGTCAGCAAAGCGTGCAAAATCATGGGCTATTCCAGGCAGCAGTTCTACGAGATCCGGCGCAACTACCAGACCTTCGGCGCCGAAGGTCTATTGGACCGCCTGCCCGGGCCGCGAGGCCCGCACCCCAACCGCGTCGACGAGGCTGTCGAGCAGGCCATCCTCGACTACTGCTTGGCTCACCCCACGCACGGGCCGCTCCGCGTCGCCCAACAGCTTGTCCTGCAAGGCGTCCAGGTCAGCTCCGGCGGTGTCCGCGGCGTCTGGAGCCGGCACGGCTTGCTCACACGCCACGAGCGGTTGCTGCGGCTGGAGAAGAGCGTGCGAGAGCAGCGTTTGGAGCTCTCGGACGAACAAATCCGCGTCCTGGAGCGCTTCAGTCCCGAGTTTCGCGACCGGCACATCGAGACGCGTCACACCGGCGACCTCGTGGCCGTGGACACCTTCTTCGTGGGCACGCTCAAGGGCGTTGGACGCGTGTATTTGCAGTCGGTTATCGACTGCCACAGCCGCTATGCCTGGGGCCGACTCTACACCACCAAGTTGCCGGTTACCGCGGTTCACGTGCTCAATGAGGACGTGCTGCCGTTCTTCGAGGAGCACATCGCGCGCATTTCGACGATTCTCTCGGACAACGGTCGCGAGTTCTGCGGTCGCCCGGACAAGCATCCGTACGAATTGTTCTTGCAATTAGAAGGGATTGAGCACCGGACAACGCAGGTTCGCCGGCCGCAGAGCAACGGCTTTGTGGAGCGGTTGCATCGGACATTGCTCGACGAGCATTTCCGCATCAAGGGCCGCGAGAAGTGGTACGAATCGGTGGAGGAAATGCAAGAGGATCTGGACAGTTACCTGAACCACTACAACCGGGAACGCACCCATCAGGGCCGCGGCATGGACGGCCGAGTGCCCTACCAAGCGTTCCTGGACGGCATCGTAATCGACGAAGCAGAGGTAGAAAAAGAAGAAGCAGCGTAGCCATCACCCCGCCAGGGGCGGAGTGTCAGGTGAATACTATCTCTGTACACCTATCCCAAAAAACCGCACTCACTTCTCTCTAATGTATTAACCGCTCATGGATGCCATAAATATGCACTTTGGCAGGGCATGAGCGGTTATTCTTATCTGCATAGAATGGGTGACGTTTGCTAGATCAAATCAACACGAACCTCCCCTAACTTTTCGCGTATCACATGAAGCTGAGCCTGAATACGTTTCACAATTCCAGCATCTAGATAACCATATCTACCCAGCATATCGAAAGCCTCCGATAATTGATAAACGAAAGTTGTACTTTCAGGATAGCTCTCTGCATTTTGAGTATGGATACCAAACACCTTATTATAGTAGCTGATGGGATCGACGTCGCCGGTGCTCATAAAAACGCTCCATTCGTTTAAGTTAAGTTACATCCCAAGGTCTTGACCTCTAGCATCTCGCGATTGTTTAACTACTTCACGTTGTGCAACAACCCGCTCAACTGCTCTAACAGCGGCTCCAAGTTTTTGTAGAACTCGCTGAGCTGCCGTATGTGCTGTGCCTGTGACTGTAGTTCCTCGCCCATCGTTGTCAGTCGTTTGTCGTACATATCTCTGTTCTCTTGATTCTCTTGCTCTAGCTTCTTCAGCCCATCCAAAAGGTGGCGTTCCAGCTCTGTCATGCTCATTGCTTACTCCAGTTTGAGAGCTTTGCGGTTTTTGAAACTCCATCCTTCGTGAATTATCGCCTTTGGAGGCAGGACGATGAAGCGGTTGTCGCCGTTTTGCACGAGCTGAATGCCCCATGTCTGTTTCTCCAAGTTCGAAATTGTCTCCTTCAACTGCCTCTTTTTTACTTGGAGTGCTTTGATCTGTTGCCACTGATTGATGATATGTGCGCTCATAATCGAACTCAGTCCCCATGTTCCCAGAATCAAGCCCATTAGCAGGCAAAATCCTAGCACCGTGGTTCGCAGCCAGGTCTTGGCTAGAGACTTGCGCAAAGTTGTCGTTTGGTCGCTCAGCCCTTGAAGCTGTGTGGCAATGGCTTTGCCCAGACTCTCTGTTTTGGCTGCGATATCGGCTTCGATTGTATTCAGCGCGTCTTGCGATGACCTGCTCAAGCTCTGTTGCAAGTTCTCGAACTCGTGCCGTGCTATCGACTCCAGCTCCTCCCGGTCTTGCTGAATCCTGTCCTTGAGCTTGCTGCTCAACTCGCCAATGCTCACAGTAAATGCCTCCCTTCATGCGGAATCGCGTCCCTGAGTCAGGCTCCAAAACCGTAAGGTAGTTCTTGCCCATACGCGGCGTTTTTAGACCAACCTCGTGCAGGGCCTGCACAAGTTCCTCCCTATTGGTGACAAGGCCAGATTCAATTCGCTGTGAAATAAATTCATTAATGAGCTTGCGCGGATCATCCTGTTTGTCATCCTGTGTGGCTTGTCCCCAACGTATGCGCCGCGCGCGATTCAAGTCCGTATGCGATGGTTTATAGGCGCGAGCGCGCGTCGGATCGTCCGGTCTGGCCCAACCTTCCCGCCAGTTGTAAAGATCGCGGAAGACGTCGAAGTCCTTTTGCCAGCCTGGCGGACACGGGTTGAGCGCTTTACCTGTAGAAAGCTCCATGCGCGGAATGACGAAATGGAGTTCGTGGTGCTCAGCGTGGACATGTCGCACCCACAGAATGTTGTATTGGTCGGGCTCCAGACCAGCGAAAGCGACGCGCTCAAAGTCATCCATTACTCTACGCTCTTTTTCGTCTGAAATTTCTTCACCTGGAGCCCAGCTCAGCACACCAGCGGTGAATTTCCATGTTCGCGGTTGGGAATCTATCAGCTGCACAGTCAACTCAGGATCACCACGGAGAACAGCCGGTGGAGCATCATCTCGGCCAGGATAATCGCGGCGAAGCAAATAATGCACCGGACCTACGCCAGCTCCTTTGCCATGCGGAAAAACTTTCATGTACATGGCGTGCCCTAACGCAATCGCAATTCACGGAGAATCGCATCAAGACGACTGACTACTTCTATGGTGTCGAGGCCGCCTTTGTAGGTGTTCACCCACCGGGCGATTTGATTCAGGTTGTTGCCGATGCGCGCCAGCTGGAGCAAAGCTTCACGCTCTGTCGATGTCTTCCGCAGACGAAAGGAGGCCAGCCGATGGCGAACCAGGTCGGCAAGCGTCATCCCGGCGGCCGCCGCTTTGGCTTCAAACTGCGCTTTTTCCTCCTCGGAGACGCGGATCTTAATCCACTGATCGCGGCTCACGAGGCATCTCCATCCGTGGGTTCTGCTTCCTTCCAGGGGGTCCAGGGGGCGGAGCCCTCGGCCAGCTCCCACGTGTGGGCGTGCCCACAGTGGGTAGGCTGGCTTCCAGCGATACCACCCATAGGAACAAACACAACGAGGCTAGCGTAGTCTGGCGAAACAAGCGAAAAATGCGAAAGAAGGTTCATGTCCTGTCTCTCCTTTCTTCGCTTTTTTCGCATAATTCGCGCAGCGTGAAGACGATTCGAGGGCGACCTGCGCCTTTCTCTTTGGTAACGCTAATACGCTGTTGCGCTTCCAATTGTTGCAGGAGCGGTTTCAGCCGCGTTTTGGGAACGTGCCTGCTCAGTACCGAGCTTAGTTCTGTAGATGATAATGGGCCGCCCTTTAGGGCCTCCAGAACTTTCTCTTCCAGCGGATCTACGGAACGGTCACCAAAGATATATAAAGCGGAATCCTGGGCATAACGCCACATGACAAGGGCCGCATGCAGATGCGGTTCCTCGATTTCCCCCTGAGCATCTAGAAGTGCATAGACAAGGGCCAAGCGAAGAGTCTGGGCTTCTGCCCGATTGATGATACTACCGGCAAGTCCTGTGTATTCTTGGGAGAGTTCTGGGTAGACGTTCTTCCACAACTCCAAGGCGTTTGGGGTCATGGTCATAACACCACGTTGCTGTGCCAGCCCCACACACCGCCAGAGCTCACGTTGCAAAGGGGCAATCTCCTCATCTGGCATCCGGGAAGGCAGTGCCACCAGTTTGGAGCGCCGTGCGCAAATCCATAGGAAACGGTTTCCGAAACCATTGACTGCCTGGACTTCGCCCAAACACACGGCGAGTTCTTGCGTTGTGATATGGGTTATGATGCTAATGTGCGCGCCGCGTACAACCACAGGGTTATTCTTTGTTAGTGGGGCGTAATCGCCGGAGTCCCAGAAGCTCCGGATACCCATAGATAGAGTGTTGCCTTCGCGTTTAGTGCAGGCGAGTCCGCTGGCAAATTCCTCGTCGATTATGACAAGCCTTTTGTCTCCCTTTTCCCGAAGTGGCTCAGCAGGGTTCTGTCGCTGCCTCCGTTCTCGCTCCTCATCACTTTCGTCGCGCACATGATGGGCCAGTCCTTCGCCTGTGGATAACGGGCCGCCGCTTTCCTTGGCGGGCAAAGGAACGCCCCATGCTCTCAGGTCGGCGGGCTGGCAATGTTCCCGCCCAAAGAGCTTTGTCACAGGATGACGAGAGGTCCCTTTCCGGGCTTTACTTGAATTGCCGCAGATCACGGCAAATAGTCGCGGAGGATGGATGGTCTCGCCCACATAGATATGGGGACCTTGGTTGGCTGCGTGGCCGTATACCTCCGCTCCAAAGCGTATCAGCGCAGTGATACATACCGCGGCAGGATCAGCTTCGCTGTCACGTGTTGCCAGCCGCACAAACTCGCCCAGGAAACCAGGACAAGCGCCACTCGAGAACTGAGGCCACGTCTTAAGGTCAAGTTCATCGCAGTCGTTTGGTGGCTCTTTCCGTGGAGAGCGAGCGAATGTCGGTTCAGGAGGGTTGCCACTCATTTCCCGCTCCTGGCTTTCTGTTCGGCTTTCGTTGGTCTGCCGCGCCGCCTTCTGGGAGCATTTGAGTGCTCTGCGTTAGTTGCTGCCGTTGCCTCAGCCTGGGCGGCTTTGTCGTCAATCCATGCATCAACGGACTCCACCAACCAAGCCAACCGGCGACCTAACTTGATGGGTGGTGGAACGGCGTCATACTGTTTGCGTGCGAGGTGGCCGTGTACAGCCGCAATGCTTTTGCCCAGAATGATGGATAATTCTTCGATGTTGTAGAAACGCTTACGTACCATGCTTGTGACCTCCGCAATTGTTCAAAGGGCGTGTGAATGGTGTTGCCCCCGCTAAATCGGACACTCGGCTGTTGCCATAGAGCGGATGAACTCGCGAGGAGATTTCATCCGCAACCCCTTGTGGGGATGCCTCTCGTTGTAATCTTCGATCCAGTCCGCCAGCTGTCCGAACACCGTCACGGCATCCGGCCTGTCGCTTATGCGCACGTAATCACGCTTGAACGTGTTCACGAACGCTTCGGCAATGCCGTTGCTCTCCGGGCTCCTGACGGGCGTGAACCGGCTCTCCAGGCCCAGCCACGAGGCGAACTCCACCGTGTCTTTCGCCGTGTAGCATGAGCCGTTGTCCGAAAGCCATTGCACCGGGCGGGGAGTTCGATTTGTCCCGAACCGCTTCTCGACGCACTCCAGCATCAGGTCCTGGATCATCGAGCTGGAAATGCCCCGGCTCGACGCCATATGGCCGATGACTTCCCTGTCGCAGCAATCAATGGCGAACGCCACCCTGACCGCCTCGCCATTGGCGCAGGACACTTCGAAGACGTCGGAACTCCAGCGCAGGTTGCTGCGCAGCGTAATTACCTTGCCGTCATGGGCGCGCGTCGGCCGCTTGCCGGAATGCCGCGTCAGCAGAAGTCCATGAAGGCGCATGATGCGGTAAACGCGTTTGTGATTCACGCGAGGCTGGCCCAACTCAACCAGGCGTCGATTGAGCACGGCGCAAACCCGCCTGTAGCCGTACGTGAGACGATCGTCGATGATGTCGCGAATGAGCGGCAGCAGCGCTTCATCTTCTGCCTTGGAATAGCGAGGCGGCCTCACCTTTGGCTGGGCGCCGACGCGCTCCACAAGCCTGGACCGGGAAACGCCCATGGCGTCTGCAACGCGCGTCATGGGGTATCGTCCTCGAAGGGCAATGGCGTGCGCGAGATCAGTTTTTTTTCGCGCGCAATCTCGATGGCCTCCTTGAGGATCTCCACTTCCATCGTCTTCTTGCCCAGAAGGCGCTCGAGATCGCGGATGCGCTTCTTCATGGCCCGCGCTTCGGCTGCCGAAACAACCGTGTCGTTGGCCTCGATGGCTTTCCTGCCGCCCTCGCTCATGAGCTTCCTCCAGCGGAAAAGGAGATTGGGGGCGATGCCGTGCTTGCGGGCCACGTAGGAGACGCTCATGCCTGGCTGCGACGACTCCTCGACGATCCGCAACTTCTCGGTCAGTGCCCAGCGCCGGCGCTGGACACTGTGCACCACCTCTACCGTCGGATACTCGTTAGCACTATGTCTAGACATGCCTCCAGACCTACCTCTTCGGTATGCCGAGGTGTCCGGTCGAAACGGGGGCTACTCCAGTGAATATGCGGAGGTTGCCACTAGCGCGCGGTATGTAGCTTACTTGCGTACCTCGCTGCGTGCATTTCTAAAGGCCTCAAATCCCATAGGATGCTCCTTCCCTTTAGATTTTTTTTGAATTAACCGCCCGCCGATATCGCTGTCATCCGTAGGCTCAAACTCAAAGCGCACAGAATACCCCTTGCACGGGCGCATCATCTTTTTAGAGACCAAGTCAGCCTTTATACGTAGCCATAGCTCTTTGTCAGTGTCATTGGGGAATTGGTTGTGATATTTCTGAATTAGCTTCAGTAATCCCGCCCTATCCACTGGCTTTTCTCCGCCCCTTCTCCTGGAGTCCTGACGCTCCAGGCCGTCCTCGACAGCACGGTTGCTAGCATATTGAGCCATTGAACGGGCGAATAGAAACATTATAGTAGCCGTTGCTTGAACGTCTCCTTTGGCCATAGCTAGGACCAGGTCGTCATATGTAAGGCGGGCGTGTATTGCCGCAAGAACTTTCATCCGCTTAAAGGAATCTTGTCTATTCAATGCAAGTTCAAGGTATACACGCTCAATATCCGGTGTAATCTTAGTCTGACCAGCTAGAATTTGCTCTATGCTAACCGATTTAGACACAGCATCTGAGCAAACACCACAAAGATCCAAAAGAAGCTGTCTATTAGCATAAAGCCACTCAGTACTATTTTCTAAAAAGTCATCAATGATTCGTCCTAATACACACTTATCATCTTGAGTCTCTAGTAAGGCTCCAGTTGACTCAAAAGGTGGCATGCTGAATATGAATGATAATGGAATCAGCATCGAAGGTTGTGCACCTTCATCAGACCCATTAATACTTCTAACAACCTTTTCAATAAATTTTATATCTGCATTTGTGAACACAACTGAATAATCCTCAATATCTCCTGGCAACTTGGATATAGTTTCTTCGAGAGACCCATCCTTAGGAGTTGCAATAAACACATCATTTATTTTTTTCATATCGCTATCGACACATGTTGCACATCATACAAACGAACTTTTTTACCAGCCTAATCGATAAAAACACTGCGGTGGCATACGGTGCAATATTCTACCGCTCAGAGTCGCTGCTTATTGTTTGGCCGGCGTGCGAGAAAGACATGCTCGGGCCGACTCCAGGGACCAAGATACCCAGAAACAAGTGCACCACTTCAGCCAAGTAAAAACAACGCTAGCTGGGAAACGGCAACACTCGGAAATACGGCTAAGGGGTGGCGGATACTTATGAGTTTTCAGGGTTAACCTGAGTTGTTGCCCCCAGAAGCTCCGCTGTTTTTACATGAGACGCCAGGGGGAAGAAAAGTCAAAGGACGTTCGAATATTTGCTCCAATTTTGCTCCACTCGCTCTGAAAAGACCTGCATTTTCATAAAAATTCATGGGTATTCATCTACCTGATAATATTTAATTAACCGTGATAACCCCTGAGAAATATTGAACCATTTTCGAGACTTAAAATCCCTCGGTGGCAACACTGTGCGGGTTCGATTCCCGCCCCGGGCACCAAATATTTCAGCTGGTTATCGTTGTAGACGATGGCCAGCTTTTTCTTTTTCTGGTTTTGCCCCGATATTGCTCGACTCAAAAACGGCGGCCGCCATCAAAGGCAAAGATATTGCCGCGTTTGGCAAGAGCAGCAGGAGGAAGAGGCAGGTTTCAATACTATTTGGTGAGGCTTGGCATTGCTGTCAGAACTGTTCGAAATTGCGCCCATGGATTGGGGGAATGGAGCGCCTTTCCAGCCCGAGCAAGGTCGACAGTCTGTTGCAGCTCATTTTTCATCTTCCCTTGCCAAAGCGTCTGAGATCACCCGTGCAGTGCTCATCAGTCGCTCGGCGATACCCGGCACGTCGCCTGGGTCAACCTGAAGATCTGACAGGGTCAGTGTCGCCACGGCCTGTTGCCGCCTGAATATCGGGGTGGATACGCAGGTCATGAGTTTATTGAATTCCCGGTTGTCAATCGCGTACCCTTGGCTTCTGATCCGCTCCAACTCTTCCATGAAGTCGATCATGTTCTGGATTGTTCGGTCCGTGAACTGCTTGAAGGTCAGCAGAGACAGCGCCTTGCGCTGCCGCTGCTCCGGCATGAACGCAATCAGCGACTTTCCCGAAGCCGAGGCATGGACGAAATCCATGCCGTTCGAAGTCACCGGGGAGACGATGGAGCCGATCGGGCGGTGCTCGATCACGTAATTGAGCGTGCCCCGCTCATAGATGACGAGCGATCCTGCCATATTCAGGGCATCCGCCAGATCTGCCAGATGCGGCTGCGTGGCGCCATACAGATCCTTCCCCTTGGAATAGGACTCCCCCACCTCGTGCGCCATGAAGCCGACGGCATACCGCCGGTTGGACTCCCGCAGGAAGTGCGCCTTTTTCAGTGTCTGCACGATATCGAACGTGCTGGCCTTGGGTAGCCCGAGCTCGGCCCCGATCTCGGTCAGCGTCAGCCCCTCTGGGCTCTCGGCCAACAGCCGCAGTATCTCCGTCACCCTGAGAGCCGTCCTGTTCACTTTCATCTTCATTCTCCTAATTATTAGCGGGAATTGTGATCGCTTCCCCGCGTACCTCCCGTATATCTGTTCCTGATTCGTCTTGCAATGTTTTTCGTATATACGAATTTTTTTTCGTATTTAAAAATATTTTTGACAACATATTTGGATCGGCAGTAGACGGGGATTACAGCCAGCCGGGACCGTGCAGACCTGCCGAATCGACGGCAAGGAGTTCCGGAAAACCACGCCCCGGCCGCCTGCTCAATCGTGCTTTGCAGGGATGGCCGGAGTTGCAACCGAGTGGAGGTCGAAGTGAGCGGATCTGATAAATCAAGCGTCCGCATGACGCAGAATCACGAGTTATGCAAAGGATGCGGGTACTGCATCCTGCAGTGTCCCAAGGACGCCCTTTCCTTGTCCAGCACAGTAAACCGCAAGGGCTACAACGTCGTCGATCTTGACCAGGAAAAATGCATCCTGTGTGCGATCTGCTACACGGTCTGCCCTGATTCCGTATTTGAACGAGTGGAGGCCTAATCATGCCCAGACAACTCATGAAGGGCAACGACGCCCTCTCCGAGGCCGCAGTTCGCGCCGGTTGCCGCTTCTTTGGCGGCTACCCCATCACCCCCCAGAGCGAAATTCCCGAGTACCTCTCCTGGCGCATGCCGGAAGTCGGCGGCACCTTCATCCAGGCCGAATCCGAGCTCTCCGGCGTCAATATGGTCTACGGCGCGGCCGCCGCGGGCTTCCGGGCCATGACCAGCTCCTCCGGCCCCGGCTTCAGCCTGTTGCAAGAGGGCATCTCCTACATCGCCTCCGCCGAGCTCCCAGCCGTATTTATCGACGTCCAGCGCTACGGCTCGGGCCTCGGCGACATTTTCCAGGCCCAGGGCGACTACTGGCAGGCCACGCGCGGCGGCGGCCACGGCGACTACCGCATGCTGGTCTACGCCCCGGCCTCCGTGCAGGAGAGCGTGGATCTCGTGTCCGTGGCGTTCGACAAGGCGGACCAGTACCGCAACCCGACCCTCATCCTTTCCGACGCCTCCATTGCCCAGATGATGGAGCCGGTTACGCTTCCCGAAATGAAGGAGCATGACCCGAACGCGGATTGGGCCGTACGCGGCAAGCACGGCAAGCCCTTCAAGCGCGTGACCTCGACCATGTACTACATCGAGGACTTCGACGCCTACATCAAGAATAAATACGACGAGATGGCTGATGCCGAGCAGCGCTGGGAATCCATCAAGGTCGACGACGCGGAGTTGGTCCTCGTGGCCTACGGCATCAGCTCCCGCATCTGCCAGGAAGCCGTCGAGATCGCCCGCAGCCAGGGCATCCGCCTGGGCCTGCTCCGTCCCATCACCCTGTGGCCCTTCCCGGCCAAGGCCTTTGCCGAGGTCAACCCGGACGTAAAGGCATACCTGTCCGTGGAACTGTGCGCCCTTCCGAAAATGGTGGAGGACGTCAGGCTCGCCAGCGAAATGAAAGCCCCGGTGGAGATCTTCCTCGGCGGCGCGCATATCCCTGAATCCTCCGCCATCGTCGAACGCGCGGTGGCCATTCTCAACGCACAGAGGTAGTCAAATGACGGAAAAACGTACCCCCAACCTCCTCGTCGAGCCGAACAAGTTCTGTCCCGGTTGCGGCCACGGCATCATCAACCGTGTCCTGGCCGAAGTGCTGGAAGAATCCGGCCTCGCGGATTACGCCGTCGGCTCCCTCGCCGTCGGTTGCTCCTGCCTGATGATGGACACCTTTGGCACGGACTGGGTGCAGGCCCCCCATGGCCGGGCCGCGGCCGTGGCCGTCGGCCTCAAGCGGATGCGGCCCGACTGCTGCATCTTCACCTACCAGGGCGACGGCGACTCCATGGCCATCGGCTTCTCCGAAACCCTCTATGCCGCCATCCGCAACGAAAACATCACGGCCATCCTCGTGAACAACGGCATCTTCGGCATGACCGGCGGCCAGATGGCCCCGACCTCCCTGCCCGGCCAGCGCACCACCACCTCGCCCAAGGGCCGAGACGCCGGCACCACCGGGCAGCCGCTGAACATGGTCGACCAGATGAAGCACCTGCCCATCGGCTATCTGGCGCGCGGTTCCGTTGCCTCCGCCAAGGACATCAACAAACTGAAGAAATACATCAAGGCCGCCATCGAGACCCAGATGAACGGCGGCGGATACTCCATGGTGGAAGTGCTCTCCTTCTGCCCCACCAACTGGAAGATGAGCATGGAAAAGAGCGTTGCCCACGTTCAGAACACGGTCAAAAACATCTTCCCCGTGGGTGAATTCGTTAAAAACGGAGAAAGAACTGATGCTTAGTATCACTTGCGCAGGCTTTGGCGGACAGGGCGTGCTCACCGCTGGTTTGTTGCTGGCCCATGTCTCCATGGAGTCCGGCAAGGAGATCACCTGGGTTCCGTCCTACGGCTCCGAGATGCGCGGTGGCACGGCCAGCTGCCGGCTGCGGATCGGCGACGAGCCCATCCTGAACCCCTACTTCAGCACCATCGACGCCCTCATCGGCATGAACCAGGACTCCGTGGACACCTTTCAGGACGCCATCGCGCCTGGCGGGCTTCTCATCGCCAACTCCAGCATGGTCCAGGGCGGGGCGTTCCGCGACGACATCCGCGTCATCGAGCTCCCGGCCACCGAGATCGCCGGCGAGCTGAAGAACCCGCGCGGGGCCAACCTCGTCATGCTCGGCGCTGTCATTGGAGCCACCGGCATGGTTGATTCCAACGAATTTGCGGACGGCATCGACGCCTACTTCTACAAGAAGGGGCGCAACAACCCACTCAACCGGGAATGCTTCATGCGCGGCGTGCTGGCCGCCGCCAGCGCCTAGGAGATCACGCCATGAGCATGGAAAAACTCCTGTCCCCGAAAACCGTCGCCATTGTCGGCGCGAGTGAAAAGGAAGGTTTTGGCGGCGACACTTGCCGCAACGTCCTTTCCTACGCGAACCCCGACAACGTGTACTTCGTCAACCCCAAACGGGACGAGGTGTTTGGTAGGCCGTGCTGCCACAGCATAGCGGACATTCCGGTCGACATCGACCTCGTGGTGCTCTGCACCCCGCAGAAGACCATCGAGCCGCTGCTGCGGGAAGCGGCAGCCAAGGGAGCGGGCGGCGCCGTGGTTTACGCCAGCGGCTACTCCGAGGTCGGCACCCCGGAGGGCGTCGCGGCCGAAGAAAGTCTGAAAGCCCTCTGCGCTGAGCTCGACATCTCCCTTATGGGACCCAACTGCGCAGGATTCATCAACTACATAGATCGGGTCGTCGGCTTCGCCTTCATCTCGGACGAGCGCGACCGCACCGGCTCCGTGGGGTTCGTTTCCCAAAGCGGCCAGCTCTGCCTCTCGTTCATGGACAACAAGTCCATGCGGTTCTCCTACTCCATATCCTCGGGCAACAGCTCGGTGGTAACCATGGAGGACTATCTGGACTACCTGATCGACGATGCGCACACCAAGGTCGTGGGCCTCTACCTGGAAGGCGTCACCCAGCCCGAAAAGTTTGAGAAGGCGTTGCGCAAGGCGGCCCAAATGCGCAAACCCGTCGTGGTCCTCAAGGCCGGGCGGAGCGAAAAGGGCAGCAAGGTCGCGGCGTCCCACACCGGCTCCCTCTCCGGCGCCGACGTCATCTATGACGCCCTTTTCCAAAAGTTCGGCGTAATCCGCGTCAACGACGCGGAAGAACTGCTGGCCACCACCCAATTGTTTGCAACCTTGCCAACCCTGCCCCGGCAGGCCGGCCTCGCCTCCATCAACCTTTCGGGAGGCGAAACCGGCATCTGCGCCGACATGGGAGAGATGGCGGGAATCGAATACCCCGATTTCGAGGAAGAGACGCTCGAAAAGTTGCGCGCTTTGCTGCCCTCCTATGCGAGCCCGGCCAACCCGTTGGATACCACGGCGACGATCTCCTATGACGCCGAAGTGTACGCATCGGTTCTGCAGACCGTCATGGACGATCCCAACGTAGGCCTTGTGGTGATCGGCTACACCCTGCTCCACGAGATCGCGGACCCGTGCATCCATCACATGGCCAAGGGCATCGAGAGCGTCGTCAAAAACGGCCGGGCCAAGCCCATGGTCATGCTTCCGTTCTTCGAGAACTCCCGGAACCCGGAGTACCTCGACAAATTGAACGGCCTGGGCGTCCCGGTTCTGCCGCCGCCCACCTACGGGTTCGCCGCCCTGCGCCACCTCGTCGACTTCATCGGCTACGACCCTGATGAAAACACCCTGGAGCTGGCCATTCCCGAGAAGACGGAGGCCACGGGCCGCCGGACGCTTTCCGAATTCGAGAGCGCGTCCATCCTGCGCGAGTACGGCGTGCGCACCCCGGAGGGCAGCGTTGTCGACACCCCGGAGGCCGCGGCCAAGACGGCGGATTCCCTCGGCTACCCCGTGGTCATGAAGATCGCCTCCGCCGACATCGCGCACAAGTCGGACATGGGTGGCGTGGCCCTGAACATCAAAAGCGCAGACGAAGCACGCGAAGCCTTCGAGCGCATCATGGGCAACGCCCGCACGTATGCGCCGGACGCCCGGGTGGATGGCGTCTACATCCAGAAGATGCTCCCCCCAGGCGTGGAGGTCATCATCGGCGTGAACAGCGACCCCCAGTTCGGCCCGGCCGTGCTGGTGGGCCTCGGCGGCATCTTCGTGGAGATCTTCCGCGATACGTCGCTGCGCCCCGCCCCCTTCGGAAAGGACGAGGCCAGGCGCATGCTCAAGCGGCTGAAGGCCTTCCCGCTCTTCAACGGATACCGGGGCCAGGAGGCACTGGACGTTGAGGCGCTGGCAGAAACGATCGCGGGCGTGGCCCGACTCGCCGCCGAACGGCGCAACGAAATCGTCGAGCTCGATATCAACCCCGTGTTTGTCTACGGCAAAGGCAAAGGAATCTGCGCTGCGGACGCTCTTGTCGTGGTGAAGGATTAAAACCCCGGCGCCCCTGGTGCGCCGCCAAACATAGGTTTTCAGGAGGTTGGCATGAATCTGTTCAGGAAATACTTCGTGTTGTTCGCGCTTTCGCTCGGGTATGCCGCCAGTTACATGTTGCCGTACATCAAATACGTCTTCTACGACCAGCTGCTGGAAGGGGTCGGCTGCAACAACGAGCAGGCGGGCTTCCTGCTTACCGTGTACACCATCACCGCGCTGATCTTGTACATTCCCGGCGGCTGGGTCGCCGACAAGTTCAAGGCCAAATACGTTCTCGTGATCTCCCTGTTCGCCACGGGTATTCTCAACTTTGCCTTTGCCCTCAACATGAACTACTCGTTCGCCCTGATCGTCTGGGTCCTTCTGGCATTCAGCACCGCCTTCGCGTTCTGGTCGGGCATCATCAAGGCCATCCGCCTGCTTGGCAACGCGACTGAGCAGGGCAAGCTTTACGGATTCTTCAGCTCCGGCGTAGGGGCGTTTTCGGCTATCACCTCCTCCGTCGCCCTTTATGTCTACGGCCTTTTTGCCGCCAACGCCGTGGCCGGCCTCAAGGGCGTCATCTACGTGCAGGGGGCGACCTGTATTCTCTCCTCGATCATCGTGTTTTTCTTCTTCCAGGAAGCCAAAGATGCCGCCACGGAATCGAATGACGACAAGTTCAAGACCAGCGACATCCTCATCGTGCTGAAGAACCCCATGACCTGGGCCATCTCCATCCTGATCTTCTGCGGTCACGGCATCTACACCAGCACCTCCTACTTCAACCCATACATGACCCAGGTCATCGGCGTGACCATGACTTTTTCGGGCATGCTCGCCATCGTGCGCACCCATGTGCTCCGCCTGACCTGCGGCCCGCTCGGGGGCATCTTTGCGGACAAGCTGAAGTCTCCGGCACTGGTCATCATCAGCTGTTTCGCGCTGATGACCTCCATCCTGGTGATCTTCATGCTGCTGCCCGTCGGCACCAGCGCCACCGTGGTCATCGGCCTCCAGCTCCTGCTCGCCGCCGTGACCTTCACCTGCTACTCGATCCTCTACTCCTGCATCGAGGAGGTCGGCATTCCCCGACGGTTCACAGGCACGACCGTGGCGGTGGCTTCCATGATCGGCTATCTGCCTGACATGATTTACAACCCGCTCTTCGGCATCTGGCTCGATAAGTTCGGCAACACCGGCTACCTGTACATCTTCAGCTTCCTTGCCGCGTCCGGCGTCATCGGCCTCGTTTCGGCCCTGCTCATCCGGCGCCACAGCGTCTCCGCCGTACGGGCGGCTGCCCAGGCAGCGTAACCGCGTAACAAGCATCGGCCGGGCAGGCCCGCCCTGTCCGGCCTTATGCAACAAGAGAAGGTGGCATGGAAGCGATCGACTACACAGTGCTTGTGCTCTACTTCTGCACGTTGCTCGCCATAGCCGTCCACGCGAACAGAAAGCAGAAGACCACGGAAGACTACTACGTCGGCGGGCGCGGCGTGGGCACCCTGTCGCTGGCGGCCCTCTGGATGTCGTCGTGGGTGGGCGGCGCCGCCATCATGGGAACGGCGGAGAAGTCCTACCAGATCGGCATCTCCTCTCTCTGGTACCCGTTCAGCATGTTCAGCGGTTTCATCTTTTTCGCGCTCATCTTTGCCGGCCGGATCAAGGAGCTGGGCGACACGCATCGCCACATCACCTATCCGGACCTCATCGAGCAACGGTACGACACCAAGGTCCGCCTCGTCAGCACAGTCACCACAATCCTGGCCTACATAGGCTATACCGCCAGCCAGCTCCTGAGCGCAGCCCAGATCATAACCTCCATCACCGGAATCAGCCTCACCTACTCTTTCCTTGTCGCCACGACCGTCACCATCTCCTACACCTCCATAGGTGGTTTCTTCGCCATAGAAAAAACCGACCGCTTCCAGACGCTGCTCGTCATCATAGGCGTCTCGGGCGTGGCGGTTCCCCTGACGTGGCATTCGCTCGGAGGCGTCTCCCGCCTCTCCACCGAGCTGCCTGCCGACTTCTTCCAATTCGGCGCCTGGGGCTGGGGAAGCATTCTCGCCATGTTCATCAGCATGGTGCTCACGTTCTTCACGTCCATGGACAGCTACACGCGCTGCTATGCCGCCAAGACGGAGCGAGCCGCACGTAACGGCACGCTGCTCGCCGCCCTCATCGTCCTGTGCATATCCGTCTCCATCAGCTTTCTCGGCATAAGCGCCAAGCTCATCATCCCAACCGGAGAGGACGGCACGTCCACGTTGATCCGGCTCATCATTCACGTCTTCCCCGCCGGCGTGAAAGGGGTGATGCTGGTGGCCATCCTCTCGGCGATCATGTCCACGGCGGACACCTGCATCCTGTCCGCCTCCGCCAACCTGACCCGCGACGTCTACCAGCGATTCATCAACCCCAAGGCGCAGCAGGCAAAGGTCATGCGGCTGAGCATCGCCAGCTCCATCCTGGTGGGCGTGGTCGGCGCACTGGTGGGCTGGTATTCCAAGAGCATCATAGACTTGTTGATCATGGCCTTCACCATCAATTCGGCCGGCCTGTTCCTCCCGACCATCGGCGTCCTGTTCTGGAAACGAGCCACCTCAAAAGCCGCCTTCTGGAGCATCAGCGTTTCCCTCGTGACGGTCATCGGCTGGTATCTGGCCAGGGGAGCGTTTCCCGAGTCTCCGCTCTTTTCCATCGACCCAGTCTGGCCCGGCCTGCTGGCTTCCGCCCTGTTTTTCTTCACTCCCAGCCTCGCGGCCTCCCGGCTGCAGGAGGCGGAATAAATGCTCGGCGTCGCACTGTTGAAGAACTGCTGGGTGCAGCTCTACTCCGCCATCATGCTGGAGCTCGGCGGAACCATGGCCATCAAGTATTCCCAGGGGTTCTCCAGGCTCATCCCCTCAATCTGCGTGATCGGGCTCTATTCCGCCTCGTTCTACTTCATGAGCCAGGCCGTAAAAAAAATCGAACTCGGCGTCGCCTATGCCGTCTGGTCTGGCGTCGGCATCGTCGCGACCTCCGTGCTCGGCGTACTCCTGTTCCACGAAAGCATCACTCTCAGAAAATTCATCAGCATCGCAGTCATCCTGATCGGCGTCGTCTCGCTCAACCTGGCGACAACGGAGTAGCAACGTCTATCAACCCACAACTTCATGTTGGAGCATGTATGCTGCACCAAGAATTCATCCATAAACTCGAAGACCTCCTTGGCAAGGACCGCTGCACCTTCTCCCCGGAGGACATGGTCGCCTACTCCTATGACGCCAACCCGGAAAAACGCGCCCAGCCCGAAGGCATGGTTTCGCCCAAAAACAAGGAAGAAGTGGCTGAAATCATGAAGCTCGCGTATGCGTACGACGTCCCTGTCACGCCCCGCGGCGGCGGCAGCGGCTACACCGGCGGCTGCGTCCCGGTCCAGGGCGGCATCGTCATGGCCATGGACCGCTTCAACAGGATTCTTGAAATCGACCGGGACAACTTCATCGTCATTGTAGAGCCCGGCGTGGTCGTCCAGGATCTCCAGGCAGAGGTGGACCGCATCGGCCAGATGTACCCGCCGGACCCCGCCTCCGTCGCCTTCGCCACCATCGGCGGCAACATCGCGGAAAACGCGGGCGGCATCCGCGCCGCCAAGTACGGCGTGACCAAACACTACGTCATGGGGCTGGAAGTGGTCCTGCCCACGGGCGAGATCGTCAGGACGGGCTCCAAATGCGTCAAGGACGTGGCTGGCTACAACCTGACCGAACTCTTCGTCGGCTCCGAAGGCACCCTCGGCATTATCACCAAAGCCGTGCTCAAGGTCGTGCCCAAGCCGGAAGCCCGCCGGACCATGACCGCCACATTCTCCACTCTGGAAAAGGCCGCCGAGGCCGTCAGCGCCATCTATGCCACCGGCGTCCGCCCCGCCACCCTCGAGTTCCTGGACCGCATCTCGCTGGAAGCCGTGGAAAAGGCCATCGCCTTCGGCGCAAAGCCCGAGGAAGGCGCGCTGCTGCTCATCGAGGTCGACGGCTCGGACCACGCTCTCGACGCCGAGGTGGAGAAAATCCAGACCGCCTGCGAGCAGTGCGGCGTCATCACCTTCAGGAAAGCGCAATCGGACGAGGACCGCGAAGACCTCTGGAAGGCGAGGCGGGCCCTCTCCTTCGCCCTGTGCGAGATAGCCACGGAATGGGAGGATGACGATATCTCGGTCCCCATCGCCCGCATTCCGGCAATGATCCGCAAGCTCGACCAGATCGCCGAACGGCACCACATCATCATCGCCAACTTCGGCCATTATGGCGACGGCAACATACACATCGGCATGACCACCGGGAAAAACGGCGGTCCCTTCCCCATGAAGGCCAAACAGGAAGTGGTCGCGGCGGTGGTGGAGCTCGAAGGCCGCATCGCCGCGGAGCACGGCATCGGCTGCGTCAAGGTGGAGAACCTGCACTGGAACATAGATGAACCGACCATGAACCTGATGCGCCGCTTCAAGACGCTGCTCGACCCCAAGGGGTTGCTCAATCCGGGCAAAGTCATGCCCAAGGGATAAGCCATGGCGAAACAAAAACACGCTGAAAAAATGGCCGCGCTCCAGACGCTGGTCAAAACCGAAGTCGACAAGTGCATCCGCTGCGGCGAATGCCGGACTGTCTGTCCGGTGTTCGCCGTAACCCCCTCGGAACGCTACACGGCCAGGGGCAAGATCGCCATTGCCGAGAGCCTGGCGCGCGGCGAGCTGGAGTTCACCGCGCACACCCGGGAGCTCTTTGACAACTGCCTGCTGTGCACCGGCTGCGTGAACCAGTGCTCCAGCGGCGCCCGCGCGGACAAAGTGGTTATCGCCGTACGCGAGGCCTTTGCCGACAAGCAGGGCATCCCTTTCGTCAAGAAGGCCGTGGCCCAGGCCCTTTCCCTGCCCGGAGGCGCGCTCGGAGCGGGTGCCAGGATCGGCTCCATGGCGCAAAAGCTCGCCTTCAAGCACGTGCCGGAAACCAGCGGCCTCTACCGGCGCTTCGCCATGCCCCTGGTCGACAAGGACCAGTATGTGCCGCAGCTGGCCGCCACACCCTTCAGAAGCGAGGCCCGGTTCTGGGGGAAGCAGGACCAACCGAAAGTGGTCTTCTTCACCGGCTGTATGACCAACTACTTCATGACCGAAATCGGCCATAGTCTGGTCAAGGTCCTCAATGCCCTCAATGTCGCCGTGGAGGTGCCGTCGGAGCAGGCCTGCTGCGGCATGCCCATGCTTGCCTCGGGCGAGCACGAGATCGTACGCAAGCAGGCGAAGCGGAATATCGGGGCCCTGACCCACGGCGGCTCGGACGTGCCCATCGTCACAGCCTGCGCCTCCTGCGGTCACATGCTCAAGCACGGCTATCTGGACCGGTTTGGCGACGACCCCGAACTCGCGCCGGGCCTGGCCAACATCGCGGAGCGCACTATGGACATCACCGAGTTCCTGGCCTCCGACGCCAACCAGGACCGGGTGGCCGCCCTGACCGCCCAGGCCACGCGGCGTAGCGCCACCTATCACGACCCCTGCCACCTGCGGAAAGCGCAGAAGTTGATCGAGGAACCCCGGCGCATACTGAAAATGGCGACCGGGGACGAAATCAACGAGATGAGCCACCCGGAGGCCTGCTGCGGCCTGGGCGGGACCTACTGCCTTGCCAACATGGAGCGCTCCAAGCAAATCCAGGCCAAGAAGATCGAGGACGCTGTCTCGACGAGCGCCGACGTCGTCGCCACCGCCTGTCCCGGCTGCATCCTCCAGCTGAGGGACGGCATGCGCAGACGCGAGGGCGCCGACATGCCGGTGGAGCACATTATCCAGCTCCTCGCCGAGGCCATCGACGCATAGCCCCCAGGCCCGAGTGCGAGCAAAGAGAATCCCCTGGCGGCTTTCGATCGTCAGGGGATTTTTGCTGTTCGGCATAATAATATTGGGGCCAAATACGCACGCCCTTCCCACGACCTCAGCCCGATGCCAGCTGCCTCCAGCCTGGACGATGCCAGCGGGAAAGAAAGACGGGGCTACTGGCCAGTCGGGCGCAACCAATCTCAGACCCTTTTTGTGAATTTATTTTCACGAATCGTTATTTTCTTCACAATATACTTTTCTCCTCGTTATTATGCCTAATCTAGCATAATAAATCCGAGCGCCATACCTAACGTCTACGATCATTGAATGTTTTTGGCGCACGACCAATCTCCCTTTGTTTTTAAAGAAATGGCTGTGTGTCGCATTTGGTTCCAAGGCTTCTTTCCACGTGGACGGCGCGCCAGCCACCGTACGCGTGGTTCCCGTGCAACCTGAAAAAAAGGAAGAGACCCCATGACGTACAAGGAAATGCAGGACGTGCTGATGAAGGAGCTTCGGCTTTACCATTACCCCATTGCGGTCAAGTTCTTCTATGACCGGGCCGAGCTGGATCATTTTCAGGAAAAGGCGCCGGAGATCCACACCCCACTCAAGGCCATGACGTTCTGCCAGTGGGAGATCGGGGCGCGCATGAAAGGCCAGATCGTCTACTCGGACCTGGGGGGCCTGGGTTGCAACAACGCCAAGTACAGTTTTGGTTGGAAGGATATCGACGACGGCGAGATCAAGGGACACGCCAAGTACACCCGCGACCTGGAGCAGGCCGAGCGGTTCGTGCGCTCCAAGTCCCGGCTGCCCGAGGGCCTGCTGGGCATTGCCGTGGCGCCGCTCGGCGCTATAGACGGCCTGTACGAGCCGGACACCGTGCACTTCTACTGCGACAACATGCAGGCCTACCACCTCGCCGTGGACTACATGGCGGCTACGGATACGCACCCGCTGCGCCCCAGCATCACCATGAACTCCTCGGCCTGCGGCGGCAACGTCTACACGTATCTGGAGCAGGAGTTCAACATGCTCCCGGCCTGCTCCGGCAGCTACAACGCCGGCAAGACCGAGCGTGGCGAGATTAACGTGATCATCCCCGGCAAGCAGTTCAAGGCGGTGTTCGACAGACTTCAGGAACGCATCAATGCAGGCAGCAGCTCCATCACCCGGCCCGGCGACGGCTTCCCGGGCGCGGATGTCTGCAAGAACTGTCCGCTGATCATCTTCAAGAAGGAGCAGTAACGCTTCGAAAGAGTTCCGGCCGATTCGGCTTGAAGCCCGGCACGTCGAAAGGCTTGGATTCTGCACCGGCAGCGCGCGCCAGATGTCTGGTCCGCTGCCGGTCTTTTTTTCAGGTCACAGGCTCCCATTCAGCAACACAAGTCCTGATTACGAACAGAAAGGAGCATGCGCCGCCAAAACTGTACAGCGTTCCCAGAGTATGTACATAGCTGTGCACATTGGACGTTTTCAAAGCTCGTCCACAACCCCCGGCAGGATGCACGAATGGCGTATAGCGCGCTGATTTTACATACATAAACTTTTGCAGACAACAACAGAACAGCTCTTCTGGCATACGGGTTGCTGAATGCTGACGATGAGTTGAGCCTGACCTCAGATCGGGGTGACTGCGGTCCAAAATAAAGCGGGAAGGATTGGCGGAGCATGACGTGATGCCTGACAGGTGCTCGGAAGAAGAAAAACTCAAGGAATGCTCGACCGGCGTATGCCGGGGCAAGATCGTTCCGTTGTTGCATGACATGGGCCGGGCCCTCTCTGAAGAAGAGGACCTGGACATGGCCCTGGAGCATTTGCTGCGCTATCTCAAAGAGCAGATGGGCATGCAGCGCATCATGATCAACCTGTACCATCGCGAGACCGGGCGTATCTTTATCCACAAGAGCGACGGACTGACCAAGCAGGAGCAGGCCCTGGGGATATACTTCCCGGGCGAGGGAATTACAGGACGGGTCGTGGCCACGGCCGCGCCCATCGTGGTGCCGAGCATCAGGGACGAGCCGGACTTCCTCAACAGGACCGGCAGCCTGGTCAAGGACTCAGCCGACGACATGTCCTTTCTGTGCGTGCCCATTCTTCGCGGGAAGAAGGTGATGGGCACCATCAGCGCCGAGCGGGGCTACGACAACGAGCTGATGCTGGACAAGCATCGCGACGCACTCATGGTCATCTCGTACATGCTGGCCCAGGCCGTGGAGCTCTACCTGGTGGAGAAGGTGGACAAGGTGCTCTGGAAGCGCCAGGCGCTGGAACTGATGGACGAGCTGAAGACGCGCTTCAGGCCCTCGAACATGATCGGCACCTCCAAGGCCATGATGGAAGTCTACGCGTTGTTGCGTAAGGTGGCCGGCACCAGGACCACGGTTCTTCTGCTCGGCGAGAGCGGCGTGGGCAAGGAGCTGCTGGCCAACGCCATCCATTATTATGGAGCCAGGCCGGACGGGCCCGTGGTAAAGTTCAACTGCGCCGCCCTGCCGGAGAGCATTCTGGAGAGCGAGCTGTTCGGCCACGAGAAAGGCTCCTTCACCGGAGCCACGCAGCTGCGCAAGGGCCGGTTCGAAGAGGCGGACGGGGGCACCATCTTCCTGGACGAGGTGGGGGAGCTGCCTCTGGGCGTGCAGGCAAAGCTGCTGCGCGTACTGCAGGAACGCACCTTCGAGCGCGTGGGCGGCAACGAGTCCATCGCGGTCGACATCCGCATCGTGGCCGCCACGAACAAGGACCTTGCCGCCATGGTTGCGGCCGGCACGTTCCGCGAGGATCTCTATTACCGGCTCAACGTATTTCCGGTGCTGGTGCCGCCGCTCCGCGAACGGGGCAGCGACATCATCACCATTGCCGAGCATTTTGCCGCCGGGTTTGCCGAGGAGAACGGCAAGACCATCAACCGCATCGCCACACCGGCCCTGAACATGCTCATGAGCTACCACTGGCCCGGCAACGTACGGGAGCTTGAAAACGTGATCCAACGCGCCGTGATTCTGACCGAGGACGACGCCATCCATGGATACAACCTGCCGCTTTCATTGCAGTCGCCGGCGTTTCCCGAGGCCGGGAGCAAATGCGGGATACTGGAGACGCGTCTCGCGGCGGTCGAGTATGAGATGCTGGTGGAGGCCCTGCGCCTGCATCAGGGCAACACCACGGAAGCGGCACGCGCTCTGGGCCTGACCCGGCGGACCATGGGGCTGCGCATGCGCAAGTACGACCTGAGCTACAAGCAGTTCCGCCGGTCCGACTCTTCGGCTCCGGAGCCCGGCGCGACGGATCGTTCTGGCGAGAGCCTGACGCTGGAATAATAACCGCCAGGAAACAAAACCATGCGGATACACACGATAGAACATGTGGATTTCGAGGGACCGGCCGCCATTGCCGAAGTCGCGTCGAAACACGGACACACGCTGACGCGTACCAGGATATTCGCCGGAGAGCCGCTGCCCGGCATGGAAGATTTTGACTTCCTGGCGGTCATGGGCGGCCCCATGAGCGTGCACGATACGGCGGCGTTTCCCTGGCTCATGGAAGAAAAACGATTCCTCAACACTGCTCTGGACGTCGGGAAACGCATTCTTGGCGTGTGCCTCGGGGCGCAGCTTCTTGCCGAAGCGCTCGGAGCAGAGGTCGTCAAGCAATCCGAACGGGAAATAGGATGGTATTCCGTGGAACTGACGCCGGAAGCCGGCAATTCTCCCGCTGTTGCAGGGTTTCCGGCGCGGTTCCCGGCTTTCCACTGGCATGGCGATACATTCTCCATGCCTGATGGAGCAGTCCATCTGGCGACCAGCGAGGCTTGTTGCAACCAGGCGTTCTCCTTGGGGGCCTCGCTGGTCGGACTGCAATTTCATCTGGAGACGACGCAGCAGAGCATGGAGCTGCTCATCGAGAACTGCGCCGACGAGCTCGGTCCCGGACAGTGGATTCAGACGCCCGAGCAGATGCGCCGCGGGATCGGCCAAGTGGAGACAACGCATAGGCTGTTGGAAACTCTTTTCGACAACATGGAACCCAAGGAGACGCGATAATGCGTAAGAAAAAGCGGGCGATTGAAGACAAGGCCCTGATAGAAAAGCTGCTTCTGCGTTGCGAGGCCCTGCAGCTCGGGCTTTGGGACGGGGAGCAGCCATATGTGGTGACGGTGAACTTCGGCTATGCGGACGGCGCCATATACTTCCACAGCGCCGGAGAAGGCCGGAAGCTCGAATGCATCGAAAAGAACGGGCTGGCAAGCTTCGTGGCCGTGGCGGAACACGAGCTCATCCGCGCGGACAAGGCCTGCGGGTTCAGCACGTACTACAAGTCGGTGAGCGGTTTCGGCCGCGCCGAGCTGCTGAGCGATCCCCAGGAGAAGGCCAAGGGGCTGGACGCAGTCATGTCGCATTACGGCGGCCCCACGGGTGCATATGACGACAAGGTCCTGGCGCGCACGGCCGTAGTGCGGATTGATGTTGAATCAATGGTGGGCAAGGTCAACCCTGCCTTTCCCGGAGATCCGCAAATATAGTTTCAAGATATACGCTGGTGTATTGCCTGTAGCGGCTGGAGAACTGAGTTTTTTCAGCCCCCGCACGCCCCTGTTCGACAGGGGACTCCTCGCCACATCCACCTGCGACGACTGCGATAGCGCGGCGTAGCACGCAGTCGAACACCCTGAACCTGTTTGAAGGGAGGCAACATCACGGGTTGTGAGCGGAAAGTGATTCTGCTAAAAATAGCATAGCAACTCCGGTCGCCACTCTCGCAACCTGAAGCCCCGCCACCTCACATCGGGCGCTGTGCGTTGCCGGGAGAACGGGCCCTCCCGCCTCTACCACAAACAGGGAAAGGAAACGCCATGGACCCGGTCGAACCGACCCTTCGGCTACACCTCTGGCTGGAAACACCGAATGGAATGCTTCTGGGCCTCGGCCGCGCCGAACTGCTCCTGCTCATTCACGAGCTTGGATCGCTCAACAAGGCAGCGAAAACCATGGGCATATCCTATCGGGCTGCCTGGGGCCGTCTCAAGGCCAGCGAGGCCGCAGCCGGGGAGCCCCTGCTGGAAAAGTTCGGGGGCCAGAAAGGATTCGCGCTCACCCCGCAGGGCCAGCAACTGGCCCAGACCTTCAAAGAATGGTTTCTCGATGTCGAGGCTTATGCCTTGAAAAAGGCGGAAGAAATGTTTCCCTGGCCGGTCCGGTCCTTCGAGGACTCCCAAACCGGCGAAGCAGACTCCTAACCTGAGTGCGCCAGCACTCGGCCATGCTGCCTCAAGCCAAAGCTGGACCATTCAGCCCGGGACGCCCTCCCGACGGCCATGCGCCTTCTTCGTCTCCCTCCCCGGGAGCCGCCGCCCTTCTTGACCCGGAGTGGCCGCGAACAGCTCCTCCACTCCAATCGCCTTCCCGCTGCGCTGACGGGCATGCGACCATCACGCCTTGCAGGTATCTCCGTGATATGACTCGCCCATTCTTGTTTTTATGCTAAATCTAGCATAACAAATAGTCACGGATTCTCAGTGGAGCGAGCTAACATCGGTTATTAGCTTGAAATAACTAGATTTAGTTTTTCAAGAGCCCTTGGCGACAACAGTGAAAAGCGAGACTCGCCAGCTATCTACTACCATTTTCGCGCTTGAAAACACTTTCGTATACCAAATTTGGATACAATTCTGTCAGTACAAATTCTATAAACACGGAGTAGCACCCAAACATAATTTTTAGTACTCTACCAATTCCGGTTTGAGGAGGTCTTCATGATTGAGAATTCAGCCGTACAACATTGCAAGGTCCATTGCTCGGCAGACTCAGATCCTCCTGCATAAACAAACAGTGATGCCTTCTCTGGCATCAATTTCACACCAATCATTCTTCCTGCGTCTTGTGTAAACACATTGCTGTGTTGTGCTCCGCACACGATGTGCTCTGTGGATTATTGCGTCAAGCAACCAAAAGGTCCAAGGAGTGTTTCCATGAAATCGTACCTCGATGCAAACTACAAGCTGTTCATTAATGGAGAGTGGGTCGACAGCTGCGAAGGCAAAACCTTCACCGCCACCAACCCTTCCAATGGAGAGGCGTTGAGCACCTGCGCCAGCGCCTGCCCCGAGGACGTGAACAGAGCTGTAGACGCCGCCAACAACGCCTTCAAGACCTGGAAAAAAACGAGCCCGCAAGAGCGCGCCAAAATGCTCAACCAGATCGCCGACCTGATCGATGCAAACGCCGGTCGGCTGGCCATGGTGGAAACACTCGACAACGGCAAGCCCATCCGCGAGACATCCGGTGTCGACGTCCCGCTCTCCTCGGACCATTTCCGTTACTTCGCCTCGGTCGCCCGTACCGATGAAGGCCAGGCCACGATGATCGACGACCAGACCATGAGCATCATCCTGCGGGAGCCCATCGGCGTGGTCGGGCAAATCATTCCCTGGAACTTCCCGCTGCTCATGGCCGCCTGGAAGATTTCGCCCGCCCTGGCCGCAGGGAACTGCGTGGTCATCAAGCCGTCCATCGAAACCTCGCTATCTCTTCTGGAGTTGGCCAAGCTCATGGCCGAGGTCCTTCCTGCCGGCGTGGTCAACGTCATCACCGGCAAGGGATCGCAGGCCGGCAATGCCATGCTCCAGCACGAAGGTTTCGCCAAGCTCGCCTTCACCGGCTCGACCGATGTCGGCTACACCGTGGCGGACTTCGCTGCCAAACGGCTTGTCCCCAGCACCCTGGAGCTCGGCGGCAAATCAGCCAACATCATCTTCCCGGACGCACCATGGGACAAGGCCCTGGAGGGCATACAGCTCGGCATCCTGCTCAACCAGGGTCAGGTCTGCTGCGCCGGCTCCAGGGCCTTCATTCATGAGGACATATACGACAGGTTTCTTGAGGAAGCCGTAAAAGCCTTCTCCGAGATCAAGGTGGATCTCCCCTGGCTGCCGGACACCCAGATGGGAACGCAGATCAACCAGCACCAGCTGGACCAGATCCTGAACTACATCGAGATAGGGAAGAAGGAAGGCGCCAGAGTGGCTGTCGGCGGCAGCCGCGCCGCCGGGGATCAGCTCGGCAAGGGCAGCTTCATGCAGCCCACCATCCTGGCGGACGTCACCAACGACATGCGCGTGGCCAGAGAAGAGATCTTCGGTCCTGTGGTCTGCTTCATCAAGTTCAAGACCGAGGACGAGGTGATCGCCATGGCCAACGACAACGAGTACGGCCTTGGCGGCGCGGTCTGGACCAGGGACATCAACCGCGCCCTGAACGTGGCCCGTAGCGTGGAGACCGGGCGTATGTGGGTGAACACCTACAACGTCCTCCCCGCCCATGCGCCCTTCGGCGGGTACAAGAAGTCCGGCATCGGCCGCGAGAACCATCGCATGATGCTGGACCACTACACGCAGTGCAAAAACATCTTCATCAGCCTCTCCGAGCAGAAGCTCGGCCTGTACTAGCGTCCTGCAATCGGGCGGCGGCTCAGTCGGCCGTCGCCCGATCCGTGCTCTCTCTTCCCGGGCCGGCGCCGGAACAACGTAGCGGTTTGCGCGGCGCCTCCCATCACGTCAAGGAGGATTTTCTCCCGTGGCAAAAAGCCTCATTCCGGGACGGATCAGGGCTTGATCTCAACAAGTGGGGCTACACCGTGGTGAACGAAGAAACCGGCGAGACATCCATCCCCGGCGTGTTTGCCGGAGAGGACATCGTCACCGGCGCCGCCACGGCGATTTCAGCCATGGGCGCAGGACGTCGCGCGGCCAAAGAGATCGCCCAGCGCCTTCTGGGCGACTCATAACCTGGGAAACATTGTCCGCGCCCCTGCGCGCCTCAAGGGCCGTGGAATGTTCCGCGGCCCTTCTCTTTTATGACTTCCAACCCCACCCTGGCCTCTCCAGTCCCGGAAGAGAATGGAGCGTGGCGCGCCGTGACTTCTGGACGGAGACGCCATGGAGGCGGAGTTTTGATGGAATCTGTTTATATATATGATTATATTATATACCGAATTAATCAATTTTTTGGGGACGAAAATATAAAATATCTTGTCGTGCTTCCGCAACACTTGTACACTCTCTATGTGGTCCATCGCCTTTTTCGATGTGGTTCAATGCCCAGGTCCTGAACATAAATTCCAGGAGCTTCGCATGCGCATCAATGCCCACTGCCACGTCTTCAACCTCCAGTCCGTATTCACGCCCGGCACCAAGAAGATTCTCGAGAACCGCCTCAGGGCGTTGCTCAAGGACTTTGCGATCCTGCTCCAACCCGTGCTGGACTTCGTGGAGGTAATCATCGTCAACAGTCGCGCGGCAACGCTCAGCACACCAGACGACCCGGCCCGACTCTTTTCTGAAACCCTCGACAGATACCGCAGGCCAGAGGTCGACGAGCTGCGCACCGCCCTTCAAGAGACCATCGCACGGCTGGACCATCGCAGGCGTTTTTCCATTGCCGGTTTTCTTGAAGATCTGTTCAGTGCTCCTGCCAGCGTCACACTCCTCGACATTGCAGGGTTTATCAGCGTTGGCTTCTCCCCGAACATGGACGAAGTGACCGACAACTTGTTCCATGCAATGGCCAAGGGCTTGGAGAGTGCCGGCATCCATGACGACGAGCTCATCATCGTCCCGTTGATGATGGACATTCTTTCGGGAAACTGGAGCGATTACGGCGGAGAAGTGGAAGATATCCCTGACGACAGGCGAGACACTGCGGAGAAGGAGCTCGCGGTTTTCGAAACCCAACGCCAGGGCACCACACGACAATGCCTCCGTTATCCGGGCCGGGTGCTGCCTTTTTATGCAGTCAATCCATGGCGGCCCGGTTGGTTCACCGATTTCGTCAAGGCCATAGAGCATGGCGGCTTTGTGGGCCTGAAGGCGTACCCCTCGCTCGGCTACCTCGTTGGCGACATCGCCGAGGCCCTCGACTACTGCAACACGCACGGCATCCCGGTAATGACCCACTGTAATGATGGCGGATTCAAAAACGATGCCGGCTATGAAAAGCTCTGCATGCCTTGTGAATGGGAACGCGTCCTCGATGCGCACAAGCTCGACAACCTGCGGCTCTGCTTCGGCCATTGCGGCGGGGACAACAAGTTTCTTCCGCGAGCAAAAGACCGATCCAAGTGGCTATCTGAGATTAAGAATATGATGTCGAAACGACCCGGAAAAATCTACGCGGACGTCTCCTACCATACTGTTGGCATGGGACTGAACTGGTTCGATAAGTCGGACTACTTCCACATGCTAGAAAGCATGCTCACCCCCCTGGACGGGTGCTACTCCACGCAAATCCTCTTCGGCACGGACTACTTCCTCTCCATGCTCAACCTGCGGGAGGACGAGTACTGGCCATACTTCGCGGATCATCTGTCACCAGCGCAGTTCGACCAGATCACCAGCACAAATCCCGCGGCATTTCTTGGCCTCGACCCACAGCATCCGGACAACTCCACCGAGAACATCACACAACACATCGATTGGCTCCGCAGGAAACGTGATGAAGGACTCTGGGCAACAGACGCCAAGCCCGCAAACTGGCTCCGGAACGCAAAAGGCTTCTAATGTAACCGCACAGGAGGTCAGCCATGTCCGTCATCGACATCCACATCCATGTGTTCGGGGACTGGAACAAGGATGGCACCTGCCACATGTCGTCTTTGCTTGGGCTTGGAAGTCACCTTGCTGAGCTGGGCGGCTTCCTAGCGGATGTCCCCACCAGCCGTGATGACGACGACATCCGCGACGCGATCCTGCACGAAATCCAGGGCTCGCTGCATGTGAACAAGGGCGTCCTGCTCGCATTCGACAAGCCGCACGACAACGCCGGCACCCCCATGAAGCCGATTCTGTACACCCCCAACTCCTGGGTGGCCGAGATATGCCGGAAAAATCCGGACCTCGCCCTCTTCGGTGCGTCGGTCCATCCTTACAATACGGATGCGCTCAAAGAGCTGCAAAAAGCCAAAGATGACGGCGCGGTCCTGGTCAAATGGATTCCGTCGTCGCAGAACATCCTTCCAAACCATGAGAAATGCCGCGCCTTCTACCAGAAGTTGATCGAGTACGGGCTCCCGCTGCTCTGCCACGTGGGGGACGAGCACACCATCTCCGAGGCCGGCGGCGACAAAAGCCTGAGGGCATACAACCACCCCGAGCTGCTCATCCCGGCGCTGGAGGAAGGCGTCACCGTAATCATGGCGCACTGCTGCCTGCCCATCGACGAGGATGACAATGATTTCTCGGAAGCGTTCATGCGGATGATGCTCCAGGCCGAGGATCGCGGCTGGCGCTTGTTCGCCGACGTCTCGGCCCTGGTGGGCAAATGGAGGCGGTCGTTCATGGCCAAGCAGATGGCCCTGCGGTTGCCGCACGACCGCCTGGTCATGGGCAGCGACTGGCCCAACGCTCCAAACCTTGACGATGACTTCCGGACCAAGGGAAATCGCAGGGAGTACGATCGGATCAAGGGCATCGACAACGTTCTGGACCGCAACGCGGAGTACCTGAAGTTTCTCGGTTTTTCCGACACGGTGATGACCAACGCGGAGCAGATCTTCAAGATCGCCAGGACACCGCCCATGCTCGGCAATCCCCGCTACATCTACCACTTCCCAACGTTCTGAAGGAGCGCGCCACAGCGTTGATCCCCATCCGTTCCATGCCGGCGCCGGCACTACACCAAGGACGGTCCCCATGCAGATCGACATGCACTACTACGGCACGTACGCATTGGCCCGCGCCGCCGGGCTGAACCCTGTGCCCGCAGAGATCGCGGCAACCGCCGCCCAGTTCGTGGACGACATGGCCGGACACATGTTTGACAAGATAACAGTCTCAATCTGCTTCGAGGATAGTGGAAGAATAGTCTCCAGGCCGACGGCGCATCACTTTCAGGACATCAGGAATATCAACAAAGACGACCAGCGCCATGTCTGGGTGCCATTCCACTTTCTTCCAGGAAACAAGGGGAATGATTTCGAGTCCCGCCTGCAGTGCCAGATGCACAGCCGGATAGTGCAGGACATGATCGCGCACCACTGCGAGCTCTTCGACCGAGAAAACGGATTGCTCCTGGCCGGCGTTACGGCGCATGTCCTTGCGGATACGTTTTCGCACTATGGCTTTTCAGGCATCAGCTCGCAATATAACTGTATCACGAATATGCAGTTCCAAAATGTCGGTCTCGACATGATAAAGCGATTCAATAACTACGAAATATACTTCAAAAAGAATTATAAAGAGTCCTGTGGTGCTAATCTTTGGAAGCGTCTGATAAGCTTTTTTGCAGAAACCTTTTCAGGTGCGCTTGGCCATGGCGCCGCGATAACGTATCCGGATCTTCCTTTCCTGCAATGGAGCATGGAGTATGAGTATCTGCCAGGCAGCAACGGAGAGCCCATGCACCGGGACAACACGGCAACATTCCTCGACGGCTGCGAGGCGCTCTACAACCTGTTCGTGAAGGTTGCGCAGGCACGGCCAAAGGATGCAAATATAGGCGTCGGGTTCGACACTATACGGAGCAATATCAGAACGATCATTGGAACGCAGGAGTTCGAGCGGGAAGACCGCATAGCACTATGGCAACAGGCCATGCAGGAGGGCGACCTCGGTCCGAAAGAAAAGATACCGCCCTATTCGGGTGAGCAGTGGAACGATGACCTCCGCGCTTTCCACGGTACGCAGGACTCCACAAAGTGCCTCGACCACCCGGCCTATCTCTTCCTGCAGGCCGCGAGCATGCACCGCAACTATGTGCTGCGGGACCTGCTGCCGCGGCACGGCCTTGTCGTGGCGTAATCTGCAATGCAGCAATGCGCCTGCGATTTCGCCAGGCGGAAGCTTAATGCAGCGTCACTTCCCTGGCTGCGACGACGTTTTTCTGGTCGCTGGCAAATCGGACAAGCTGGGGGATGTCCAGGATGACGGAGATGGTGCCGTCGCCGTTGACCGTGGTGCCGGAGATCCACTGCACGTTGCTGCTCATGTCGCCCAGGCTCTTGATCACGGCCTGTTGCCGGCCCACCACCTGGTCCACGCTGAGGCCGACCACGCGTCCATCCACCTCGATAATCACCACACGCTCGTACTCGGGCTGATTGCCGGGCACGTCCAGCAGCTTGCGCAGACTCACGCACGGTATCATGTGCTCCATGTGCACCATGGTCTCCAGCGTGCGGACCTCGCCTTCCACCTGTCGCTCCTGGAAACCGCGCAGCGTGTTCAACGGTACGATGTACGACTCGTCTTCTATCAGCACGTTGAAGCCGTCGATGATGGCCAGCGTCAACGGGAGCGAAATGTTCAGCCTGGTCCCCTGCCCCGCCGTGCTGCTGATTTCTATGATGCCGCGCAGGCCCTCGATGCTGCGGCGGACAACGTCCATGCCCACGCCCCGGCCAGAGACGTCCGTAACCTTCTCGGCCGTGGAAAAGCCGGGCTCGAAGATGAGCTCCAGGGTTTCCTTGTGCCCGAGCTCGGCGTCGGCGGAGATCAATCCCCGCGACACGGCTTTTTCCCGGATCTTCTCGGGGTCCAGCCCTTTGCCGTCGTCCTCTATGGTGATCACCACGTTGCCGCTCGAATGCCTGGCCGAGAGGCGCACGACGCCCTGGGCCGGCTTGCCGGCCGCCGTCCTTGTTTCCGGAGACTCGATGCCGTGATCCATGCTGTTGCGCAGAATATGCACCAGCGGGTCCTTGAGCTGATCGATGACCGTCTTGTCCAGCTCGGTCTCGGCGCCTTCGGTGATGAAGTTCACGTCCTTGCCCAGGGAACCGGAAAGATCGCGGACCAGCCGGCGCAGCGAGTTGAACATCGTGCCCACGGGCAGCATCCGCAGTCCCAGGGCGTTGTCGCGCATCTCGTCGGTCAGGCGCTCCAGCTCCTCGGACACCTGGTGGAAGATGGACGGCACCTCATTGCCCTGCACGGCCTGCGCCAGGCGGGACTGGATAATGACCATCTCGCCCACCATGTCCACCAGCGCATCGAGGCGTTCGGAGTCCACCCGGATGGAGGACTTGCTGGGCGCGTGCGTCGCCGCCGGAGCCTCGACCGCCGTCTCCTGGCAGGGCTCTATCCGTTTGTTCAGCCTGCCCAGGATCTCGTCTTCGAGCACCCGTAGTATGGCCTCGGGTTCTTCCTCCGCATGGGATTGAACAAGGCCGGCCAGGTCCTCCAGATCCGAGGCGCGGACAGAGCCGGGATAGACCAGAGCCACGTGGTACTCCTCCTCTTCCTGGAAGATGAACACGTCGAGCAGGCTAGCCTCGCCCTTGTCCGTGGTGATGAGGATGTCCCAATAGCCGTAGTGGTCGTCGGGAACGTAGTCCTCCAGATATGGAATGGCTTCGCCGTGGAACACAACGGCGCACGTTCCCAGCGCTTCGAGCTCGTCAAAGAGCGCGAACGGATTGGTCCCGGTGCGGTAGATGCCCACGCCGGGCTTGAAGCGGATCCAGAATGTGCTGGGGCTATCCGCCTCGGGCTCGCCCCCGCACGCATCCACCGGCAGGCTGCATGCCGGAGTGTCGCTCTTTCCAGCACTCTCGCCCGCGACAAAGGCGCGAAACCGGGCAAGGATCTCATCCGACGCAGCTCTCGTTTCGGCGTCGCCTTCCGGTGGCGCCGCAAGCAGCAGGCCGATGTGGTCCTTGGCCTCAAACGTCAGGGACAAGAGCTCCTTGCTGATGGACAGACACCCCTCGCGGACGCGATCGTACGTTGTTTCCAGGTCGTGGGTGAATCGCGCGATCTCCTCGTACCCGAACATCGCGCCCGAACCCTTGATGGTGTGCATGGCCCGAAAGGCGCGCGCCACAAGGGCCTGGTCTTCGGGGTTCGACTCCAGCTCAAGCAGGGTCTCCTCGATATCGTCGAGCAGCTCCTTGGCTTCATCCAGAAATGCTTTGACTGCGACTTCCAGACCGTTCATTCGGCTTCCTCTGGGGATGAGAATGCGTTGTTACGAATCATCAAACATACCTGCCGGCGACCATGCGGCTTTTACGCCGCATCCTGCGGGACCAGCTCCGGAAATCCGGCCCAGGCGGCTTCGCGCCGGAACCGCGCCGGGAGATCATGCCGCAGGACAAGGCTCTTGCCGTACTGCTCGTAGGTTCGCACGGCCGACTGCAGAAGCAGAAAGAAAGAGGGGTCCACGTCGTCCACTACGGACAGGCTGAGCTCCACCGGCTCTTCCCTGCACAGGCAGGCCAACAGCTCCGCCTTCAGCTCGGCGACTCTTTCCACCCTGTAACCGCCTTCGAGTTGGACAAGCATAGTCCCCCCTTTCTCCTATCCTGACGGCTGCCTAGGCTGCCGTCTTGTTTGTGTTTTCCTGTTCCTCGCGCACCTGACGAAGCATGGTGATCTCCTCTCTGGCGAACACCTTGTCCACATCCAGAAGGATGATGAACGCATCGTCTTTTCTCGCAATGCCCTTGATGAAGTCGATGTCCACCGAGGAGCCGAGCTCCGGCGGCGGGTCGATCTGCTCCTCGTGCAGCACGAGCACATCGCGGACAGAGTCGGTCATGGCTCCCATGGGAGTGACCTTGCCGTCCTTTTCGATCTCCAGGATCACGATGCGGGTGTTCAGCGTCTGCTCGATGGGCTCCATGCCGAACTTCATCTTCAGGTCCACCACGGGCACGGCTGTTCCCCGCACATTGACCATCCCGCGCATGTACGCGGGCATCTTGGGTATGCGCGTCACCTCGGCCATGTCCAGGATCTCCCGGACAGCGTAGATGTCCAAGGCATACTGCTCCTGACCCAATGTGACCGTCAGGACCGTCTGGGTATTACCGTTATCATTGCTCATACTCCGCTCCTCGTCCGGCTAGTAGCGCTCGAACTCTTTGTCTTCGCCTTCCTCGTCGCCGAGGTCGACAGGCGGGGCGGAATTCTTGCCTTGACGCGGCAGGGCCAGCCGGGACTTCGCCTTTCCGTTGCCGCCGCCGGCGAGCTTACCAAGATCCTTGGCGCCGGCCTCCGACGCTGAGCCGTCCAGCCTGAAGAAGGCGATGCTGGCGTGCAGCTGCTCGGCCTGCGCCGACAGCTCCTCGGACGTGGAAGCCAGCTCCTCGCTGGAGCTTGCGTTCATCTGGATGATCTGGTCGAGCTGCTGCAGCGCCTTGTTCACCTCTTCGGCGCCGGCGTTCTGCTCAGTGGACGAGGCGGAGATCTCCTGCACGAGCTCCGAGGTCTTCTGAATGTCCGGCACCAGCTTCTCCAGCAGAGTTCCGGCCTTCTCGGCCACGGCCGTGGAGTTGGCGGACAGCTCGTTGATCTCCGCAGCGGCGGTCTGGCTCCGCTCCGCCAGCTTGCGGACCTCTGCGGCCACCACGGCGAATCCCTTGCCGTGATCGCCGGCGCGAGCCGCTTCCACAGCCGCGTTCAGGGCGAGCAGATCGGTCTGCCGGGCAATCTCCTCGATGATCGAGATCTTGCTGGCAATATCCTTCATGGCCTTGACCGTTTCCGCCACGGCCTCGCCGGAGCCCCTGGCGTCGTCGGCCGCCTTGGCCGCAATGGACTCGGTCTGCCGCGCGTTGTCCGCGTTCTGGGCTATGGAAGCGCCCATCTCCTCCATGGAGGAAGAGCATTCCTCCACGGCGGCGGCCTGCTCCGTTGCGCCCTGGGAGAGCTGCTCACTGGAGGCGCTCATCTCCTCGCTGCCACTGGCCACGTTCTCCGCGCCGGACTGCACCTCGCTGATAACGGTCTGCAGCTTGGCGATCATGCTGCCAAGGGCGCGCATGAGCGAGTCCTTGTCGGAACGCGGCGTCACATGCACCCGCAGGTCGCCGTCGGCCAGGCGCTCTGTCACCGAGGCAATCTCCTTCTCGGCGTCGATGAGCCTCGTGATGGCCTTGATCAACGCATCGTTGGCGGAACGCTGCGTTACGTGCACGTCCAGGTCGCCTTCGGCCAGCGACTCGGCCACGTCCTTCACCGAACGCTCCGCGTTCAGCAGATCCTTCATGGCAAGCAGCAGCTTATCCTTTTCCGAGCGCTCCGTAAGATCCACATCCAGCTCGCCCACAGAGATGCTCTCCGCGATGGACGCCGCCTCCCGCTCCGCCTCGACCAGCGTGCGCATGGACGTCAAGAGCTCGCCTATCTCGTCGTGGGAGGTCACCTCCACATCCTGCTCCACATCGCCGATGGCCACCGCCTTGGTGACGTTGATGGCCTTGGTCAGCCCGCGGCCGATGCCGATGGCGATCCACAGAGAGACGACGATGCCGATGAGCACCGCGCCGGCGGCCAGGGCGAGCATCAGGTTCCGCGCCGTCGCGTAGTTCTGGTCGCTGAGTGTCTGGTCCCTTTCCATGTCGGCATCGTTGTCGGTCACGATGTCGGTCATTTGTTTCTGGGCCGCGTCGAGCAGCTCCCTGCCCTTGCCCCAGGCAAGCGCCTTGGCCCTGTTGTTGCCATTTTCCAGGGCGGTATCGCGAACCTGGTCGCACACGTCCAGGTAGCTTGCAGACGCCTTTTCGAACACCGAGAGCGAGGCTGCCGCATCGCCGTCCACCAGGGGTTTCAGAGACGACACCATGGTCGCGATTTCCTGCGCCTTCGCACTGATATCATCGGAGTAGGACTTCATCTCCTCGACAGTGGGAACCAGGATAATATTCTTCTCCGCGCGCCGGACCGCCCCGAGGCTGTTGCTGATGTCAATGGCCAGATCAAGACTGTGGATACTGCGCTGGAGCTGGTAGTCCGCGGACTGGCCGAGCTTGGCCAGCAGATCGTCGATCACGGTCTGGATGGCTTGGGCCGCCCGGTCAAAAGGCTCCTTGGCCTCGCTCTGGGACAAGGCCAGAGCCCTCACGTTCGAGTTGAGGCGTCCCAGGGTGCGCACCTCCTTATGCACCGTGTAGTACTCGTCGAAGGCGTCCTGAAACTCTTTCAGAGCTACCTTGCCCTCCGCATCTGTCAATGCGTCGAACCGCTTTTCGCGTTCCAGCAGGGCTTCACGCTCGTTCTCGATGTACGCGGTGTATTCATCAACCTTCTCCTGCGTGTCGGAGAGAATGATGTTTTTCTCAGCCCGGCTGATCTCCAGCAGGTTCTGATTCATACGCGCGCCGAGCCTGACCTTCTCCGCTGAGACATCGGCCATGGAGTTGAGCCGCTCGTTCATCCCGGCCAGCTTGTTGATGCCTATGAACGCGGTAATGGCCAGCAGCACGAGCAAGAGGCCAAACCCCGCAAATAGTTTCAACTTGATAGTCAATCGCATCCCAAAAAACCCTCACCTGTTAGAAGGTTGCAGAAGCCGCCCATGCCCTCCGGCGTACCCGACAGCACGATGAGGTATTCCTCTATCGTTGGTCGGGCGCATCAGCCGTTGCTGTCGATCAGACGTTGCAGGGCTCGGGTGTTCCAGTCGAAGAACAGTGTATTGAGCGAATTCATATCCCCGTGCAGTTCGTGCGGGTCCAGGAAGGTGCGCGCGTCTGTTCCGGCAACCATCCGCTTTGGCGTGAGAAACTCCGTCACCAGATGATCGTCCGTGTTCAACAGCGGATGACGCCCGGGATCGTCCAGTAGTGCGGAGACTTCACTCCCGTTCATGACGAACAGCAGCGACGGCAGCAGCGCCGGATTCAGATCCAGCCGCGCGATATCGTCCCACACGGACGGCCGGGAGACGCGGTTGAGAAAGCGGGAGTGATCCACCAGACACGGGCCACCCTTCTTGGCGACGATGACGAGATCGCCGGCCGAGCCGCTGGACCAGAGGGTGAGATCGTCGAACACGGAGGCCAGGGTGCGCAGAATGAGCTTCAGGTCATTCTCGGCCATGTGGTAGGCCGGCACCCACTGCACGAACACGCCGTCGTCGCGCAGCCGGCTGTGGCACAGCTCGTAGTACTCCTTGGTGAACAGGCTGGATTCCCCGCGGACCCACGGGTTGGACGGTTGCGAAACGATCGCGTCATAGTCGTGCGCCGCGGTCAGCAGGTAGTTGCGCGCATCCCTGCGCACGATGTGCAGCCTGGGGTCGTCCAGTGCATCGTGGTTCTCTTCTGCAAAGAGCGTGGCGGCCTTGATAACGGCGGGCGATATCTCGGCGCAGTCCACGGAGCGCACCGGATGCGTGAGCACGGAACCCACCGTGACGCCACTGCCGAGCCCCACCACCAGGACGTCCTCCGGATTGTCATGGAACAGCATCGGCAGCTGGCCGATCATCACCTGCGTGCGCATGTCCGTCGTGGTGCTCGTGGAGGCGTCGGTCTTGCCGTCGATGGTCAAAAACCGCAGCCCGTCGGGCCGTTCCATCACCGCCACGGTCACCGCCGGCCCGGTATCGTAGAACAGCAGCTTGTACTGCTTCATGGCCAGCTCCCAGACATCCCAATCCGAAAGGTCGTGGATGGCGGACTTCACGCCGGATGCCTCGCCGACCCGGTCGCGCATGGACTCGTATCGGGAGGCGTAAACGTACACGCCGCTGTTGAGGATGTGCGGCGACCACGCGCCGATGAATGCGAACTGGAACAGCAGAAGGGCCAGCGTGCCGGCGATCACACCACCGCGGAACAGGACACGCACCGGAATGACCAGCACAAGGCCAAGCGCGGCAAGCAGATTCAGGAGCGAGCCCGCAAGGATGGTCCGCTCCATGCCGATGCCCGGCACAAGCACGAGGCCGGCAAGGCACGCGCCGGCGGCGGCGCCAAAGGTATTGACCGCATACGCCTGGCCGATGCGCGAGCCCACGTGGCCGGGCCGCTTCACAAAGAGCGCGCTGACCACGGGAAAGAGCATTCCCATGGCCACGGTGGGGATCAGCATGACCAGGCCGCAGAGACTGAAACGAACAACCTGCAGCAGAAGCCACGACCCGGCCGTCTCCTCGTACAGACTCAGAAACACGAACGGCAGCTTCTCGAAGGCCGGTATAGTGGCGAGCACCGAAAACCCCACGAGCATCTGCAGGACGACATAGAGCCACGTCCGGCTCACCGCGGCTGGGATGTACCGGTACAGCGCGCTGCCCAAGGTTATCCCCACCAGGATGACCGCGAGCATGGTGGTGAAGGCGTAGGTGGTGGTCCCCAGAATCATCACCAGGGTCCGGCTCCAGGCCACCTCGTACAGTATGGTGGCCGCACCGGAAACGCAGAAACCGATGAGAATCGCGAGCTGCTGCACGTCAGCCGGTTCGCGCCTGGCGGCGCTTTCCACCAGGACGGCTGCTCCCTCCGCCCTGCGATCGCGCCGGCTCAGCAACCAGAACCCGGCGGCTACGCACACGTTGCACCCCACCGCGGTCAGCGTGGTATAGTGAACCCCTGCATGCGGCAGCAGTACGTAGCCCGTAACAAGAACCCCAAGAATGGCTCCGAATGTATTTGCCGTATACAGCGCTGCAACAGGTACGGAAATTGTTTGCGAGTTGCGCACAACAAGACGCGACAGCAATGGTAATGTTCCGCCTATAAATGTAGTTGGCACGAGAAGCAGAAGAAATGCGAGGAACAGCCGGACGGCATTAAGCAGTACCGGACCGGGGCTGGCGACCTGATTGAACAGGATATACGCACTTTCGGTCCAGCCCAGGAAAACCGGCAGAAGCAATGCCCACGCGGCCACGCCCAGCTCGACCGCCACGTAGCAGCGCAGGAGCGTGCGTTCCCCCCATCGATCCGCCAGCTTTCCCAGCCCCCACGAACCGAAGCCGAGACCGAACATGAATGCTGTCAGCACCATGGCTACGGCATAGCTCGACGCCCCGAGAACAAGGGTGAACTGGCGAACCCAAAGAACCTGATAAGCAAGTCCGGCTGATCCGGACAACATGAAGAGCATCAACAAGAAACGGCGGGAAAGGAATGAGACACCATTTCTCAGGAAGACACGCGAAGAACAAACAGCCAATTAAGCATCCCACTGTATCTAAGCATTCATTACCATAATAGCCCTTACAAACAAGGGCACAGTAGATCGATGCCAACATTTAGGTCAACTGGCTTTGGCGTGTGAATTGCTGTCTGTTACTATCGCAACTTGTTATATAGTCAAATTTTATCGCTTCACCCTTCTTTTTGCATATCCCCCTGATTCATTTAGAAGCGCTGGGCAGGATTATTTTTTGCGATTAAAATTATTACACGAATATAATAAGTTAGTGAATATTACATAAAAACATTTTTCTTCTAACTGTTAGGCTTTTATTGCTAATTGATACTAGCTTTAGCAGTCAATTGCCCAATTAATATGACTTGTTACAGTGAGAGTAAATTTAGTCATGCCTGCCATCAAGTTACTGCTCAATAATTGCTTCAATCATTTTTTTTATTACTTCGCTCCATTCATATTTGTCTATTTATTGAGTGTTGTTTCAATTCAACAACTATACTTATATAAATGATTTATATAAATTCATAAAATATCATATGCATATTAACGCCTCTGCCCCCATTTTTTTCAGAAAAAAATGAACGAGCGCGACCAAAACGATCATCCGCGCATAGGATGTTGAGAAGAAATTTGTTATCATGAAAAACCTGAAAAACGTGTCGTTAATTGTGGAATCCTTATAAATTCAATCGATTACTTCGCACCGTGCATCACTACCCGGACAGCTACATCCGCGCTGGCCGTGCAGGAAAATCTGCTGGATATGGTGAATGGAGTATTTGGATTATTGAATTGAGTCCGGCAAACCGGAGAATAATGCAATGACAGCCTGTGTTATCAAAAAACCATCATGCATATAGCCACTCAAAAGCACTAAGAAGAACTAGAAGAACTTCCATAATTTAGCAGACTCACAAAGTATGCGATGTGTACTCTACACGCAAGGTATGTTGTCGTATATAATTGTCCAAACAAATTTATTTATAAGTTCTCGTGCCCCTTTTTATGATTACATCTTGTATTGATGGCTTGAATATTTTTTGTTCAATTTCTCAATATATGTGCAAATTCGACCAAGCTCTTAACCTCCGACAACACAACTCCTCCGCCAATATAGCCAATGTACGGATGCTACTACAATTGATTACCTTTCCTACTTTCGCACTCAGTGCATGCGTTGCAGTTCCTTCAACTATGGCTTCCTGCAACGCCAGGGCAGGAGCTTTCACGGAGACCTGGAAGCACTGCCAGGGATGAACCAATCAGGCGTACCGCCACTCCCCCTCGCCGGGCCGGCGGGCAAAAGCGGGCCTGAGCCCCCCGCGTTCAGATCCCGGCGCTTGACGAAGGGGTGCACGAAATCGTAGTAGCATTCCTGACTTATGTTGGATCTTGCCTAGCTCCATACCCGGACCCCGATGTCCCCTGGCCACTGCCGCCGCAAGCTTTTGCGGTGGGCGTTTTCTTGCGGCCTTTTTCCATGGAGCTACACCATGTCGTTTTACGACCTCATCGACCTTGGCTGGTCGTCCTTTTTCTCAACGCCTTTCGATTCCCTGAACCTTAGCGGCCTTGCGCCTGCGCGTGTGGCGCGCGCCGAGCGGGAGCGCTACCTCCTCATGCATGCCGGCGGCTATGCCTGCGCCGTGCTGGCCGGAAGGCTGCGGCACGAGTCCCTCGGCCCCGGCGGCCTGCCCGTGGTGGGCGACTGGATCGTAGCGCGGCTCGAAGACCTCCCCCACAACGGTTGCGTCGAGGCCGACACGCATTCCGAAGCACAGTTCGGCGCGGCGCGCATCGAGGCGATCCTGCCACGGCGCACCCTGTTGTCCCGGCTCGATCCTTCCGGCGGCGCGCAGCAACCTCTGGCCGCCAATGTAGACCTCGTGCTTCTCGCCGCAGGGCTGGATCACGACTTCAACCCGCGGCGCCTGGAACGTGGGGCCGCGCTGGCTCGCGGGGCCGGCGCCGAGCCCGTGGTGGTGCTGACCAAGGCGGACCTGCGCCCGGACTGCCGCCGCGAGCTGTCGCAGGTCATGTCGGCAGTGCCCGGCGCATACGCCTTTGCGCTCAGCGCGCGCACAGGTCAGGGCGTCGACGAGCTGCGCGGACTCCTCACGCCGGGCGTCACCGCCGTGCTGCTCGGCTCATCCGGCGCGGGCAAGTCCACCCTCGTCAACCGATTGCTCGGCAGCCAACAGCAGCGCACTGCCGCCGTGCGGGAAGCAGACTCCCGCGGCCGGCACGCCACCACGCACCGCGAGCTGTTCCCGCTGCCCGGCGGCGGGTTGCTCATCGATACGCCCGGTCTGCGCGCCTTCGGTCTGACGGGCGAGGACGGCGTGGGCGATCTCTTTGCGGATGTGGAGCGCTTTGCCGCGTCCTGCCGCTTCCGGGACTGCCGCCACGAGGCCGAGCCCGGCTGCGGCGTCAAGCAGGCGATGGATCGCGGCGAACTCACGCCCGAGCGCTACGCCTCATTCCTGAAGCTGCGCAGTGAGGCCGAACGCATCGAACGCCGCCAGGCATCCCCCACTGACCTGGAAGCGAAACGCAGGGATAAAGAGCTGGGCAAGCTGCTGAAACGGTACGCGCGGATCAACCCCAAGGGCTAAGCAGTCACATCCCTCAATAAAACAATCGCCCGGAGCCGTACCCATGTATCGGCTCCGGGCGATTACTTTTTGCGAGACTCGGGCGACGCGTGCGTCTGCGGAAGGCTGTCTGTTGAATGCCGCGATGACTGGCCGGAGCTATCATAACAGCTGAGCCCCAACCGGATGAGAATCTAGCCCAGCGCGGCCATCACAGCCCCGGTGACCACGATGTTGGCCAGCGCGATAGGCATCAGCACCTTCCAGCAGAAGTGCATAAGGTGGTCGTAGCGCATCCGCGGCATGGTTCCCCGCGTCCAGACCAGCAGGAATGGGACGATAGCGATCTTGATGAGCAGCCAGATTGGTCCGGGCAGGAGCGGCCCCCGCCAGCCGCCCAGGAAGAAGACGGCCATCAGCGCCCCGAAAAGGATCATGTTCACGTACTCGCCAAGGAAGAACAGCGCGAAGCGCATGCCGCTGTACTCGGTGTGGAAGCCGGCCTGCAGCTCGTTCTCGCCCTCGGGAATGTCGAAGGGAATCCGCTTGGACTCGGCCAGGCTGCAGATGAAGAAGATGGCGGCCGACACGGGCTGCACCACGATGAACGGGTAGCTGGACTGCGCGTTGACGATGTCGGTCAGGCTCAGGGAGCCGGCCATCATGAACACGGGCACCAGGGACAGGGACAGGGGCAGCTCGTAGCTGATCATCTGCGCCACACCGCGCACGGCGCCGATGAGCGAGAACTTACTGTTGGAGGCCCAGCCGCCCAGCGCCACGCTGTAGACGCCTATGGAGGAGAGCGCCAGGAAGACGAGCACGCCGATGTCCATGTCACTGATCACCAGCGGTACCGTATGGCCGAAAAGGTGGATGTTCCCGCCGAATGGAACCAGCGCGAAGACCGCCAGGGTAGTGAAGGTCAGGAGGCCCGGCGCAATGAGGAAGAGAATCGTGTCCGCGCCTTCCGGGATGAGGTCCTCCTTGAGCAGCAGCTTGACGCCGTCGGCCAGGGACTGCAGCAACCCGTACGGTCCCACCCTGTTCGGTCCGTAGCGCAGCTGTATGCGGCCGAGCAGCTTGCGCTCGAACAGGACCAGATAGGCGGCGATGGTCATTACCACCATCATCACCACCCCGCACTTAATGACCAACACAATCAGGCCGAGCAGGAAATCTGCGCCCATCATACGTCATCTCCCGGACAGCTTGCGCCAAGGACCTTATCCGAGCGCTCCTCGGCGCTTGTTTCGCCCTGCTCCTTCCATATCCGTTGCAGAGGGAACGGCGCGGTCACGCCGCCCACGAACTTCCAGCCGGAATCCGGGATGCGCGGCAGCACCACGGTGTTCCGGGCCATGCGCTCGCTGGTCCGCAGCACGCCCCTGGCAAGGCCGCCCACAAGCGGCAGCAGTATTATATCGCCGTCGGCCAGATCCATGGCTTCGGCGCTCGCCGTGTGGAGAAATATTTCCGACTCGGGCATCAGTTCCCTGCCCAGCACGCCCTGGTTGGCCAGCGGGTCCGACCCGAAGATTCGCCGCCCCACGATGACTTCTTCCGGCCCCTCCACCACGTACTCGGCAAGGGGCGCGAGCATGCCGAACGGCTTCTCGGCCCGCTGCGGCAGCACGTGCACGGCGTGATCGGGTCTGGCCTCATGCATCAGGGAAAAAGCCGGCCCTGTCTCCACGGCCGAAGGCGTCTTCTGCATCGTCAGGTTCAGCTTCCGGCGCATCAGCTCTGCCCACTGAGAGGCCGAGCGCGGATCGCTGCCTGGAATTTCCGTCGTGAATTCGCGCGGCGGATGGCTGCCGCCGCCGGTCTGCTTCACCGGCGTGCCGCCCTTAAACACCGGAGCCGCGCGCTGCATCATGCCCAGGCTGTTCACGTAGCAGCCGCCGGACTCGAAAATGGTGGTCAGCGGCAGGGATACGTCCGCCTTGTTCCAGGTGTCGGAAGGCAGGCAGTCCATGCACACCAAGAGCTCCAGCTTGTCCATGCAGCTCTGCGCCCACTGGGTGCGCGGGAACTCCTGCAAGGGGTCATCGCCCACGCAGAGCAGCGCCTTGACCGAGCCACCCTCGACCGCGATCAGAATGTCTTCCAGGCTGCGGCCGTCCGGCGAGTCGGCAAGGGCAGCGCCCAGGGAGTTCGCCTCCGGCAGCAGGCAGCAGAGCCCGGCGTCCGCACCGGCGTGCCGCAGCAGCCGCACCATGCCGGCGGCCAGAGTGATCCATCCGGCGGGCATGGTCTCCCCGGCGCAGACCACCACGGGCCGCTTGGCCCTGGCCAGATCCTGGGCCACGGAGACGACAACGGCCTCCAATTTGGCGATGTCCTCGTTCATGCCGTCGTCCAGGGCCTGCAGCTCCCGCCAGAAGTCCCGGCACTCGCCGTCGAAGCCGGACTCGCCGTCCGGGAAGGTCAATGCGAGCAGCCACGCCGCCGTGGCCGGCAGGAAATGCCTGGCAACAGGAATTGCCGTGGCGTCGCAGAGCGTGTCCACCGGACGCGGATCGAGCACGGCGACCTTGGCGCCGGCGCGCTGGGCCTGGCGGATGGCCAGCGCGGAAAGGGGCGCATCGTGCAACGGGTCCGCGCCGAGCACGAGCACGAAGTCGGCCTGTCGTACCTGGCCGAGGTCCCAGGCTATCTCGCGATCCAGATGGGATGCGGCCTCATGGCAGGCGGAGCGCTCTGAAATGGTAGGGAAGTACGCTGGCGGGGCAATGCCCAGCGCATCCGTCAGGCCGCGGAGGGAGGCGAAATCCTCCAGGCTGCAGCGGGGGGAGGCGTACACGGCTACGGCGTCCGGGCCGTGCGCATCCATCGCCGCGCGAATCCTGCGCGCCGCCTCGGTCGCTGCGTTTTCGACATCCACGGGCGCACCGTCCACCAGGGCCTGCCGAGGACGCTCCGGCTGCGAGGCGTAGCCGAAACCGTACCGGCCCCTGTCGCAGAGGAAGGCGTCGTTGACGTCCATGTTCTCGCGCGCCTCGACGCGCAGCACCTCGCGGTAGCGGACCCCGGCCGTGGTGTTGCAGCCCAGGGAGCAGTGCAGGCACACGCTCGGCGCTCGCTCCAGGTCCCAGCGCCGCGCCCGGTAGCGCGAAGGTTTGTCCGTAAGCGTGCCGGTCGGGCATATCTCGGCGATGTTGCCGGAGAACGGGCTCTCCAGCCGGCCCGGCTCGAACCGGCCGTAGTAGACGCGCCCGGCGATGCCGAAGGTGCCGTAGTCCGTGCCCCCGGCGTACTCGCGGTAGAACCGCACGCAGCGGTAGCAGTGGATGCAGCGATTCATCTCGTGCTGGATGAGCGGGCCCAGATACTGATTCTCGTAGGTGCGCTTCTTGCCGCGGTAATGGCGGAGTCCGTGGCCGCCGGACACGGTCATGTCCTGCAGCAGGCAGTGGCCGCCCTCGTCGCAGATGGGGCAGTCGTGCGGATGGTCGAGCATGAGCCACTCGATGACCTGGGCGCGGAAGGCCATGGCTTCCGGATGGTTGGTGGAGACGACCATGCCGTCGCGCGCATCCACCATGCAGCTCATGTCCAGCCCCTTCTTATGGCCTTCGATAAACTTGACGGCGCACATGCGGCAGGCGCCGACCGCGCCCAGCGACTTGTGGTAGCAGAAGCGCGGGATCTTGATGCCCAGGCGTTCGGCGGCGTCGATGACCTTGGTTCCGGCCTCGACCTCCACTTCACGTCCGTCGATGGTCAGCTTGGGCACGATATCTCTCCAACGTTCAGGTCTTCCGGATCAGCGCGCGGCGATCCGGTCAGGACGCATCCCTGTCGAGAACCTTCCAGTCCCCGGGTTTTGGTTTTTCCATGTCGCCGAAGGGGCAGCCGCGGCCGTCCAGGTGCTCGCGCACCTCGTCGCGGAAGCTGCGCAGAAGCCCCTTGACCGTGGAGGCGGCTCCCGGCGCAAAGCCGCAGTACGCGTGGGCCATGCCCGCGGCCACCGTCTCCAGCCGCTTGACGTCCGCCTCGGTCCCGTCGCCGGCTTCGATGTCCTGCAGGAGGCTGAGCATGTACGGGATTCCGTCGCGGCACGGCGTGCACCAGCCGCACGACTCCCGCGCAAAATAGGTCAGGATATTGATGGTAGCCTGTACGAGGCAGGTGTTCTTGTCGAAGACCACGATGGAGCCGGTGCCAAGGGAGAGGCCGGCGGCTTTCATGGAGTCGAAGTCCATGGGCGTTGCGAGCTGGGCCTGGGTGACGAAACTCGTGGACGCGCCGCCCGGAATGCATGTCTTGAACTCCGCGCCGGGCAGCATGCCGCCTGCATGCTCGAAAATTATGTCGCCCAGGCGGGTGCCCATGGGCAGCTCGTAGCAACCGGGATCGACCACCTCGCCGCTCACGCAGTACAGCTTGGTGCCGTCGCCTGTGGGCGTGGCCGCGAGGCCCTTGAACCACTCCACCCCGTTGCGGATGATGTGCGGGACGTGGGCCAGCGTCTCCACGTTGTTGACCACGGTGGGCATGCCCCACAGGCCGGAGCTGGTCATATGGCCGGTCTTGTCCGGGTTGGGCCGTTTGCCCATGATGGCGTTGGCCTGGGCCGAGCTCTCGCCGCAGATGTAGCGCCCAGCGCTGCGGTGCACCTCGATGTCGAAGGAAAAATCGCTGCCCAGTATGTTCTTGCCCAGCATGCCGGCCTCACGCGCCGCGGACAGCTCGCGCTCGATGAGCTCTGCATCGTCGTTGTACGACGGCCGGATGAAGAACACCGCGACGTCGGCCTGCACGGCATAGGCGGCCATGGTGATGCCTTCGATGACCAGGTGCGGGTCCGTGTTGACCAGGACCCTGTCCTTGAAGGTGCCGGGCTCCATCTCGTCGGTGTTGGACTGGATATAGCGCGGATGGGGCGCGTCCTTGCGCACGAAGCCCCACTTGCGGCCGGCGGGAAAACCCGCGCCGCCGCGGCCCCGCAGGCCGGACTCTGTCACCATATTAATGACTTCATCCGGGGTCATGGTGCGGACCGCGCGCTCCAGCGCCTCGTACCCGCCGAGCTGGCGGTACTCGTCGAAGCCCACCGGACCGCAGTCCGAGCGCATGTTTTTCAGCAGTACACGTTCACTCATGGCGCTACCTGCAGAGGCATTGGATGATGTTGTCGGCGTTCTCCCGCAGCTCGTCGATGATCTCGTCCACCTTTTTCGGGGTCAGCCTGCCGTAATGCTTGCCGTTGATGAGCATGGCCGGCGCATTGTGGCAGTTGCCCAGACAGGCCGTGGGCAGCACCGTGAACAGCCCGTCCTCCGTAACCTCGCCCACGCCTACGCCCAGCTTGTCGCAGAGGTACTGGAACAGGCTGTTCTCGTGGTGCATCCAGCAGGCAACGCCGTCGCAGACGTGGATCACGAAGCGGCCCACCGGCCTGCGGTAGATGAAGTCGTAGAAGGTGCACAGCTCCTCCAGCTCCACGGTGGTCTTGCCGGTCAGGCGCGAGGCATGGCCCAGGGCCACGTCGGAAAAGCAGCCGAAATGGTTCTGCAGCAGATATATGATGTCGATGAGCTTCTCTTCGACATGCTCGGCCTCCCGGACCATGGTTTGTATCTCTGTTTCCAGCTCTTCCGGCAGCAGCATGCTCGTCTCCCTAGCGATCCAGATCCGGTGCGATGTAATCCGTCGAACCGATGATGGCGATGAAGTCCGGCAAAAGATGGCCGATGGTCATGAGGGGCAGGGCCTGCACGGTGGGGTAGCCGGCGGAGCGCATGTGCAGCCGGTACGGCATGTTCCCGCCGTCGCTCACGATGTAGAACCCCTGCTCACCGCGGGGCGATTCGGTCACTGCATACGCCTCGCCGGCCGGCACCTTGGGCCCGCGCGTGGCGTTGATGAAATGGTGTATCAGGCTCTCGATGTCTTCGAGCGTGTCCTTCTTGTCCGGTATGCAATAGCGGTAATCCTCGGAGATGTGCCGTCCCGATGGCATCCCCTCCAGGCACTGGGAGATGATCCGGTTGCTCTGCAGCATCTCCTCGAAACGCACTTCATAGCGCGCCAGGCAGTCGCCATCCTCCCGGGTCGGGATGTCGAAATCGTACTGCTCGTACCCGGAGTACGGCGTCACCTTGCGCAGGTCCCACTCCTTGCCGCAGGCGCGGAGGTTCGGCCCGGTCAAGCCATGGTCGATGGCGTCCTCCAGGGTGATAGGGCCAATGCCCCGTATCCTGGCTCTGAGGATGGGGTTGCCGGAAATCAGGCGGTGGTAGCTGCGGACTCTTTTGGGGAAACCGCTGACAAAGTCCCGCACCATCGTGTCCCAGCCTTCGGGCAGATCCATGGCCAGGCCGCCGATGCGCAGCCAGGCCGGATGCAGGCGGGCTCCGGTGATGGTCTCGATGATGTCCAGAACCTGCTCGCGCTCCCGGAAGGTGTGGAACACGGGCGTCATCATGCCCAGGTCCTGCACCATGGTTCCCAGCCAGAGCAGATGGTTGGAGAGCCGGAAGAACTCGGAGAGCATGACCCGCACGCACTGCGCCCGCGCCGGCACGGTGATGTCGCACAGCTTCTCGATGGCCAGCAGATAGGTGAGGTTGTTGGCAACGCCGCTCAGATAGTCGAGCCGGTCCGTGTAGGGAATGTACTGGTGCCAGGACTGGTGCTCGGCGATCTTCTCGGCCCCGCGGTGGTGGAAGCCGATGTCCGAAGCCATGTCCACAATCTCCTCGCCGTGCAGCTCCAGCACGAAACGCACCACGCCGTGGGTGCTGTAGTGGTGCGGACCGATGTTGAGCACGAACTCGCGTTTGGTGGGCGAGGTGGCGTGCAGGCGACGGAGCAGCTCGCCTGCGTCCTCGGGCTGCATGCGCAGAACGTCCTCCTCCAGATACGGCGCCATCTCCGTGGCCCTGTGGGGCTCGCTCTTGCGCAAGGGATGGCCCGGCCACGTCCGGGGCATGATCAGACGGCGCAGCTCCGGGTGGCCGACGAAGCGGATGCCGAACATGTCCCAGACCTCGCGCTCGTACCAGTTGGCGCAGGCCCAGACCGATGTGGCCGTAGGCGCTTCGGGCTCGGCCCCGGATAGGGGCACGCGCAGGCGAAGGCGCTCCACCGCGCTCAGGGAGGTCAGGGTGTAGACCAGGGTGAAGTCGTGCTCCACCGGAACCTTTCTCGTGCTCTCGTCCACCGCGGTGAGGTCCTCGAAGCGCTCATACTTCACGGGCGACTCGTGCTTGAGCCACTTCAGCACGTCAACGACGTGGTCCGCCGACACGGTCACCGTGGGCATGTCCACCGGGTCCTCGCGCCACGTTGCCAGCTCACCGAAGCGTTCCTCGATGGCCTTGCGCAGCACCGTCTGCCGCGCCGAGAACTCCAGCACGGGCGGCGGCGGTGTCCACATCTCCTCGGAGCGGCTGCCGGCGAAGCCCGGCGGGGTGACGGAGGTGCCGCGCACCGGAATGCCCTGCATGCCCGGCCCGCGCGTATCGCGATCCTTGCTGACGCCCACTTCCAGAATATCGTCGCGTCCGCCCAGCTGGCCGCCGGACAGGCCGAGCACCGGCTTGAGCGGCCGGTTCTTGCGCTTGATCATGTCCTGCAGGGTGATGAGACCGTACATCAGGGCTTCCGGCCGCGGCGGGCAGCCCGTGATGTACACGTCCACGGGAATAAGCTGGTCCACGCCCTGCACCACGCTGTAGACGTCGTACATGCCGCCGGTGTTGGCGCAGGAGCCCATGGAGATGACCCACTTGGGCCGGGACATCTGCTCGTAGATGCGCGTGACCATGGGCGCGACCTTTTTGAAGACCGTTCCGGACACCACCAGAAGATCGGCCTGGCGCGGCGAACCGCGCAGCACCTCGGCGCCGAAACGCGCGATGTCGTACACGCCGGTAAACACGGTGGCCTGCTCGATAAAGCAGCAGGACAGCCCGAAGAACAGGGGCCAGAGGCTGTTCATCTGGCACCAGTTCACGAGGACGTCGCCCAGGCTGGCTCGCTCGGGCAGCATGCGCACGGCCTCCGCATCCCCAAGCACGGCGGCCTCGACAGCTTTGGTCAACGCTTCGGCGTCATACCCCATTCGAGGCCTCCTTTTCGCCAGACCCAAAAAAGTCCGAGCAGCAGCACGCCGATGAAAAATGTTATCTGGGCCCAGCTTGCCCAGCTCAGCGAGGTGAAGGAAACGGCCCACGAAACCACGTACACCGCCTCCACGTCGAACAGCAGGAAAAAGACGGCCACCAGCCAGAACGGAGCCGGATAGCGCAGCCGGGCCGTGCCGGTGGGAATGATGCCGCACTCGTAGGGCAGCGCTTTCTGGCCTTCTGGCTTCCGCCTGGTGATAACGACGGTCAGCACCAGAATGGTCGCCACAAGCCCTGCCGCCAGGAAAAAGAACACGCCGAGGGACAGCGCGCCGGGCTCCCAGGAGCTGAAACCAGTGATTGCCATTTCCGGAGTTGCCTGCATTGTATGCATCCTTCTCTAGACCGGAGATTTCATTCGTAGCATATTCCAACCAATTTGCTATACCAGACTTTTCGTCTATGTAAAAACCTTCGTACCCCCCTGCCCGTTGTGGTAGGGTACTCTCCGGTCAGAATGTCGCGCCAAAGGATGGCATGAACGAACTTGACATGATAGCCTTATTTTCAGCACATAATTAGGGTTGCTTCTGTAAATACAGCGTTGCCGAATTACTGAGCCACTCGGCGGCCGACTGCCAGGTGAACGGAACACGCAGCCTCGGAACAGCGAAGCCACCCGAAAAGAGTGCGCACAGCACCAAAACGGAAAACGACTCATGGAACATCTGCTAACAGATCATATTCTCCTGTCGCGCATACAATTTGCGCTGACCACGATGTTCCATATCATATGGCCAGCATTAACCATAGGCCTGTCAATTTTCATTTTCGCGGCCGAGCTCGCCTGGGTCAAGACGGGCAATGTCGAATGGCGCCGCCAGGCCCGTTTCTGGACCAAGTTCTTCCTGCTGGCCTTTGCCATGGGCGTGATCAGCGGCGTGCCCCTGGAGTTCCAGTTCGGCACCAACTGGTCCCGTTTTTCCGTCGCAAGCGGCAACTTCCTCGGCCAGATTCTCTCCGTCGAGACCATGTCCGGCTTTATGCTGGAATCCATCTTCCTCTACTTCATGGTGGCCGGATGGAAGCGGCTCTCCCCTGGCATGCACCTGTTCTCCACGGGCATGGTGGCCCTTGGCGCGTCAATTTCCGCGTTCTGGATCATGGTGGCCAACTCCTGGATGCAGACGCCCTCCGGAGGAGGGCGCATGGTGGACGGCGTGTACCAGGTGACGGACCGTTTGGCCGCCATCTTCAACCCCGACATCTTCGCTTCCTTCCCGCACATGTGGCTGGCGTGCCTGACCAGCACGGCCTTTATCATCTGCGGCGTCAGCGCCTGGCACATCCTGCGCCACCGCCACTCCGAGTTCTATCTGCGCGCCTTCAAGGCCGGCGTGGCCGCGGCGTTGTTCTTCTCTTTGCTGCAGGCCTTCACTGGTGATCTTTCGGGGAGAACCGTTGCCCGATATCAGCCGGCCAAGCTGGCCGCCACCGAGGCGTTCTGGGAGACGAACAAGCCGGGCGAAGGCGCGGCCTGGTCCATCTTCGCCTGGCCGGACACGGAGGCCGAACGCAACTACGTGGAGCTGCGCATCCCCTTCGTGCTCAGCATACTGGCCACCCACGACCCCTTTGGCCGGGTCACCGGACTCAAGGACATCCCCGAGGACGAACGGCCGCCCATCACGCTGATCTTCTACTCGTTCCGGATCATGGTCTTTACCGGCACGCTGATGATCATCGTGGCTCTGTGGGCCGTGTGGACCTGGTACAAGGGAAGGCTGACGCCCATTCACGCCGCCAGGCAACGCAAGCTGATGAAGTTCTTCATCTGGCTGGCCCCCTTCTCCATCATCGCCATCTGGACGGGCTGGATCATGCGCGAGGTGGGACGACAGCCATGGATCATATACGGCCTGCTGCGCACCGACGATGCCTCGTCCCCGCTGACGGCCGGTGCCGTGAGCATTTCCCTGGGCTACTTCGCCCTGGCCGCCGTGTTCTTCATCACGCTGTTCTGCGTCTTCTCCGTGCGCATCCTGCGCAAGGGGCCGGAAACGGACCAGGCGCCAGACGAGCCTGAATCCGGGAGGCCGACATGAGCCACGCGACTCTCATCGACCTCTGGTTCGTGCTGACCGCGGGGCTGCTTTTCCTGCACATCGGCCTCGGCAGCATCGATCTTGGCGTCTGCACGCTCTCGCTGATCACGCCGGACAAGGACTCCGAAACCCTGCTCGGCTCCATCGACACCATCTGGCACGCCAACCAGACCTGGCTGGTGGTGCTCGGCGGCACGCTCTTCGGCGCGTTCCCCGTTCTATACAGCGAGGTCCTTTCCCGGCTCTACGGGCTCGTCATCGTGCTGCTGGCCATGCTGGCCATGCGCGGCATCGGCCTGGAGTACCGCCACCATGCGGCCAACCCCAGGCGCTCGCGCCTTTTTGCCGGATGCGGCGCATTGGCGGCCATCGTGGCCGAGGGACTTATTCTGGGAACCCTCATCGTGGGCGCTCCGGCGCCGGGCTCCAGGCTGGCCGGCCTGTCCGCTTTCGTCCGGCCCGAGGTCCTGCCGACCGTGCTCTTCCTTATCTTCACCGCTCTGCTCACCGCCGGCGCCTGGCTGCTGAAGGAGCTGGACGACGAACACCCATTGCGCCCCATGGCCAGACGGTCGATGATGGCCGGCGCGGTCGGCGTTCTGGTCTTTGCCACGTACATCTGCCGGCAGATGCTGGCGGCGTGGCGAATCGACGCCGCGGAGCTGCACGGGTTATACATGTCCCTCGCCGCCGTAGCCTTTGCGGCCCTGGTGCTGATGACGGTCAGCATGCAGAAAAGCTGGCGGGGCTCCCAGGTTCCCTGGGCTCTCGTTGTTGTGGGCGTGGCCCTGGCCGCCTGCGCGGGCACGGCCCGCTTCGCCATGCAGACGCCCGGCGCTGCGGACTTCGCGGCATCCAGGGAGGCGCTGGTGTTTCTCACCTGGACCTCGGCCCTGTTGCTGCCGCCGCTGATCGCGTTCCAGATTTTTCAGTACCGCCTGCAACGGCGCGGCACGGATGTCTCCACGACAGAATCGGGCGGGCAGGAACCCTCGGCCGGTCCGGAGTAGCCCGACCCGACAGATTGGAAAGTGATGATGAACACGAAGCTGAAACGTCTCACCGAGATGCTGAAAGACGCCGGGGAGGGCACGCGCGGGCTGATCTACGGATATGGCGAGACCCTGCGCGCCATGTTTACCCACCCCATCACGATTCAGTATCCGGAGGAGAGAAAGAAGCTGCCGCCACGGTCGCGGGCGCACATCATCCTCACCCGCACGCCCGACGGCGATGAGCGTTGCGTGGCCTGCTATCTGTGTTCCGCCGCCTGCCCGGTGAGCTGCATCTCCATGCAGGCGGGCACGCGCGAGGACGGACGGCGCTACGCCCCGTGGTTCCGGATCAACTTCGCCCGCTGCATCTACTGTGGGCTGTGCGAGGAGGCGTGCCCCACGCTGGCCATCCAGCTTACGCCCAACTACGAGTACTGCGCCGACTCCCCGCTCAAGCTTGTAGCCGAGAAGGAAGACCTGCTGGTGAACCACGGCGGCAAGAACAACGAGTACGACTTCTACAAGCACGCCGGGGTCGAGGAGAAGTACCCCCGCGGCGAACATCCCGGTGAGAAATCGCCCGTGGACTACAAGAGCAACCTGCCATGAGCATTTACGCAATGCTGTTCTACGCCCTCGCAGCCATCACGCTCGGCTGCACGATCATGGCGGTCACGCGCCGTGTGCTCGTGCACGCCGTGGTCTGGATGGTGGGCGCGCTCATCGGCACGGCGCTCATCTTCCTGCTCCTAGGCGCGCCCCTCTTGGCCGGGTTCGAGGTCATCATCTACGCCGGGGCCATCATGGTGCTCTTCCTCTTCGCCATCATGCTCATGGCGCAGGACCCCAGCGAGTCCAAGCAGGTGGAGGCCATGGCCAAGTGGCGCATCTTCCGCCGGCTGTTCTGGCCCGCGGTCTACGGCCTCGTAGGGCTTTTGGCCTGCATGGCCTTGATCAGCTTCGACCCTGCCAACACGCCCATGCTCAAGCTGGGCAGGGTCTCGCCCCATGCACTGGGCGCGTGGGTCTTCGGCAATGCCTGGCCCGCGGTGGAGGCCGTCTCCCTGCTCCTTTTCGTTGCCCTGGCCGGCGCGCGCTACCTGGGGCTGCCGCTCGTTCGGGCCGACCAGCCCAGACACTGGGGCGAGAGCCTGAAGGCTGAGGCTGCCGGCAATCCGGAACCCGAGCCGGTGAAGCCCCAGTCGGCAGAGGAGGACGGGCAATGATCGTTCCCATGGAGCATGTGCTGATCTTCGCGGCGGTGCTTTTCCTCATCGGGCTGGTCACCGTGGTGGCCCGGCGCAGCCTGATCATGATCCTGCTCGGCGTGGAGGTGATGCTCAACGCGGCCGGCGTGGCCTTTGTAGCCGGAGCGCTGCGCTGGTGGGACATCACGGGCCAGGGCATGGTGCTGTTCATCATGGCCGCGGCCGCGGCCGAGATCGCCGTGGGCCTGACCCTGGTGTTCAACATCTGGTGGCGGACCAAGAACCTCAACCCCGACGCCCTGACCAGGCTCAAAGGATGAACGCATGACCGTCTTCATATGCCTCATCCTCTTCACGCCGCTTCTGGGAGCCACGCTGCTGGCCCTGGCGGGCCGGGCCATATCGCGCCGCCTCTCCGGCGTGCTGGCCTGCCTCTGCGTGGCGGGGTCCCTGGCCGGAGCCATCGCCGGCTGGTCCGCGCTGGCGGAGTCCGGCTCCACAACCCAGACCATCCACCTGTTCACATGGTTCTCCGTGGCCGGTCTGAATGCCTCCTTCTCCGCGCTGTACAACCACCTGGCCGCCGTGATGGCGACCATGGTCGCCTTTGTCTCGCTGATCATCCATGTGCACTCGTACTTCTTCATGCGCGACGATGAGAGCTGGGTCCGCTATTTCTGCTACCTGAACCTGTTCGTCTTCTTCATGCAGGTCATTGTCCTGGCCGACAACCTGATCTTCCTCTTCATGGGTTGGGAGGGCGTGGGCTTCTGCTCCTTCGCGCTCATCGGCTTCTGGTACACCGATCCCTCGCGCGTCATGGCCGGCCGCAAGGCGTTTCTGGTGACGCGGGTGGGCGACGTGGCCTTCATCGCAGCGATGGCTGTGCTCTTCTACGCCACGAACAGCCTGGGCATCGCCGATATCCTCGGCGCTACCGGAACCCTTGCCCCGGCCACCGTAACGCTGGTGGGTCTGCTCTTCCTCTGGGCAGCGGCAGGCAAGTCGGCGCAGCTTCCCCTGCTCGTCTGGCTGCCGGACGCCATGGCCGGCCCCTCACCGGTCTCGGCCCTGATCCACGCCGCAACCATGGTCACGGCCGGCGTCTACCTGCTCATCCGCCTCTTCCCCATGCTTGTACTCTCCACGCTGACCATGGAGGTCATCGCCGCGCTCGGCGCGCTGACCGCTCTGTTCGCGGCCTGCGCCGCCCTGGCCCAGCACGACATCAAGCGCGTGCTGGCCTGGTCCACCATCAGCCAGGTGGGCTACATGGTTATCGGCGTGGGCATCGGCGACCCCAACGGCAGCTTCTTCCACCTTCTGGTGCACGCCTTCTTCAAGTCCCTGCTGTTCATGGTCGCCGGCATCGTCATCCAGGCCCTGCACGAGGAGCACGACATCTTCAAGATGGGCGCGCGCGTGCGCAAGATCGCTCCCGGCACGGCCCTGGCCTTTTTCTGCGGCGCCGCCGCCCTGGCCGGGCTGCCGCCATTCGCCGGATTCTTCAGCAAGGGGACGATTCTGGAGCACGCGCTGACCTCAGCCGTGCACGGCCCCCCCATCTGGATGGCGGTCTGGGCCGCCGGCACGGTGACCGCGCTGCTCACGGCCCTCTACAGCTTCCGCGTCTTCTTTTTGGCCTTTACCGGCAAGCCGGCCCTGGAGCCGGATACCAAAACGGAAAAAACGCCCCCGGCCATGCTCCATGTGCTGTGGCCGCTGGCCTTGCTCTCCGTGGTGGCCGGCGCGCTGAACATGCCGGAGCACGTCGCAATGCAGCTCGGCATCCCGCCCCACTGGCTCGACCACGTGCTGGGCAACCTGGCCGGCCCGGTGATGGAGCACCCGGATCAACATCTCGCTTCCATGGCCGAGCTCATCGACGGGTCCCTGGCCCTGGTCGGATTCGCCATCGCCCTCTTCATCTACGGTCCCTGGCGGATCAGGAAACCGGCTGCCGACAAGGGGCTCGCAGCGGCCATGCAGCGCGGCTTCGGGCTTGATTATCTGTACATGACATATGTCGCCCGGCCCTACCGCGCCGCGGCGGATCTTATCTGGAAAAATGTTGAGGACGGGGGTGTGGACAGCGCCGCCCTCGGCCTGGGCGGCATTGCCGTCCGCGCCGGAAACAGGGCCAGGCGCTGGGGCGAGGACAAGCTCACCTCCTATCTGTTGTGGCTGCTGCTGGGGCTCGTCATCATGCTGGTCATCGTGGCCGCCGTAGGCATACGTTAAGGAAAGACCGTGCACGTATTCCCGCTGCTCACCACCCTCATCTTCCTGCCGCTTTTTGGCGGCATGGCCGGTCTGTTCTTCCGCCGGAACCCTGCGCAGGCCCGGTTCATCTGCCTGTTGACCGCGCTCATCGAGCTTGTGCTGGTCCTGGGCGTCATCCCGCTTTACGGCTGGTCCGGGCCCATGCAGCTTACCGAGCGATTCGCCTGGATACCCTCGCTCCACGTGCAGTACTCGCTGGGCATGGACGGCCTGAGCTACCTGCTCGTCCTGCTCACGGCCCTGCTCGTGGTGCTGGGCATGCTCACCTCATGGAAGGAGATCCAGGAGGACACGGCGGCGTTCTACACGCTGCTCCTGGCCTCCATGAGCACGGCCGTGGGCGTGTTCCTGGCGCGCGATCTGCTGCTCTTCTACTTTTTCTGGGAAGCGCAGCTCATTCCCATGTTTTTCATCATCGGCCGCTACGGCCACGAGAAACGGCGCTACGCCGCGCTCAAGTTCTTTGTCTTCAGCATGGTGGGCGGCCTGCCCATGCTGCTGGCCGTTATCTGGCTGATGATCAACGGTCAGGACATCTCCCTGGCCGCCCTGAGCGCCGTGCCCGTGCAGGGTGCGTTGCAGGTTTACTGCGCCGTGGCCTTCATGCTGGCCTTTGCCGTGAAAACGCCGCTGTTGCCGGTACACACTTGGCTGCCGGACGCCCACACCCAGGCGCCCACCGCGGGCAGCCTGCTGCTGGCCGGCGTGCTGCTCAAGACCGGGGCCTACGCCATCCTGCGCTGGGCCCTCCCCCTGTTCCCGGACATACTCGCCGCGGCCGCGCCGTGGCTGGCCGGACTGGGACTCGCCGGGCTCTTCTACGCATCGTGGACAGCCCTGGCCCAGCGCGACGCCAAGCGACTGGTGGCGTACTCCAGCGTGGCGCACATGGGGCTGATCATCTTCGCCATGTTCGCCCACAACCGCTTGGGGCTTTCCGGCGCTGTGGTGCAGATGGTGAGCCACGCCCTGACCACCGGCGCGCTGTTCGTCATGGTGGGCATGCTGGCGGAGCGCTTCCACTCCCGCGAGCTGGCGGACTTCGGCGGGTTGTGGAGCACAATGCCCCTGTTCGGCGGATTTTTCATGTTCTTCGCCGTGGCCTCTGCCGGGCTGCCCGGACTGTCCAACTTCGTGGGCGAGCTGTTCATTATGATCGGCTCGTTCAAGGTCTATCCGGTGGGCGCATCCCTGGCCTTCTGCGGCATCGTCGTCGGCCTCGCCTACGTGTTGCGGCTGTTGCAGGGAACCGTGCTGGGCGCTCCCGGACGCCTGAGCGGGGGAGACGCCGCGGCCGCGGCCACCGATCTCGACGGTCGCGAAATACTGATTCTCTCGGTGTTGGCCCTGGCCGTCCTGCTGGTCGGCCTGCATCCGTCGCTGTTGCTCAAGCTCGTGCAGCAGCCATTGGACGCCCTGGCGGCGCATTGGCCCGGATAATGGATCGACCATGAACGATATACTGATCTTTTCCCCGCACCTGGTGCTGACCCTGGGCATCCTGCTGTGCTTCGGGCTCGGCGTGGTCTTCAAATGGCCGCGGGGGCTCTACGCCATCACCCTGTGCGTGACGATCCTCGCCGGAACCATGGCCCTGCTCGCATACCCGGGTCCGCCGCCGGTCAACACGGGACTGCGCTCCATGCTGGCCACGGGACCCCTGTCGGCCTACTTCCTGCCGCTGCTGTGCGCCTTGAGCACGGTCATCCTCCTGCTGTTCGGCCCGTACCTCAAACGCGAAGGCCATGCGCACGAGGACGAGCTCTACGCCCTGTTCCTCTCAGCGCTGCTGGGCGGCCTGCTGCTCGCCGGCGGCCGGAGCTGGCTGGCATTCTTCCTGGGCCTGGAGCTCCTCTCCCTGCCGCTGTACGTGCTCATCGCGTTGCGCAAGACCGACGCGGGCGGCAACGAAGCGTCCATGAAGTACTTCGCCATGGGCGCCACGGCCAGCGCCGTACTGCTCTTCGGCATCGCTCTGATCTATGCCGGCTCCGGCACGTTGGACATCGCCGCGAGCCTGGGGCAACCGGAAGGCGCGGCCACTGTGCTGCTCGGCCTGGGCATGGTCATCGCCGGGCTGGCCTTCAAGCTTTCCATCGCGCCGTTCCATCTCTGGGCGCCGGACGTGTACCGTGGCGCGCCCGCTCCGGTCGCCGCGCTGCTGACGTCGAGCGTCAAGGCCGCCGCCGCGGCCGGGCTGCTCCGTATCGCCCTGGCCATGAGCCCGCCTCTGGTCATGGACCCGCCGCTCTGGCCGGCCACCGTGCCCATGCTCTGGGCCCTGGCCGCCCTGACCATGCTGGCTGCCAACCTGGCCGCCCTGGTCCAGACAAGCGTCAAGCGCATGCTCGGTTTCTCGTCGGCCGCGCACATGGGCTACATGCTCATGGGCATTCTCTGCGTACGCGAGGCCGGCCCGGGACCGGTGATGTACTACGCCGCGGCTCTGGCGGTGATGGATCTCGGGGCGTTCGGCGCGCTGACGCTGCTCGACTCGCAGAAGGACGTTGCTGTCGATTCTCTGGATTCTCTGCACGGCCTGGGCCGGGCGCGGCCATGGGCCGCCGCCTTGCTGGCCATCAGCCTGGCCGCACTTGCCGGCCTGCCGCCCACAGCCGGATTCACCGGCAAGCTGCTGCTCTTCCGCGCCACGCTCGTGGGGGGCTACGACTGGCTGGCCTTCATCGGCATCGCCGGCGCTGCCGTATCCGTGTTCTACTACCTCCGCGCCCTCGCCGCCCTGTACATCGAAGACACGCAAACGCGCTACAATGCCGAGCGGCTCATCGTCTCCAGCGGCGTCGCCGTCTTCCTGGTCATGGTCGCGTTGATTGGCCTCGGCCTGCTGCCCTCGCCTGTTCTGCACGCCGCCACACTGCTGCTGCATCCCTAGCTCTTCGGAGCTCTCCTTCCTGGCCTGCAACGGTTTTTCCTGCTCGTCCCGCTAGCATTGCATCGAAAAGGAGCGCGGATTTCCGCGCCCTGCGTACCGCTCTGCTTTTGTTCTTCTGATTCGAGCTGTTGCCGTTTGTTTAGGTATTTTACGGGAAGGCGTGCATTTTTCTTGACTGGTTTCGAACAGATCGAGTAATAGTTAAACTAAACTTAGTTAAATTAAATATCTTACTGAAATAGCGTTGATGTCGCTGTCTTGGGAATGACGTAATGGAACTAATTTTAGTAATTATGCTGTGGGTTTTCATGGGAGCGCATGGTTCCGATGCCTAAAAAACCACCAGTCCCCGAGTTCCTGCCCCGCTACAACGAGCGGCGGGTGCTCCAGGTAGTCCGCCGTATGGGCGAAGCCTCCAAGGCGGATCTTGCGAGGCAGACCAATCTGACCAACACGGCGGTCGGCTCCATAGTTTCCACCCTGCACAACAAAAACCTGCTCAAGATCTCCGGCAAGCGGCACGACGGCCAGCGCGGCCAGCCCGCGACCCTCTACCAGCTCGAACCCGAAGGCGCCTTCAGCATCGGCGTCCGGGTCGACCGGAACTTCATCCAGACCATCCTCATCGACTTCGAGGGCACGGTGCTTTCGCGCCTGTCACACGAGCTGATACTGCCAAAGCCGGAAACAGCTTTGCAAATCATCCTCGACGATGTAAATTTGTTATTGGATAACCTTTCGCAAATTCAGCGCCGCCGCCTGTCAGGCATCGGCCTTGCGCAGCCGTACAACCTGGACAGCTGGCTGATTGAGCTCTCACTGCCGCACGAGGACTTCAGCCAATGGAGAACGTACAATCTTGCAGAGCAGATAGAGGATGCCACCTCGATTCCCGTGAGCTGCGAAAACGACGTCACGGCAGCCTCCATCGCGGAGCTCTTCTATGGCGTGGGCCGGGAGATCGACGACTATACCTATGTGTTCCTCGGTCCCGGCATAGGCGGAGCCATCGTTATCAATGGCGAATCAATACGCGGCTCCAACGGCAACGCCGGCGACATCGGCCTGATGCCCGTGCCGCCCGCGGGCCTTTCTTCCGCACCAAAGCCCAAGGGCGAGTGGGACATCCTGCTCAATCGGGCTTCGATCAATACGCTTATCCGCCACCTCCACGCCAGCGGCCACGAGGTACTTTCCTTCGACGACGTCAACGTTCTGGTCAGCGGCCAGGACGCCGCCGTCAACGAGTGGATGGACGACTGCGTTACGGCGCTCGCACCTGTGATCTGGTCGTCCACGGCCCTGCTGGACAGCCCGGTGGTGGTGTTCGGCACGGACCTGAACAACGCATTCATCAGCCAGGTCATAGCAAAGCTGGAACGGGAGCTGGAATCTACAGCGCCGGAAGCGAGAACGCCTCCCACGTTGTTGCCCGGCTCATTCGGAAGCGATGCGGAAGCAATGGGCGCGGCCAACCTTCCGTTCTTCTACCACTTCTCCACACAAAACCACGCCGTGTGAAGATATCATCTACAAGAGGAAGAGACACACAGAGATACAACAATCGTTGCACACATACCGTCGTGACGCGCAGTTTGGCTTGAATAAACCGGAGTGCTTGCCGTGTAACAAAATACCAATCCAATGGTTTTTACACCACGGACCAAACTCACCCAAACTCAGGAGGAAGCATCATGTATCGGAGGATTTTGTCTTTGTTCGCAATCGCGGGCATGCTCCTGGCAACGTGCAGTGTCCTTCATGCAGAGACCACGATCACGATCGCCACGGTCAACAACGGCGACATGATCCGGATGCAAAAACTTGCAGATGATTTCACCTCCAAGAACCCGGACATCAAGCTGGACTGGGTCACGCTGGAAGAAAACGTTCTCCGCCAGCGCGTCACCACGGACATCGCCACCAAGGGCGGCCAGTACGATGTGATGACCATCGGCAACTACGAGGCTCCGATCTGGGCCGAGCGCGGCTGGCTGCTCCCCCTGAACGACCTGGGCGCCGACTACGACGTGGACGATCTGCTGCCCTCCATCCGCAGCGCCCTCACCTACGACGGCACCCTGTACGCTGCGCCTTTCTACGGCGAGAGCGCCATGGTGATGTACCGCACGGACCTGTTCAAGAAGGCCGGTCTGGAAATGCCCAAAGAGCCGACCTGGACCTTTATCGGCGACGCGGCGCGGAAGATCACGGACAAGGACAACGAAATCTACGGCATCTGCCTGCGCGGCAAGGCCGGCTGGGGCGAAAACATGGCGCTCCTTACAGCCATGGCCGACTCCTTCGGCGCCAAGTGGTTCGACATGAACTGGCAGCCGCAGCTGGACAGCCAGGCCTGGAAAGACACTCTGACCTTTTATGTGGACCTGATGAAGGACGCCGGCCCGGTGGGTGCGTCCTCCAACGGCTTCAACGAGAACCTGGCGCTCTTCCAGTCCGGCAAGTGCGGCATGTGGATCGACGCCACGGTGGCCGCTTCCTTTGTGACCAACCCCAAGGAGTCCCAGGTGGCGGACGAGGTCGGCTTCGCCCTCGCTCCGGACAACGGCCTGGGCAAGCGCACCAACTGGCTGTGGTCGTGGAACCTGGCCATTCCGGCCGGCACCAAGAAGGAAGAGGCAGCCAAGAAGTTCATCGCCTGGGCTACCTCCAAGGACTATCTGAAGATGGTTGCCGAAAAGGAAGGCTGGGCCAACGTTCCGCCCGGAACCCGCACCTCGCTGTACGAGAACCCGAAGTACAAGGAGGCGGCTCCGTTCGCGCAGATGACCCTGGAAAGCATCAACTCCGCCGACCCCATGAACCCCACGGTGGACAAGGTGCCGTACGTTGGCGCGCAGTTTGTGGCCATTCCGGAGTTCCAGTCCATCGGCACGGCTGTGGGCCAGCAGTTCTCCGCTGCTCTCGCCGGCTCCATCTCCGTGGACCAGGCTCTGGAAAACTCCCAGCGTTTCGCCGAGCGCGAGATGAAGAAGGCAGGATACATCAAGTAGCGTGATCCGCACCCGGCGGGCCGGCCAGCCCGGCCCGCCGGCAGCTTTTCCACCAAGTACCGGAGACAAGCAATATGGCCACTGCGCATTCAAAACGTATTGCCCGGCTCATGATCTCCCCATCCGTGCTGTTGCTGTTCGCCTGGATGATCATCCCGCTTGCAATGACAGTCTACTTCTCATTCCTGCACTACAACCTCTTGATGCCGGGAATGCACGAGTGGATCGGCTTCACCAACTACGAGTATTTCCTGACCGATCCGGCTTTCTTTGCAGCGATGAAGAACACCCTGCTGCTGGTCGGCGGGGTGCTGGTGATCACCACGGTGGGAGGAGTCGCACTGGCCACCCTTCTGAACATGCCGCTCTGGGGGCAGGGCATTCTGCGCATCCTGTTCATCGCCCCTTTCTTCATCATGCCCACGGTCTCGGCCCTGGTGTGGAAGAACATGTTCATGAACCCCGTGAACGGCCTCTTCGCCCACATCGCAAAGTTTCTGGGCCTGGCGCCGTTCGATTTCCTGGCCCAGGCGCCGCTCCTCTCCATTATCATCATCGTTGCCTGGATGTGGCTGCCCTTTGCCACGCTCATCCTGCTCACCGCGCTCCAGTCTTTGGACCAGGAGCAGCTGGAAGCGGCGGAGATGGACGGCGCCGGCGCCGTGAAGCGCTTTATCCACGTGGTCCTGCCCCACATCATGCGGGCGATCACCGTCGTGATCCTCATCCAGACGATCTTCCTGCTGTCGATCTTTGCGGAAATCCTGGTGACCACCAACGGCGGCCCCGGCTACGCGTCCACAAACCTCACCTACCTCGTCTACGTGCAGTCCCTGCTGCAGTTCGACGTGGGCGGCGGCTCGGCCGGCGGCATCATCGCGGTTATCCTGGCCAACATCGTGGCCATCTTCCTCATGCGAATGATCGGCAAGAACCTGGAGGCGTAACGCATGGCACGCGATATTCCCATTTCCAGAAAGGCGCTGTTCTCGGCCCTGGCGTGGATCATCGGGATACTGATCTTCTTCCCCATCTTCTGGACCATACTCACCAGCTTCAAGACGGAGCTCGAAGCCATTGCCTCGCCCCCGGCGCTCTTCAACTTCCACTGGACGCTGGAGAACTACGTGGAAGTGCAGTCGCGCTCCAACTACTTCCTGCACTTCGCCAACTCGGTCATCATCTCGCTGGGGTCCACCATCCTGGGGCTGATCATCGCCATTCCCGGCGCGTGGGCCATGGCCTTCGTACCCGGCAAGCGCACCAACGGCACGCTGATGTGGATGCTCTCCACCAAGATGCTGCCGCCCGTGGGCGTGCTCATTCCCATCTACCTGATCTTCCGGGACACCGGCCTGCTGGATACGCGCACCGGCCTGGTCATCGTGCTCACGCTGATCAACCTGCCGATCATCATCTGGATGCTCTACACCTACTTCAAGGAGATTCCCGGCGAGATTCTGGAGGCCGCGCGCATGGACGGCGCCTCGCTCAAGGCGGAGATCATCCACGTGCTCACGCCCATGGCCGTGCCGGGCATCGCATCAACCCTGCTTCTCAACGTCATCCTCGCCTGGAACGAAGCCTTCTGGACCCTCAATCTGACGGCGGCCAAGGCTGCGCCGCTCACGGCGTTCATCGCCAGCTACTCCAGTCCGGAAGGCTTGTTCTACGCCAAGCTCAGTGCCGCCTCGACCATGGCCATCGCACCCATCCTGATTCTGGGCTGGTTCAGCCAGAAGCAGCTGGTACGCGGCTTAACCTTTGGTGCGGTGAAATAGGAGAGACCCCATGGGCAACATCAAGCTTGTCAACGTTACCAAGCGGTTCGGCGACACCGAAGTCATCCCCCCCATCGACCTGGAAATCAGGAACGGCGAGTTCCTGGTCTTCGTTGGGCCGTCCGGCTGCGGTAAATCCACCCTGCTGCGGCTCATTGCCGGGCTGGAGGACGTCACCAGCGGCAAAATCGAGATCAACGGTCGCGATGCCACCGAAATCCCTCCGGCCAAACGCGGTCTGGCCATGGTTTTCCAGTCTTACGCACTCTATCCGCACATGTCCGTGCGCAGGAACATCGCCTTCCCGCTGAAGATGGCCGGCATGGACAAGACAGAGATCGACAAGCGCGTCGGCATGGCCGCCCAGGTGCTGAACCTGACCGAGTACCTGCACCGCCGGCCCAAGGAGCTCTCCGGCGGACAGCGCCAGCGCGTGGCCATCGGCCGCGCCATTGTCCGGGAGCCGGCCGCCTTCCTCTTTGATGAGCCCCTTTCCAACCTCGACGCCGCCCTGCGCGTGAACATGCGCCTGGAGATCTCCGACCTGCACCACAACCTCAAGACCACCATGATCTACGTCACCCACGACCAGGTGGAAGCCATCACCATGGCCGACCGCATCGTGGTGCTCAACAAGGGCCGCATCGAGCAGGTAGGCTCGCCCCTGGAGCTCTACCGCACGCCCAGCAACAAGTTCGTGGCCGGTTTCATCGGCTCGCCCAAGATGAACTTCATCAACGGCGGCGAGGCGGCCAAACGCAACGCCGACAGCATGGGCATCCGTCCGGAGCACATCTTCGTGTCCAAGGACTCCGGCGAGTGGCAGGGCAGGGTCCGCGCCGTGGAGCACCTGGGCTCCGACACCTACCTCTTCGTCAAGACCGAGGGCAGCGGCACGCTCACCGTGCGGGCGCCGGGCGAGTTCGACGTGGATTACGGCGATACGATCCACCTCACGCCTGATCCGAGCAAGATCCACCTCTTCAATAACGCTGGAGAAGCGATTCGATGAAACGCCTTGAAGGAAAGACAGCCATCATAACCGGAGCGGCCCGCGGCATCGGCAAGGCGTTCGCCACAGCGTACGTCCGCGAGGGCGCAACCGTGGCCATTGCCGACATCAACATTGAGCGCGCACAAGAGACCGCGGCCGAGATCGGCCCCCAGGCCTATGCGGTCCAACTGGACGTGACCGACCAGGCATCCATCGACGCCGCGGTCAAGACCGTGGAGGAGCGCTCCGGCGGCATCGACATTCTCATCAACAACGCGGCCCTGTTCGATCTCGCGCCCATCGTCGAGATCACCCGCGCGAGCTATGACAAGCTCTTCGCCGTCAACGTCTCCGGCACCCTGTTCATGCTCCAGGCCGTGGCCAGATCCATGATCGCCCGCGGCAAGGGCGGCAAGATAATCAACATGGCCAGCCAGGCCGGCCGCCGCGGCGAGCCCCTGGTGGCCATCTACTGCGCCACCAAGGCAGCGGTCATCAGCATCACCCAGTCCGCCGGCCTGAACCTGATCCAGCACGGCATCAACGTGAACGCCATCGCGCCCGGCGTTGTGGACGGCGAGCACTGGGACGGTGTAGACGCCCTCTTCGCCAGGTACGAGAACCGCCCCCTCGGCGAGAAGAAGAAGCTCGTCGGCAAGGAGGTGCCTTTCGGACGCATGGGCACGGCCGAGGACCTGACCGGCATGGCCGTGTTCCTGGCCAGCGCCGAGGCCGAGTACATCGTGGCCCAGACGTACAACGTTGACGGCGGAAACTGGATGAGCTGAACCTGAGAAGGAAAAAGATACCATGACTATCAAACTGAGCAACGCGACACTGGCGGACATCGGCGGCTCCGTGGCCACCCCCGGCTACGACCGGAGCAAACTGACGGCCGGCATCCTCCACTTCGGCGTGGGCAACTTCCATCGCGCCCACCAGGCCATTTACCTGGACGACCTCTTCAACCTCGGCAAGGACCTGGACTTCGCCATCATCGGCGCCGGCGTCATGGACTTCGACCACGCCATGCGCGAAAAGCTCGCCGCGCAGGACTTCCTGACCACGGTGGTGGATCAGTCCGCGAGCCGATCCGAGGCCCGCGTCACCGGCTCCATGGTCGGATACCTGCCACCGCAGAACGTCGAAGCCATTGTCGAGAAGATGTGCGACCCGGCCATCCGCATCGTCTCCCTCACCGTCACCGAGGGCGGCTACTTCATCAACCCGGCCACAGGCGAGTTCGACCCCACTTACCCGGCCATCGCCCAGGACGGCGCCAATCCGGACGCCCCCAAGACTGTGTTCGGCCTGATCATCGCCGGCCTCAAGGCGCGTCGCGACAAGGGCGTGCAGCCCTTCACCGTAATGTCCTGCGACAACCTGCCCCACAACGGCAAAGTCGCCCGCAGCGCCGTTGTCGGCTTGGCCCGGCTATCAGATTCCGCATTCGCCGACTGGATCGACGCCAACGTGGCCTTCCCTAACGCCATGGTGGACCGCATCACCCCGGCAACCAGCGACCGCGAGCGCCGCATCGTGGCTGAGGAGTTCGACATCGAGGACGCCATGCCGGTCTTTTGCGAGGACTTCAAACAATGGGTGCTCGAAGACAACTTCCCGGCCGGACGCCCGGCCCTGGAAGAGGTCGGCGTGCAGTTCGTGCCGGACGTCACGCCGTACGAGAACATGAAGATCCGCATCCTCAACGGCGGCCACGCCGTCATCGCCTACCCCGGCGGGCTCATGGACATCGAGTTCGCGCACGAGGCCATGGAAAACACGCTCATCCGCGCCTTCCTGGACAAGGTGGAGAACGAGGAGATCATCCCCATCGTGCCACCCGTGCCGGATACCGACCTCCAGGACTACTACGCGCTCATCGCCCGGCGCTTCGCCAACCCCAAGATCGGCGACACCATCCGCCGGCTTTGCCTGGACGGCTCCAACCGCCAGCCCAAGTTCATCATCCCGTCCATCGCGGACAACCTGAAGCAGGGCCGCGACATCACCGGCCTGGCCCTGGAGTCCGCCCTGTGGTGCCGTTACTGCTACGGCGTCACGGACTCGGGCGCGACGATCGAGCCCAACGACCCGAGCTGGGACCGCTTGCAGCAGCAGGCCCAGAAGGCCAAGGACAACCCGGCGGCATGGCTGGAGATGCGGGATATCTACGGGACAACTGCGGACGCGCCCGCCTTTGTGGAGCAGTTCACGGCCTGGCTGAACAGGCTCTGGGCCGACGGCGCGGAAAAGACCCTGCAGCACTATCTTGCAGGCGACAGGTAAATCGCCATGTACATGGGCGTTGATTGCGGCACCCAGGGGACCAAGGTGGTCATCCTCGACCCGGAGCAGGGCACAATTCGCGGCGAGGGTTATGCCGCACACCAGATGATCAGCGGTCCGGGCGGCCGGCGGGAGCAGGAGCCGGAGTGGTGGGTCGACGGTCTGCGGGAAGCGTACCGCAAGGCCATCGATGCGGCCGGCGTGGACAGCCGGTCTATCCGCGCAATAGGCGTCTCCGGCCAGCAGCACGGCTTGGTCGCGCTGAACAACAACGGCGAGGTCATCCGCCCGGCAAAGCTGTGGTGCGACACGGAAACCGCCCCCCAGAACGCGGACCTGCTGCGCCTGATGGGGGGCCACGCCGGCTCCATGGACACGCTCGGCCTGGTGGTCGCCACCGGCTACACCCTGTCCAAGCTGCTCTGGCTCAAACAGAACGAGCCGGACAGCTTCGCGGCCATCGCCCACATCCTGCTGCCCCACGACTACCTCAACTACTGGCTCACCGGAAACATCGTGGCCGAGTATGGCGACAGCTCCGGCACCGGGTACTTCGATATCCGCGAGCGGCGCTGGGTTCCGGAGGTGCTGGCGCTGATCGACCCGGACGGCGGCCTGGAGCGCGCCCTGCCGCCCCTCATCGAGGCGCAGGAGCCAGCGGGCACGGTGCGCCAGGCGGTCGCTTCCGAGCTGGGCCTGTCCGGCGACGTCCTGGTATCCAGCGGCGGTGGCGACAACATGATGGGCGCCATCGGCACCGGCAACATCGATGACGGCGTCATCACCATGAGCCTGGGCACGTCCGGCGCGATCTATGGCTTTTCCGGCAGCGCGCCGCACCATCATGAAGCGCTGGTGGCTCCGTTCTGCTCGTCCAGCAACGGCTGGCTGCCGCTGATCTGCACCATGAATCTGACCGGGGTGGCCAACGCCGTGCGCGAATCGTTCGGTTTCGACATCGCTGCCTTCGAACAGCACGCGGCGCGAGCTCCCATCGGGGCGGAGGGCATCACCATGCTGCCGTTCTTCAACGGCGAGCGTGTGCCGGCTCTGCCGGACGCCAGCGGCACGCTGCTGGGCCTGACCGTGCAGAACTACACGCCGGCGAACCTCTGCCGCGCCGCTTACGAAGGCCCCACCTTCGGCCTGCGCTACGGCCTGGACCTTTTGCGCGGCATCGGCATGAAGAGCCGCGACATCCGCCTCATCGGCGGTGGTGCAAAGAGTCTGTTCTGGCGGCAGCTCGTCTGCGACATCATGGACACACCGGTAGTCTGCCCGGAGGTGGTGGAGGCGGCCGCCCTGGGCGGCGCAATCCAGGCCGCCTGGTGCGACAGCCATGCGAGGGGAGACGGCGCGTCCCTGGCCGAGCTCTGCAAGCGATTCGTGGCCCTGGACGAGTCCAGCGCCGTCACGCCGGATGCGGAGTCCGTGGCCGCCTATCAGCATGCGTACTCCACCTACAGATCCCGGCTCTCGGCCCTGCATGACGTGGCGTGATCGCGGAAAAACTGAATAGGATGCGGCGGCACATCTGCTGACACAGACCTACACCTTGCAACATCAAGGGAACTATGGAGCACACACCAGTTATTTCCTACGGCGAAATTGTCTGGGACCAGTTTCCGGACAAGAAGGTGCTTGGCGGCGCTCCGCTCAACGTCGCGTACCACCTTTATGCCCAGAAGTGGCCCGCGGGCATGATCAGCCGCATTGGCAACGATTCGTACGGCGCGGAAGCCCTTGAGCGCATTGAGCGCCTCGGCATCCCGCTCGACGGCATCCAAAAGGATGCGGAACTGTCCACCGGGCTGGTTCTGGTCTCCTTTGCCGCCAACAACGAGCCCAGCTACGAGATCGTCCAGCCCTCGGCCTGGGACAACATCCGCGAATCCGAGGTTCCCGAGACAATCACGCACGCGCCGTTCCACCTGGTGTTCGGCACCCTGGCGCAGCGCAACGGCGTGAGCCGCCGCACCCTGCAGCTCCTTCTGAGCAGGGCGCAGCAGAAGTTCTACGACGTCAACCTGCGCCCGCCCTTCGATTTGCCGGAGCTTGTGGAAAGCTCCCTCCACGCCGCCGATGTGGTCAAAATGACGCGCGAGGAGCTGGGCCAGCTCAACGACTGGTTCCTCCAGTCGCAGGAGACGGAAGACGCCGTGGCCCGCACCCTGATCAGAATGTTCGGCATCGCGGTAATTGCGGTGACCGACGGCGACAAGGGCGCATCCATATACGACAGCGAGCGCGCCTTCCATCACCCCGGGTTCCCGGTGGCCCAGGCCGACCCGGTGGGCAGCGGCGACGCCTTTTTCAGCGCGCTGATCATCGGTTACCTCACAGGCGTGCCCCTGCAGGAGTGCCTCATCCGCGCGAACCGTCTCGGGGCCTTCGTGGCCTCGCAGTCCGGCGCCACCCCCGAGTACCCCAAGGACCCGCGGCAGCTCGGGCTCATGGGCATCGATTAGCCGCGCCGTCCTGCCGCGGTATTGCCTTCCATATCGGAGTTATTGCCCGGCTCCGCCCTGCTCCCGTTGTCTTCATTGTTGAGCGTTGAATGCTGTTCGATTCGCTTCCTCAACAGATGAATCGTTGGTTCGTGCCATGCAGCGATCCAAGGCCGACTGCCTCCAGCCCGCTCTCCCTCTCAGCTGACGTACTACCCAGTTGCTTCTTCTCTTCAGGAACGGCCCGGCTCCAGCTGATCTGCCGCGCCCTTGACCCACTGCATTGTTTTCTGTAGTTCGTAACAACAGATTTAATTACGTAACACTCTCCACGCAATTCTTGTCCAAAATGGAGAAGCGTATGGCCTTGCCCCGCAATTTCCGTCTACGCCTTGCCGCGGCGCTCTGCGCCGTGGGTGCGCTCCTGCTCCTCGCCGCCGTGCCCGCCCATGCGCGTACCATCACGGACGCCCTTGGCAGAACGGTCGACATCCCGGACGACGTGCAACATGTCATCTGCTCCGGCTCCGGCTGCCTCCGGCTGCTCACCTACCTGGGCGCGCAGGACATGATCGTGGCCGTGGACGACATCGAGGTCCGCCGCCGGCAGTTCGACGCCCGGCCATACGCCCTGGCCAACCCGCAGTTCAAGACCATGTCCATATTCGGAGAGTTCCGCGGCCACGACAACCCGGAGCTGATCCTCACGCTGGAGCCGCAGCCCCAGGTCATCCTCAAAACCTACACCACGAGCATGGGCTATGACCCGGACGAGCTCCAGGCCAAGACCGGCATCCCCGTGGTGGTGCTCAACTACGGCGACCTCGGCGTACAGCGGCCGCAGTTCTACGAAGCGCTGCGGATCATGGCCGGCGTCGTGGGCAGGCAGGACCGCGCCGAGGAGGTTATCGCGTACTTTGATTCGCACATCGCGGACCTGGAGCAGCGCACGGCCGACATTCCGGAGGACCAGCGGCCCTCGGTCTTCATCGGCGGCGTGGCCCACCGCGGGCCGCACGGCTACCAGTCCACAGAGCCCATCTACCCGCCCTTCCTGTTCGTGCACGCCCGGAACCTGGCCGGCGAAGGCGCCGGCAAGAAAATGCAGCACTCCGACGTAGCCAAGGAAAAAATCGTGGAGTGGAATCCGGACGTGCTCTTCCTGGATTTGGCCACGCTCCAGCTCGGCGACGAGGCCGGCGGCCTCTTCGAGCTGCGCACCGACCCGGCCTACCAGACCCTCACGGCCGTGCAGCAGGGCAAGGTCTACGGCCTGCTGCCGTACAACTGGTATTCGAAAAACTACGGCTCCATCCTGGCCAATGCCTACTTCATCGGCAAGGTGCTGTACCCCGAGAAGTTCAAGGATGTGGAGCCGGCCGCCCAGGCCGACGCCATCTACACCTTCCTGGTGGGCAAGCCCGTGTTCCCGGACATGAACGCCATGTTCGGCGGCCTGGCCTTCGAGCCCGTGCCCCTCACGCAATAGGACGCTCCATGCACTTTGCCGATGGCGAGGTTCCTGCGGCGTACCGCCGCCACATCGGGCTCAAGGTCGTATTCATCGGCGGCTGCTGCACCGCGCTGGCACTGGCATTGGTCACGGCCATCTCCCTGGGCGCGGCCCAGGTGCCCATGCTCGACGTGGCCAAAAGCCTGCTGGGCATGGCCACCACGGCGCGGTTCGACGCCATTGTCTGGAACATCCGCCTGCCACAGGCCCTGGCCAGCATCGTGGCCGGAGCCGGCCTGTCCGTGTCCGGCGCGGCCATGCAGTCCATCCTGCGCAACCCGTTGGGCTCGCCGTTCACCCTGGGCATTTCCCACGCCGCGGCATTCGGCGCGGCCTTTTCCGTGATGATCCTGGGCGGCGGCATGATGACCTCCTCCATGGTCAGCTCGATAACCATCACCAATCCCCTGGCCACCACCGCCGCGGCCTTCGCGTTCAGCCTGTCCGCAGCCGGTGTGATCATCGCGGTCTCCCGCCTGCGCGGGGCAACGCCGGAGGTCATGGTGCTCACGGGCGTGGCCCTGGGCGCGCTGTTCACAGCCGGCACCATGTTCCTGCAGTTCTTTGCGGACGACGTGCAGCTCGCGGCCATCGTGTTCTGGACCTTTGGAGACACGGCGCGGGCCTCCTGGCAGGAGCTCGGCATCATCACCGCTGCCACGGCCGCCGCCTCCATCTACTTTCTGGCCCACGGCTGGAGCTACAACGCCATCGACGCCGGCGACGAAACGGCCAAGGGCCTGGGGGTGCGCGTGGAGCGCGTCCGCATGGTCGGCATGCTCATCGCCTCGGCGCTCACGGCCGTGATTATCTCCTTTCTCGGCGTCATCGGCTTCGTGGGGCTGGTGGTGCCGCACATGGTCCGCCGCGTCATCGGCTCGGACCACCGCTTTCTGCTGCCGGCCTCCATTGTGGGCGGCGGGCTGCTCCTGCTCGTTTCGGACACGGCCGCGCGGCTTATCCTTGCGCCCCACGTGCTGCCCGTGTCCGTGCTCACGGCGTTCATGGGCGCGCCTGTCTTCATCTGGCTGATCATTCGAGGCCGCGGAGGACGATGATGACCAACAATCCGCACCACCGGCATATCCATCCGGACGCTATCGCCGGGACCATGCTCCTGGAGATCGACGGCCTGACCTTCACCTACAACAGCCACCCGGTGCTGGACGGCGTCTCGTTCCAGGTGGCGGCCGGCGAGCTGCTCGCCATCCTCGGCCCCAACGGGGTGGGCAAGACCACGCTGCTCAAGTGCGTCAATTCCATCCACAGGGCCAGCGGCGGCGCGATTCTCGTGGACGACCGCAACGTGCTGAAGATGTCCGCCGGCGAGATCGCCAAGGAGATCGGCTACGTGGCGCAACGGTCCGAGGCTGCGCGGCTCACCGTGTTCGACGCCGTGCTCATGGGCCGCAAGCCGCACATCCGTTGGCGCGTCTCGGACAACGACCTCAAGATCGTAGACGCGGCCCTGCGCCGGCTGCACATGGACCACCTCTGCCTGCGCTACATCGACGAGCTCAGCGGCGGCGAGCTGCAAAAGGTCTGCATCGCCCGCGCCCTGGTGCAGGAGCCGCGCCTGCTGCTCCTGGACGAGCCCACCAGCTCCCTGGACCTGCGCAACCAGATGGAGATCATGACCATGATCCGCCGCGTGGTGGACGAGCACGGCGTGGCCGCGGTCATGACCATGCACGACCTGAACACGGCACTGCGCTTTGCGGACAAGGCCCTGTTCCTCAAGGATGGCGGCGTGCACGCGGCCGTCTGCCCGCGGGAGCTGACCCCGGAGATCGTGGAAACCGTGTACGGGCTGCCCGTGGCCGTCCACCACATGGACGGCGGCCCGGTCATCGTGCCGGCGGCGGCCTGAACCTCAACCATACGACAGGTGAATCGCATGCCTTGCACCATCGACCAGCAGATCATCGACGAGATCATCTCCTTCCACGGCCACGACTGCCCGGGCCTGACCATCGGCATCCGCGCCGCCGAGCTGGCGCTGCTCAAGCTCGGCTCCCCGGACGAGACCGAGTTGGTCGCCGTGGTGGAAACCGACATGTGCGGCGTGGACGCCATCCAATTCCTCACCAGCTGCACCTACGGCAAGGGGAACTTGATCCACAAGGATTACGGCAAGATGGCCTTCAACTTCTACGACCGCAACACGGGCGACGGGTTCCGCGCCCTGATGCGGCCGGACCTGCGTAACGACGTAGACGAGGAGCACACCGAGCTGGAGCGCAAACTCGCCGAGGGCACGGCCACCGAAGCGGACAAGGCGCGCAACGCCGAGCTCTACAAGCTGCTCCAGCAGCGCTTCCTCGATCTGCCCCTGGAGGAGATGTTCGAGGTCATGGAGCCAAAGGAGTCGGTCCCCTCGCCAGCGCAGGTCCTGGAGAGCCTGGTCTGCGAGTCCTGCGGCGAGAAGACCATGGAGTCCCGCACGCGGCGGTTCGGCGGCAAGACCCTGTGCATCCCGTGCTTCAACGCCGTGGAGCAGAAGGTCTAGCAACGGCGGTACTTTCCGAGGTCCGGCTCTCCCCCCGCCTGCCGGCAGTCATCGCAAAGCAAAAGGGCCGGGGATGTGCATCCTCGGCCCTTGTTTCTCTGTACTTGTTGCGGCTTGCGCCGGCACTCTTCGCGCGTGCCCTACTCCAGCGGCTCCCCTTTTCTGAGCCGTGAACGGATGCCCGCGTACTCCTCCTCCATCTGTTCCAGCCTGGCAAGAAGCTGCTCTTCCGCCTCGGAGCGCATCAGTACGTCGCGGACGGCGCCGTTCTCGAACACGAGGCGCCGGTTGGCGGACAGGGCCAGCACTGGGTCATGCGTGGCGATGACCACGATCTTGTCGCTCTTCACCAGAAGATCCAGGGCGCGGCTCTTGTCCACGCCGGCGTTCTCGATCTCGTCGATGAGCAGGATGGGCGACCAGCTGAGCAATGCCGCGTCCGCAATCATCAGGGAGCGGGACTGCCCGCCCGAGAGCTGCGTGAGCTGCACGTCCGGGTGGAAGGGCTCGCCGGCCAGGTCGTTGGCCGCCTGGATCACCGTGTCGGCCGTAGCCTCGGGGTCGTCCGCCTCCCGGCTTTCGGCGTGGGTGCGGATGAAGTCGCGCACGCCCATGTCCAACACAAAGTTCATGTTCTGGCTGAGCTGGGCCACCAGCCGACCCTGGAGCTCGAAGCGGCGTTCCGGGTCGGGCTTGGCGTCGTCCAGCAGCACGCAGCGGTTGGACGGCGTGTCGCGGTCGGCCAGGGACTCGATGTCGTAGAGGAAGCGGCTCTTGCCCGATCCCGTGGGACCGAGCAGCGCCGTGATCTCACCCGGGGAGAAGACCACGTCCATGGTCTCCGCCCTGCCGGACTTGTCGTGCCCCGAAGTGACGGTCACGCTCTGCAGCGTCAGGATATCACTGCTCATGCGCGCCTCCGAAGGTCACCTTTTTCACGTTGCCCTTCTGGTAGCGGCTGCCAATGCGGGTTTCGCTGAGGCAGTAGGAGCAGACCGCCGCGGGCATGGGGAAGCGCAGGCGCATGTCCGTGACCTTCTCGATGGACGGCGCCATGGCCAGGATGGTAGCCAGGTCCCGGCAGCCCTGCCCGGTCAGGCCGTTGATGTGCCTGATTATGGCCTTGGAGTTCATCTGGCGGATGCGGTGGCGGTAGACCTCGCGCTCGGCCTGGGAGACCAGGTCTCCTTTGGTCACCAGCACCAGGTCGGCCATGCGCAGCATGGGACCGATCTTCTTGGGCGCCTCGATGCCCATGAGGTTGTCGATGACGCACAGACCCAGCACGCCGCGCAGATGCGGCGAACAGCGGTTGCACAGCCCGGCCGTCTCGATGACGCAGCACTCGGCCCCGGCGTCCTTGGCCCAGGCAAAGGCTTCCTCCAGGTTGGTGGCGAAGAAGTGGTCCGGGCACAAACCGCCGGAGAGCACGGCAGTGGCCGGAATGCCGGCGGCCGCGTAGATGTCCGAATCCCTGGTCTGCAGGCAGTCGAACTTGACCACGGCGCAGGAAACGCCCTGGCGCATCAGCTCGGCGCAGGCCTTGGTCAGAATCGATGTCTTGCCGCACGAGGGCGGCCCGGCCACGGTCACGAGTCGCACGGCGTCTCCTGAACCAGGCGGCGGAAGGTGGCGTTCAGCTCGTCGCGCACCACCGTAATGTCGTTGCCGCGGATGAAGTCCCAGCCCACCCACTTGATGCGCGCATCCGGGGCGAGGTTGTCTGGTGCGGGGCCGCCCAGGGGCAGGAACCAGCGGGCGCTCGGAATTTCGCCGAAACCCTTGGTGAAGAACTCCAGCAGCTTGTCCAGCCTGGGCCGGGCCGAGCGTTTGGCCAGGAAATAGATGGGGCTGGCGGCCGTGCCGTCTTCCGGCCAGATCACCTTCATGTGCTCGGGCTGCAGGGATGTTTCCGCAAAGAAGTACGGCAGGATGTAGATGCCGCCGCCCAGCGCCGATCCGCCGGACTTGCCCATGCGCGAGGAGTGCATGAGGCCGTGCGCGTTGGCGGCCAGCGCCTCGATGCCCTCCATGCCGAACTCCTTGTAGATGCTCATCAGCGCGGCGTCGGCCATGTCGTCGCCGTCTCCGCACATGTTGATCTGCCCGCGGTAGCGCGGATCGAGCAGGTCCTCCCATGTTCGCGGCGGCGGGGTATCGCCCAGGCGCTTCATGTCCGCCATGAAGATGTACGGTGTGAGCGCGTAGACCGTGTAACGGCCTTCCGGGTCCACAATGCCGGCCTGCTCGTGCAGGGGGTGCACCTTCTCGGGCAGCACGGCTTCGAACACGCCGGTGTTGACGAAGCGGTCGACAAAGCCTTTGCGGAAGAAATCACCGAAGCCGATGGAGGCGATGATGTCCGGCAGCCTGTCCGGGTCGGTTTCCAGATGCAGGGGATCGTACGGGTCCACCGAGGTGCACCCCATGGGAATATGGATGCTAACGGGGTCGCCGGCGTCCTCATACGCCTGGAGCACGGCGTCCAGCCGCTCCTTGACCGCCAGCTTGACCGGACACGGGGAGTACAGGAGCAGATCGAGCTCGCCGGGGTCCGGGGTGTCCTGCTGGCCCGACTGGATGACCGAGGCCATGAGCTGGTCGAGTGTCTTCATTGCTTTCCTTTTTGTGACAGGGGCGTCTACAATTTTGAAACAGTTCAGCGCGGTGCGCCGGGATTTCCCGCTGCACCGGCGTACATCTTTCAGTTCGAGCAAGGCCCATGCCAGCACCGTTGCCCGATTCCAGACCGCTGGGGCATGTATCCGAAGCATTGCCCGCATTTTGTGTTGGGGAATACGTATGCCCCTCGTGACGCTTTTTCAAGGGAAAGCGACATACTCAACACGCACCGCCCAAAAACAAACGGCTGAAGAGCAGCGCTCCCCAGCCGTCCAGACCACAAAGCGGCGTGGTTGTGTTTACGAGTCCTTGCCGGGCGTCGGGTTGATCTTGCCGACCATCGACTCCACGGCGATGCGCACCACGGCCGTACGCCCCAGAACCTTCTCGTCGTACTCGCCGACGGGGCCGTCGTAGTGCGCCATGATGGCGTCCAGCCCCTTGGCCTTCTCCGCCGGATCGGTCAGCAACGCAGCTCTGCCGAAACCGCTCACGGACTTGAAATGTGTGGTAAAGCCGCAGGCCTTGTCCGCGCGGACGATCGCGTGTTCAGCAATGGCCACAAAGCTGACCATACCGTTCTTCTGCACGCACTCGACCTTGCGACCGTCCGGCGCGCTGTGGAAGTAGATGGCTCCATCCTTGTAACCGAAGTTCACCGCCACGACGTACGGCTGCTCGCCGTCCCAGAGCCCGAGCTGAATGACCTCGCACCGCAGCAGCAGCTCCTCCACCTGGGCCTTATCCTCGATTGCCCGCTCCTTCTTGCGCATGCTCATGTCTCCTCCATCATTCTGGTGAAAAAGTTCTGCTCATACAGGCTGTTCCAAACCGTAGCGAGACGGCCATTCACTGTTGTATGGACGGGCCCGGCGTCCGAAAGAAGCCGTGCCATCCTCAATACAACGAGTCTGGCTCTTTCGGCCCAGCGTGTCCACCATTATGGACATCGCGCCGGCCTGCGTGGCCGGGCGGCCCTGCGCGCATACGCCCCCTCGGACGTTACCAAAGACAACCAGATGCAACCATTCCGCAAAGACGAAGCGAATATCCGATTTTTCTTGACTCGATTTGACCCCTATGGGAACTTTAACGAAACATTCAACAAGGTTGTAGCGTCATGCTGACAGGGTTCATCCAAAGCCTCGGGGGCAGCTTGCCGTATCTCATCATCCTTGCTGTCAGTTTTCTCGTCTTTCTGACCATGACGTTTCTCTCCTTTGGCGGGGAGGACGCCGACGGCTCCCACCTGGACAGCGGCGCCGGCGGGGACACGGCCCATGGCGACGCGCCCGATGACATGGGTGACGTGGGCGACGACCTCAGCCACGGCGACAGTCACGATGGCCATTTCCGCGGTCTGGTCCGCTACCTCTCCTTCCGCAACCTCATCAACTACCTCATGGGGTTCGGCGCTGCCGGCTTCCTGGCCATGCAGGCCGGACTGCACCCCTTCTGGGCCGCCAACTGCGCCGTGGCGGGCGGAGCCATCGCCGCCTTTGTCATGTACAAGCTCATGGCCGCGCTCTACTCGCTCTCCGAAGAGCAGGAGGACGACATGAGCGACGCCGCCGGCCAGATCGGCCGCGTCTACATCGAGATCGGCGCAAATCGCTCCCGCCGGGGCAAGGTGCTGGTGACCACCAAGAGCGCCCAGCGCGAGTTCGCGGCACTCACCGACAACCCGTCGCCCCTGCCGATCCACGCTTCCGTGCGGATCACAGCCTGCGAGGGGGACTGCCTGGTGGTGGAGCCGCTGGCCGAGTAGGCCGAGCCGATTTCGCAACATACATTGTGTAATATCTTTCGGCGGTGCGGACCACGCCCGCCTGCCGGACCATTGTCCAAGGAGCGCCGCACCTCGACCCTTTGAACGCCGCATCCCAATGAAAGTACATCCGCACCGACACTGCACCCCTTCTCCCAGGAGCTCTTCATGGAATTCGGATCGGTATTCGTACAGCTCTCGCTCTTTGTCGCGCTGCTTGTGGTCATCGGATTTCTGTCCTTCATCACGCTCATCAAGTTCTACAAACGCTGCCCGCCGGACAAGATCCTCGTGGTCTTCGGCCGGGTGGGCCGCATTGCCGGCGGCCAGGCACGCAGCGCCAAGTGCGTGCACGGCGGCGCCACCTTCGTCATTCCGGTGCTCCAGGACTACCAGTTCCTGGACCTGACGCCGCTGACCATAGACATCGATCTGAAGAGCGCGCTGTCCAAGGAGAACATCCGGGTCAACGCGCCGTCCACCTTCACCGTGGGCATATCCTCCTCCCCCGAGATCATGAACAACGCGGCCGAGCGCCTGCTGGGCCTGTCCATGGCCGAGGTGGAGCAGACCGCCTCGGACATCATCTTCGGCCAGTTCCGCGCCACCATCGCGACCATGAAGATCGAGGAGATCAACGCCGACCGCGAGAAGTTCCAGCAGACGGTGATGGACAACGTGGAGGACGAGCTGGGAAAGATCGGCCTGCGGCTGATCAACGTGAACATCAAGGACGTCACAGACGAGAGCAACTACCTGGCCGCACTGGGCAAACGCGCCGCGGCAGAGGCCACCAACAAGGCCAAGATCGAGGTGGCCGAGCAGGAGCGGAACGGCTCCGTGGGCGAGGCCAAGGCCGTGAAGGAGCGCGATATCCTGGTGGCGGAGGCGCATCGCGATACGAGGACAGCCACGGCCCAGGCAGAGGCAGAAGCCGTAAAGGGCGAGCGTGAGGCCAAAGCCATCGAGGCGGATGCCGAAAGCGCCCTGCGCGTGCGCCAGGCCTCGGCGGCGGCACTCGCCGTGAAGGGTGAGCGCGATGCGTTGCAGATCGAGGCTGCGGCGGACAGCGACTTGCGCATCAAGAAGGCCGAGGTGGACGCCAATGCGGCCAAGGCCGAGCGCATCCGCATGGCCGAGGCTGCCAAGGAAGCCCTGGAGTCCGAGAAGCTCACGGAGCTGGCGCGCAAGGATCGCGAAATTGCGGCCAAGCTGGCCGACACCGTGCCGGACGCCGAGGCGGCCAAGCAGCAGCTCATCATCGAGGCCGAAGCGCAGAAGTCGCAGCGGGTCATTCAGGCCGAGGCGGAAAAGGAAGCAGCCCAACGCCGCGGCGAAGGTGAAGGCCTGGAGATGCGCGCACGCATGGAGAACGAGGCCAAGGGCCTGGAAGCGCTGCTCGGCGCGCAGGCCGAGGGTCTGGGCAAGATCGTGGCCGCGGCCGGCGGCGACGCAGGCAAGGCCTTTATGCTGATGATGGCGGACAAGATGCCGGAGCTCTTCAAAATGCAAACCGAGGCGCTGCAGAACCTACAGATCGACAAGGTCCTGGTCATGGACGGCGGCTCCGGCGATGGCGTCTCCAACTTTGTGCAGGGATTCGCCCAGGCCCTGCCCTTTGCCCACGAGATCGCCGAGCTCGGCGGCATCAAGCTGCCCGGGCTGTTCATGGGCGAGCAGAAGGCCGAACCGCCGCAGCAGCCGGCCGTTCCCGAAGTTGCTGAAGAGAACGACCCGGAGGACGCCGGGGACGAGAGCGAATCCTAGCGACAGGCTTCGGCCGTATCCATACACGCAAAAAGGGCCGGGAGAATCTCCCGGCCCTTTCTCATTACCCTCAGGTCACGTTTGGGTCGGCAAAGCGGAAAGACGCACTACACCCAACGATCCTTGATGAGCTTGGCCAGGTCGGCAACGCGGCACGAGTAGCCCCATTCGTTGTCGTACCAGGTGACGAGCTTGGCGAAGTTGCCGTCCTGCACTTTGCAATACTCGGCCTCCACAATCGACGAGCGCGGGTCGCCCTTGAAGTCCATGGAGACGAGCGGGCGTTCGGAGTAGCCCAGGATGCCCTTGAGCGGACCTTCGGACGCCTGCTTGAGCGCATCCTTGAACCCTTCGGTGTCCGTGGCCTTTTCCAGCACGCAAGAGAAGTCCACGATGGAGACGGTAGGCGTGGGCACGCGCAGGGCGTAGCCTTCCAACTTGCCTTTGAGCTCCGGCAGCACCAGAGCCACGGCCTTGGCCGCGCCCGTGGTGGTGGGGATGATGTTCTGCCCGGCGGCGCGGGCCCGGCGCAGGTCCTTGTGCGGCAGGTCCAGGATGCGCTGGTCGTTGGTGTAGGAGTGCACGGTGCACATGGCGCCGCGCTCGATGCCGAAGCTCTCGTGGATCACCTTGGCCGCCGGGGCCAGGCAGTTGGTGGTGCACGAGGCGTTGGAAATGATCACGTGGTTCTTGGGGTCGTACTGGTCCTCGTTGACGCCGAGCACCACGGTGACGTCCTCTTCCTTGGCCGGGGCCGAGATGATGACCTTCTTGGCGCCCGCCTTGACGTGGGCCATGGCCTTGGGGCCGGTGCGGAAGATGCCCGTGGACTCGATCACCACATCCACGCCGAGATCGTCCCAGGGAATCTCCCGGGGGTCGCGCAGGGCGAAGCAGCGAATGTCCCAGCCGCCGAAGGAGATGGTATCCTCGGTGGCGCTCACCTCGAAAGGCGTATGTCCATAGTTGGTGTCGAACTCCAGCAGGTGGGCGTTGGTGGCGGTATCGTACAGATCGTTCACCGCAACCACCTGGAGATCATTCTCCCAATGTTCGCGCATGGCCTTGAGCACTTGGCGGCCGATACGGCCGAAGCCGTTGATGCCGACTCTGAGCGTATCCATAGAAATCTCCTCGAAATCGTCGTGGGGTTAGTCTTCGAAGATGCGGTTTTCGAAAGCCGAAAGCATCTCGTAGTCGGTTTTCAGGGCCTGATGGAGACGCGCGTTCTCGATGGCCAGGGCGCTGATGTCCGAGATGGCGTTGAGAAACTCCTTCTCGGCCTCGTCAAATGTGTACTTTTCTCCGGTGTAGACGCGCATGATGCCTATCACGCGCTGGTCGGTGCTCAGGGGCGCCACCAGCATGGAGACTATGCCCTCGTCCTTGGCGGCCTCCGGGTACTGGAAGCGCGAATCGCAGCACACGTCCTCGATCTCGACCACCTCGCCCTGCAGGGCTAGACGGTCCACACCGCTCTTTTCCACCTCCACGGGTCCCTTGCGAAGATAGTCGCGGGAAAGACCATAGGAAGCAGAGGCCTTGAGGTACTTGCCGCTGCGGTCCAGCAGGCGCAGGGTGCTGCCCCGGACGCCCATGCACTTCACGGTTTGCTCTACGATGGCGGCGATCACTTCCGTCGGCTCGAGGGTCGAGTTGATTGCCTTCACGGCGAGCACGACGGAACGGTAGTAGTTCTCATAACGGTCCATGGAATCCTCCTGGCGGATGGGAATACGGTATATAAGAGCTATCAATAATGAGACACACTAGCGCGTTGTCGGTGTCATATGCAAGGCGGCATCTGGAAAAGTACGCGTCTTGAAATCTCCGTGAGACTCTGGACAGGCGGGGCAAACAGCCCTCTTTATCACACGCCTGTGGATATTCGCTTCTGCGCCGCGCCGGCCTGCGCCCTCGGAACGATTGTCAGTCCCATTGTCTTAGGAATATTCCCGAAATCTGCCTGCGGCCATGATTTTCCCGGTGGCACACAAATGAAAGTTGACGGAAGTTCACAAGAGCGATAAGACCCCCCCATACACTGACTGACTTGTCAGTCAATTAATTGGAATAAATGTATGAGCGATTGTCAGAAGAACTGCGCGCGGCCCGGCCGCCCCTGCGATCCGACCCTGGAGCAGCGCCGGAAGAACGAGATCCTGCACCACGCCGTGCTGCTCTTTGCGCGCCACGGATACTCCAGGACCGACGTGGGAGCCATTGCCGACGCCGCCGGCTGCGCCAAGGGCACGGTCTACAACTACTTCAACAGCAAGCTGACCCTGTTTCAGGAGACTGTGGACTACGTGATGATCGGACTGCTCGATGCGACCTCGTCTTCCCGCGCCGAGGACCCCCTCGATCGCATCAGCGACAGCGTCCGCTCTTTCCTTGGGTACTTCGACGAACACCCGGAGTTTGTGGAAATCCTCGTCCAGGAACGCTCCGTGTTGAGGGATCGGCGCACCCCCGCCTACCGGAAGTACCGCTCGGCGCATCGCGACCAGGCCAGGGCTCTGTTCCGGTCGCTCATCGAGGCAGGCGTGTTCCGCGAGATTCCAATAGACAACACCCTGGATATCATCGGCAACACTTTGTACGGCACCATCTTCACCAACTACTTCACCGGACGCGTTTCGAGCATGGAACAACAGGCCGCAGACATCAAAAATCTCATCATGCACGGCCTGCTTACGTCTTCCAGCAGTCCAAATGACGACGTGGCAGCAACGCTAGGCGATTAGCCTCCCTTCGCACATATTGATCGCCATGGAGGCATGGCGGACCTGTTCCCGGCTTGTTTGCCGGTGGAGACCCCGTCCGCATGCTTTTCGGGGGCGGAACGACAAGGAACGATCATGGAAGAAACAACAGCACACAACCAGAAGCCCGGCATGACGGCGCGTTTCATCTGGCGCGCCATCGTGCTCCTCATACTTGCGGCCACGGTGGTCGGCGGCATTCTGTACTGGAACAAAGCGGATCACGGTCCCCAGGCCGTGCAATCCAGCGCGCAGCAACAGGCCGTGCCCGTGCATATCCTGACCATGCAGCCCAAGACCGTGCCTCTGAAGCAGGTCTTTCTAGGACAGACCGAGTCGTCGCAGACCGTGGAGATCCGCGCGCGGGTCAACGGCTTCCTCGAAAGCAAACACTTCACCGAAGGCGGCCATGTCAAGGCGGGACAGCTTCTGTTCAGCATCGATCCCCGATCCTTCCAGGCCGCCCTGGACATGACCAAGGCGCAGCTTGCCAGCGCCCAGGCCCAGCTTGAACGCATCAATCAGCAGCTCAAGCGCTACACAGCGCTGCGGCAAAGCGGCTCCGCGACCGAGGACGAGCTGAACGAGCTGCAGACTGATCAGAGCGTGGCCCTGGCCAACATCGAGCTGGAAAAGGCCCGTATCGTGCAGACCGAGCTCGACCTGAGCTACACCAAGGTCGAATCCCCCATCGACGGTCTCATCGGCATGGCCCAGAAGGATGTGGGCAGCTACGTGGACAACACGAGCGGCGGCCTGCTGGCCGTGGTGGAGAAGATCGATCCTATCTATGTGCGCTACACCGTGAGCGAGCAGGACATGCTGCAGGCCAAGCGCATGGCCCAGAGCGGCGAGACCAACCAGCCCGGCATCCAGGACATGCGCCTTGAGATCACCCTGGCCGACGGCACCAAGTACGCCCATACCGGCGCCATCTCCTACACGGCGCCGCAGATCGATACGAACACCGGCTCCGCCGTGGTGCGCGGTACGTTTCCCAACCCCGACGGCGAGCTCATGCCCGGCCAGTTCGTGCATGTGAATGTGGAAGGCGTGGAGCGCCTGAATGCGCTCAAGGTTCCCAAGGGCGCCGTGATCCAGAATCCTACGGGAGCCATGGTCTACGTGGCCAACGACTCCATGAAGGCCGAGATACGGCCGATTACTCTGGGCCCCTGGCAGGATGACATGTGGATTGTCGAGTCCGGGTTGCACCCCGGCGACAAGGTCATCGTCGACCAGATCATGCACCTCCGGCCCGGCATGACCGTGTCGCAAGCCCCGGACGAGCCGGCCGCCCAGGCCGACGGATCACAGCCGAAGAGCGAGCAGTAGCCATGTTTTCGCGCTTTTTCATCGACCGTCCGGTCTTCTCTTGCGTGCTGTCCATCCTCATCCTGCTCGCGGGCATCGTTTCCATTTTCGCGCTGCCCATCGCCGAGTATCCCGAAATCACGCCGCCTACCGTCCAGATTGACGCAACCTACCCCGGCGCGGACGCCCAGACGGCAGCCGAGTCGGTAGCTTCGCCCATTGAGCAGCAGCTCAGCGGCGTCAAGAACCTGCTCTACTTCAGCGCGCTCTGCTCCAACAACGGCGCCGTGAACATCGTGGCCACCTTCGAGATCGGCACGGACCAGGACATGGCGGCCGTGGAGGTGCAGAACCGGCTCTCCATCGCCGAACCGCAGTTGCCCGCCGAGGTCGTGCGCCAGGGCATCACCGTGACCAAGTCGTCCACGAGTATGCTCGGCGTGCTGGCCCTGGAGTCCGATGGCCGTTACGACGACATCTTCCTGAGCAACTACGCCACGATCAACCTTCTGGACATGATCAAACGCGTGCCCGGCGTGGGTGATGCGAGCGTGTTCGGTACCAAAGACTACTCCATGCGCATCTGGGTCGACCCGGACCAGTTGGCATCGAGGGGTCTGACCGTATCCGAGGTGGCCGCCGCCATTCGTGAGCAGAACGCGGTGTTTCCGGCCGGTACCATCGGCCAGCGTCCTTCCGGCGACCGTCTCGAACTGACCGTGCCGGTGCTCACACAGGGCCGGCTCCAGGAGGCGTCCCAATATGAGAACATCATCCTGCGCGCCAACCCGGACGGCTCCAGGCTGCTGCTCAAGGACGTGGCCACTGTCGAGATGGGCGCGAAAAGCTACGACTTCTTCGGTCGTGTGAACGGCAAGCCCACCACGCTCATCCCCGTGTACCTCCAGGTGGGCGCCAACGCCCTGGACACCATGAACGGCGTGCGCGAGGCCATGGACCACGCGGCCAAGAGCTTCCCGCCCGGCGTGTCCTACAGCGTGCCCCACGACACCACCGACTTCATCCAGGCCTCCATGGAGGAGGTCGTACACACACTGATCGAGGCCGTTATCCTGGTTCTCGTGGTGGTCTTCCTCTTCCTGCAATCCTGGCGAGCCACGCTCATTCCGCTCCTGGCCGTACCCGTGGCCATCGTGGGAACCTTCGGCGGCATGCTCGCCCTGGGCTTCACCATCAACACCCTGACCATGTTCGGTCTGGTGCTGGCTATCGGCATCGTGGTGGATGACGCCATCGTGGTGGTGGAGAACGTGGAACGCATCATGGAGCAGGAAGGGCTCGGCCCGCGGGACGCCACGATCAAAGCCATGGAGCAGGTGACCGGCGCACTCGTGGCCATCGTGCTCGTGCTCTCTGCGGTCTTCGTTCCCGTGGCCTTCCTGGGCGGTCTCACCGGACAGCTCTACAAGCAGTTCGCCGTGACCATCGCCGTGTCCGTGGCCATCTCCGGCCTGGTGGCGCTCACCCTGAGCCCGGCCCTGTGCCGGCTGATTCTGCGCCCTTCCCACGGCAGGCCGTTCATCCTGTTCCGCTGGTTCAACTCGCTGGTCGAGAACATGACCTCGGGCTACACCGGAGGCGTCCGCCGGGCCATACGCTGGGCTCCGGTCACAATGGCCATATTCGGCGTGCTCTGCTGGGGCGCGTACACCCTCCAGAAGACCGTGCCCACGGGCTTTCTGCCTTCGGAAGACCAGGGCTTCGTGCTCAACTTCGTCATGCTCCCGGACGGCGCTTCACTGGACCGCACGGACGAGCTGACGCGTGAGGCCGAGGAGTTCTTCCTGAGCAACCCGGCCGTGGAGCAGACCATCCTGCTCGGCGGCCTGGACTTCCTGAGCGGTGGCATCACCAGCACCAGCGCTGCAACCATGTTCATCAGCCTCAAGCCCTTTGACGAGCGGCTCGATCCGAACCTCTCCGCAGCGTCCGTGGCCAGACAGGCCATCATGCACTTCATGGGCAATGGCAAAGGCCGGGTTCTGGCGGTTACGCCGCCCGCGATTCACGGCCTGGGCACCCGCGCCGGATTCCAGCTCGAACTGCAGGCCCGCGGTGGGGGAACCACCGAGGAGCTGGCCGACGTGGCCAGCAAGTTCGTTGCAGCAACCAACCAGGACCAGATGCTGAGCGAGGTGCGCGGCACCCTGCGAGTCACCCAGCCGCAGCTCTACGTGGACCTGAACCGCGAGAAAACCAAGATGATGGGCGTGCAGGTGGCCGACGTGTTCGAAGCCATGCAGGCCTACCTGAGCTCACTTTACGTCAACGACTTCAACAAGTTCGGCCGCATCTGGCGCGTGCAGCTCCAGGCCGAGTCCGAGTTCCGCGACAGCCCCTCGGACATCGGCCGGATATTCGTGCGCAACGACAAGGGCGACATGGTGCCGCTGTCCGGCGTGACCGACCTCAGCTACCGCGCCGGAGCGAACGCGGTCTCGCACTTCAACGGCTTCCCCTCTGTCCAGATCACCGGCGCTCCTGCGCCGGGCATCAGCAGTGGCGCAGCCATGGATGAGGTCACCAAGATCGCGTCCGAGGTCCTGCCGCAAGGCTATGGCTTCGAGTGGAGCGGCGCATCCTACCAGGAGATCAAGGCCGGCAACCAGGCGCCCATGGTCCTGGCGTTCGGCATCGTGGTCGTGTTCCTGGTGCTGGCCGCCCAGTACGAGAAGTGGAGCCTGCCCGTCGCAGTGCTCGGCGTCCTGCCCATCGCCATTCTCGGCGCACTGGTGGCCGTGTTCATGCGCGATCTGGCGCAGGACATCTACTTCCAGATCGGCTTGTTGACCCTTGTGGGTCTGTCGGCCAAGAACGCCATCCTCATCGTGGAGTTCTGCGTGGCCGCGCACCGAGACGGCATGTCCATCGTGGACTCGGCCCTGTATGCAGCGCGCATGCGCTTCCGGCCCATCATCATGACGTCGCTGGCCTTCATCCTGGGCGTTGTGCCTCTGGCCATCTCCACCGGCGCCGGTGCTGCGGCCCGCCACTCCATCGGCACGGGCGTCATCGGCGGCATGCTCGCCGCCACATTCCTGGCCATCTTCTTCGTCCCGGTCTTCTTCGTGATCATCCAGAAGGCGAGCTCGTTCCTCGACCGGAGCGAGGACACCTACCTGGAGAAGCTGGACGGCCATTCGGATAAGAAAGAAGAGAAGAAGCCGTAATCCTGCCAACGCAAAAAGGGCGCCGAATCGATCGGCGCCCTTTTTTTGTCTGCGCGGCCTCAATGGCACAAAGCGTTGTCGCGCGGTGTGTATATCCAGTACTCCAGAATGAAGCCGAACAACCGGTTGGGCCGAATGACGCAATTGGTCACGCCCGCGTCGATGCAGAGCCGCGCGATCTGTTTTCGGCTCAACAGGTGCATGTAATTGTCTGTCGCCCAGCCCTGTCCCCGCCGCCGCAGATACCAGTCGAAGCGCTCCTTGCCCAGATAGTGCAGGAATGGCGTGCGCGTGTGCACCTCCACAGGAAAGTAGAGGTTCGGCGTGGTAATGAAAAAACGTTTGGCGACGCGCCGTATTTCCTTGAGAAAGGCGACTTGGCGAGAGTAATCGCCAACATGCTCGATGACGGCGTTGGACCACAGGAGGTCGAATGTCTGATCTGCGAAGGGAAAAATCGCTCCGTCATAGCGGCTGAAGGACACATCCGGATACCGCTCGATGATGGCTTTCGGCTCTTCGACGCCCAAAGCGCTGAGCCGGTTCGGAAAAGGGTAGTGCTTCTCGATGTAGTTCGTGGTGGAAGAGAACTCGCGCTCGGAAAAGCCCACGTCCAGAGCCAGATCCTCAGGCCCAGGGACAAATTCACCGATAAAGAAGCGCCATTTCTTGTGCCTGTTGTTATTCGAGAAGTGATACGCGAGGCTGTTCAACGTTACCATGCCCACCCCTCCAGCGTAGGAAGGCCACTTCCTGTACCAATGTGATAAGACACCGGGATAATGCTAAGAATGGTTGACGCATTCTATACAGCGACGGTTATCTATTGTCTAGATAGTCAACGCAAAAGCGTTCCTCTTTCACAAAAGTTTTTCCTGGCCGACGCCGGTCCGGCAGCGGCTACCAGGATGCTGATTCCTTTCCCGAATCGCTCTGTATGTGTGTATTGCAAGGCCGTTTGGAACATCGTATTATAATTAAGGAACGCGCAGCGCGGACCACGGCCGGGTTTGCGGCGTCTTCCGGCCAGGCCAGGACGCGGGAACCGACCATCCACAACACAAGAGCGGAGACGCCCATGCAACAATCCCAACGCACCAGCACTCATGGCGTCGTCATCTTTGCCTGCGCGCTTTTCATCCCCATCGCCTGCGTCTTCATCCTCACCTACTGGCGCGCCATCTTCATGCCCATCGTGCTGGCCGTGATGGTCTGGTACCTGATCAACGCCATGGCCCACGCCTACACCCGGGTCCCCTTTCCCATCTTCCGCCACAGCAAGAAGCTGGGTCTGCTGCTCTCCATCTGCACCGTCTTCCTGGTGGGGCTGGGCCTGTTCCAGCTCACCATGCAGAGCATCGGCGCGGCCGAGGCGCTCTACCCGACCTATGAGCAAAAGCTGGACGCCCTGCTGGTGGGTATTTCCACACAGCTCCACCTGGAAAAGACCCTGAACATCTCCCAGCTCCTCGACCGCCTGGACCTCAGCTCCGTCGCCTCGTTCATAGCCTCCAGAACGGCGGGCATCGTCTTCACCCTGCTCATGGTCTTCTTCTACGTCATCTTCCTGCTCATGCAGCAGCGCTACTTCCACGACAAGGTCGCGCTGATCGTGGGCTCTGAGGAGCGGGCAGCCTCGGTGGACATCGTCTTCCGCAAGATCAACAAGGAGATACGGACCTACATCGGCGTGATGGCCTTTCTGGCCGTGATCACCGGCCTGTTCACCTTTGTCGTGCTCTGGTGGCTGGGCATGGACTTCGCCGTGCTGCTCTCGGTGGTTGTGGCGCTGTTCAGCTTCATCCCAACCCTGGGCACGGCCTTCGGCATTGTGGTGCCGTCGCTCATGGCGCTTTTGCAGTTCGATTCCTACTCTCCGTTCTTCGTGGTGGTCATCTCCCTGGGAACCATGCAGATCGTGTTCAACAACTACCTGCAACCCAAGCTCATGGGCCGCTCCATGAACCTCAGCCCGTTCCTCATTCTCGTCTCCCTGGCCGTGTGGGGCTGGATCTGGGGGATCACGGGCGCAGTGCTCTGCATCCCCATAACCGTGTCGCTGATGATCGTGTTCGCGCAGTTTGAGACCACCAGGCCCATCGCCGTGCTGCTTTCCATGGACGGCAAGCTGGACGCGGGCCAGTCCGAGCCCTGATACTCGTCGCGGCCGTTCTCCGGCCGCCTTCCTCCCCTTCCCCAGGTCTGAGCCTATCTTTGCATCCGGGCCGCGCTCCCTTGCCGTGGCCCGGCGCAACGTTTACCGTGCCGCCGTAGCCGCCCTTGCGCAGGGCGCCAACGCTTAACGGACCGTATGGACCGGCGCATCGATCCTCCTTTCTGGAGTCAACCCCCAACCAGAAGGACTCCCGTGAAACACCTTGTCTCTTTTCTTCTCGTTTTCCTGCTCGCAGCGCCTTCGGCCCTGGCCTGCACCACCACCATCACCGGCAAGGACGCCTCTGCCGACGGCTCGGTGCTGGTCTCCCACTCGGACGACGGGCTCTCCGACGCGCGCATGGTCTATGTGCCGCCCATGGATCACAAACCCGGCTCCAAGCGGGCGGTCTTCTACTCCCACGACGCCCTGGGCTTCAAGCCGGAGTGGGGCGGCACCGAGACCCAGCGGCTGGTCACGGACACCCGCGGCCCCGGCTACACCAATCCGAAGCTCGCACAGAGCGTTCCCCTGGGCTACATCCCCCAGGTGGCTCACACCTACGGCTACTTCGACGCCAACTACGGCCTGGTCAACGAGCACGGCCTGGCCATAGGCGAGTGCACGGACAAGGCCAAGGTCCATCCCCAGCCTGATCCGGACAAACGCATCTTCTACTCGGCCGAGCTCTCCCGCGTGGCCCTGGAGCGCTGCACCACGGCGCGCGAGGCCGTGGAGCTCATGGGCCAGCTCATCGAGCAGTACGGCTACTACGGCACGGGCGAGACCCTGCTGGTGGCGGACAAAGACGAGGGCTGGGTCTTCGAGATGTGTGGCTACGACATGGAGGGCGCCGGCGGCGTCTGGGTTGCCCAGCGTGTGCCGGATGACGGCTTTTTCGTGGCGGCCAACGAGTTCCGCATCCGCAAGATTCGCAAGGACGCGCCGGACATGCTCTACTCCAAGAACGTCTTCGACATCGCCCGGAAGAAAGGCTGGTGGAAGCCGGCGGACGGCGCCCTGGACTGGGCAAAGACATACAGCGGCGGCGAGTTCCACCACCCCTACTACTCCCTGCGCCGGGTCTGGCGGGCGCAGTCTCTGGTTGCCCCTTCGCTGAAGCTGCCCGCCTGGGTGGACGGCCCATTCACCACCGCCTACCCCTTTGCCATCACACCCGACCAGAAGCTGGACGTGGAGGACATCGCGGCCATCCACCGCGACAACTACGAGGGCACGGAGTTCGACCTGACCAAGGGTCTGGCCGCCGGCCCCTTCGGCAATCCCAACCGCTTCGAGGGCCATGGCGAGGCCGTGTCCGACGGCAGCCTCTCTTCGGTCAAGGGCGCCTTTGAGCGGCCGCTGAACATTTACCGCTGTGTGTACTCCTACGTGACCCAGTGCCGCGGCACCATGCCGGCCGGCATCGGCACGGTAATCTGGTTTGCGCCGGACCGCCCGGCCACGGCCGTGCTCATGCCCTTCTACGCCGGCGCGCTGAACCTGCCGGAAAGCGTGCAGACGGCCGACGCCCTGGTCTACAACGAGAAGAGCATGTGGACCGCGTTCAACTACGTGGCCAACTACGCCATGCTCAAGTACTCCTACATGATCAAGGATATCCACGCCCTGCGCGATACGTTCGAGGCCGCCGCCCTGGGAGGGCAGAAGGAGCTGGAGGCAAAAGCCGCGGCGCTGTGGAACGACGGCAAGGAGCACGAGGCCCAAGCGCTGCTCACCGAGTACTCGGACAAGAACGCCGCCAAGGTGCTCGCCGCGTGGTGGGAGCTCTCCCACGACCTCTACATCAAGTACAACGACGGCTACGTAAACACCAAGGGCGACCTGGGCGAGCCGGTGTTCTACCCGGCGTGGTGGCTCAAGAAGGTGGACTACCCGGACGGCCCCCTGCACTACGAAAAATCGGCGAACTAGGAAGTACAGCGGCAGGCTCCGACCCTCCGGAGCCTGCCGCTTTCTTTCAAATCCTGTGGCGATCAGCTTCCGACTGTCTGCTCGCCCTGCATCTCGTCCAGAGCCTGCGCTACGGCCTTCAGCAGACCCGGCACATCCTGCGGCCCGAATTCGCCGATGGTGCCGATGCGGAATGTGGCCGCGCCAGTGACCTTGCCGGGGTAGATGACGTAGCCCATCGCCTTGAGGCGGCTGTAGAACTCGCCGAACTCGAAAGCGCCTGTCTCCGGATAGAGAAATGACGTGATGATGGGCGATTGCAGAACGTCCGGCAGCAGCGTGCGGAAGCCCAGCTCGCGCAAGCCCTGCACCAGCAGGCGCTGGTTCTCGCTGTACCGGGCGTGCCGCGCGGCCACGCCTCCCTCGGCCTGAAGCTCGTCCAGGGCCTGGGCAAAGGCGCGCACCACGTGCGTAGGCGAGGTGAACCGCCACTTGCCGCCCTTGTCCTCCATCACCTTCCACTGCTCATAGGCGTCCAGGGAGAGCGACCGCGCCCTGCCCTCCAGCGTTTCCATCTCCGAACGCCTGGCCAGGATGAAGCCGAAGCCAGGCACGCCCTGAATGCACTTGTTCGCGCTGGATACCAGGAAGTCCGCGCCGATGCCGGCCATATCCATGGGGATGCCGCCAAAGCTCGACATGGCGTCCACGATGTAGATGCGGCCAGCCTCCTTGACCACGCTGCCGATGGCCTCCACCGGGTTGAGCATACCGGTGGTGGTCTCGCAGTGGACCACGGCCACGTGGCTGATGGTGGGATCGTTTGCCAGCTCCTCCCGCACCACGCCCGGCTCCACGGCGTCTGTCTCGCCGAAGTCCAGCATGGTGGCCTGAATGCCGGCGCGCTCGGCGATCCGGGCCATGCGCTCACCGTAGTGGCCGTTGGCCAGCACCAGCAAATGGCCGTCATCCGGCACGGCAGTGGTGATGCACGACTCCACGGAAAAGGTGCCGCTGCCCTGCATGAGCACGCTGGTGTAGCCGGGCGTATCCGTGGCCAGGGCCACCAGCCGGCTGCGCACTGCCTGGACGATGTCGTTGTACTCCGCGTCCCAGGTGCACCAGTCGCGGAACATGGCCGCACGCACGGACTTGCTTGTGGAGAGCGGGCCGGGCGTCAGCAACACGTAGGGGTTGTCGGGCATCAGGTTCAGGTCCATTCGGTTCGTTTCCTTTGTCAGGCTGTGGGATGATCCAGGGCATGGGCCAGACCCGCCGCGACGATATCCGCCGCGAGGTCCAGGTCCTGTGTGTCGATATTCAGCGGCGGCGTAAGCGTGAGCACCACGCCGTGGGAGGTCTTGAAAGACAGGCCGCGCTCCAGGCAGGCGTACATGACGCGGTCCGCAAGATCGCGCGCAGCCTCCTTGCCGTCGGGATGGCGCAGCTCCACGGCAAGGGTCAGGCCCAGACCGCGGATGTCCGTAATGACCGCGTCCAGGCGAGGATCGTTGCGCATGGCCTGCAAGCGTTCGAGCAGATACGCGCCGCTTTCCGCCGACCGGGTCACGAGGTCTTCGCGCTCAATAGTCTCCAGCACGGCCAGTCCGCAGGCCGCGCCGATGGGCGACTTCTCGTGCGTGTAGTGGCCCAGCGCTGCCTGCGGCGCCACGTCCAGCTCCGGTCTGGCGAGCATGGCGGCCATGGGAAACACGCCGCCGCCCAGACCCTTGCCCAGCACCAGGATGTCGGGATCGGCCCCGAAGTGCTCGCAGGCAAAGAGTCTGCCTGTGCGGCCCAGGCACACCGCCGTCTCGTCGAAGATCAGCAGCGCGCCGTGGCGGTTGCATATCTCGCGCACCGCCGGCCAGAACCCCGGCGGCGGGGGCGACGCCGTGGTGCAGCGTATGGGTTCGGCAATGACTGCGGCCACGTCGCCCTCATGCGCCATGACGTACTCGAGGTGCTCAGCGCAGGCCAAACCGCAGCGGCCGCAGTCCGTTTCCTTGGGGTGGATGCAGCGTCCCGGCTCCGGCGGCGGCACGTGGACCGCACCGGGCAGCAGCGGACCCACGCCCTGGCGGAACAGCGCTTCCCCGCCTATGGAGACCGCATCCAGCGAGGCCCCGTGGAAGGAGTCCCAGAAGGAGACGGTCTTGAACCGGCCGGTGGCGTACCGTGCCAGCTTAAGCGCCATACCCACGGCCAGTGTGCCGCCCGGCGCGAAGAGCGCCTTGCCCAGCGGCTCCGGTGCGCTCTCCACCAATGCCTTGGCCAGATTCACGGCCGCGCGGTTGGCGTAGCGCCTGGGGCTGAAGGAGAGTTCCTCCAGCTGATGTTGCAGCGCCGCGACCACGGCCGGATGGGCAAAGCCGAGCTGGTGCACGCTGTTGCCGTGGAAGTCCAGATACTCGCGGCCGTCCATATCCGCGATGCGGGAGCCCGAGGCCCCGGCAAGGGCGTTGAGGCACGGCGTGGACAGGGACTGGCGCAGGAAGTAGCGCTCATCCTCGGCCAGGAGCGCCCGCGCGTCCGGGCCCAGGCGCTCCTGCCAAGCCGCGCGATAGGGCGACTGGTTCACGTCCCCTTCGCCAGGGGGCAACCCGGTATCGGGCCGGTCCGCCTTGTTTCGCATGGCCTGCTACCGCACTCCGGCCAGGATCTTGTGCGAGATGGGGCCGGCAAAGAGTGGCGTGACGCCCTTCTGCATCCTGCCCTCGATGTCGTCGATGACGATCTCCAGGTCCGCGGCCGACTCGACCACGAAGTGCGCCCCGGCAGCAAAGAAGCGGTCCGCCACCTCGCGCATCCGCCGCCGCAGCTCAACCGGGTCCAGGGATGCAACCTCGGCCTCGCTCAGGCCCAGCTCGTTGCCCGTGCGGCACACGCCCACGGCCCACATGCCGGCGTTGCGGCCCTCCTGGATGTCGCTCACCGTGTCGCCCACCTTGACCATGGCTTCCATGGGGTAGACGTCCAGGGCCATGGCGTTCTGGTAGCACATCCACGGCCAGGGACGACCAGCCGGCGCCTCCGAAGCGCAGGTCCAGTAATCCGGCGCATAGCCATGGGCCGCGGCCACCGGAACAAGCGCCTCCATCATGGGCAGTGTGTAGCCAGTGCAGGAGCCGATGGCCACGCCGCGGCGGCGCAGCGCATCCATGGCCTCCACCACACCGGTGATGGGCTCGGCGTGGGAGGTGACCGCCTCGACCATCATGGGTTCGAGCAGCGCGTACACGGCATTGACGGCTTTTTCGTCCGGTTCGGTCTTGGCGGCTTCGCGCCATTTGGCGGCCACGCTGTCCAGCTTCAGCATGGCGCGCACGTGGTCGATTTTTTCCAGCCCCATGAACGGGCGGATCTCGTCGAGGGTAACGTCCACGCCGTGCTCGGCAAAGGAGCGGGCAAAGACGGCGGTGGGGCCCAGACTGCCGTGGTCAACGGCGGTGCCGGCCCAGTCCAGCACCACGGCCAGGATGGGGCCGGGGTACGGTGCGGTGTGGATGTACGGAGTGTTTTTGGTCATGGTCTTCTTTTTTGGTAAAGGATTGCTTGATAGTAAAAACGCGATATGCGCCCGCCGCGATGCGACACCGGTGCAGTCTGACCCCGCCCTACCCCTTGCCGCGCAGGTCCAGCTCCCCGGCAAAGTGGCAGGCCACGAAGTGCTCGGGCCGGACCTCCCGCCACTGGGGAGTCTCCTGGGCGCAGCGCTCTACGGCGTAGGGGCAGCGGGTGTGGAACCGGCATCCGGGCGGTGGATCGCTCGGGTCCGGTACTTCGCCTTCCAGGGCGATTGGTTCGAAGGGTACGTCCTCATCCACCGTGGGCACGGCGGAGAGCAAGGCATGGGTGTATGGGTGTAGCGGTTCGAAGAAGATGGCCTCCGTGGGGGCCAGCTCCACAAGCCTGCCCACGTAGAGCACGGCCACGCGGTCCGATATCTGGGCCACCACGGAGAGGTCGTGCGCGATGAAGAGGTAGGAGACGCGCATCTCCCGCTGGAGATCGGCCAAGAGGTTGATGATCTCGGCCTGGATGGAGACGTCCAGGGCAGCCACGGACTCGTCGCAGACCACGAAGCTGGGGTTGGCCACCAGGGCGCGGGCAATGCACACGCGCTGGCGCTGCCCGCCGCTGAAGGCGTGGGGAAAACGGCGCAGGTGCTCCAGGTTGAGCTTGCACTTGGCCGCGATGCGCCGCACCCTGTCGTTGATCTCCTTGTTGGAAAGATTGCCGTTGGCCGCCTCCAGAGGCTCGGCGATGATCTCGCCGGCGGTCATGCGCGGGTTCAACGAGCCGGTGGAGCCGCCGGGATGACAGATGAGCGGCTCGGCAATGATGTCGCGCACGGTCATCCGCGGGTTCAGGGAGCCGTACGGGTCCTGGAAGATGAGCTGCATGTGGTTGCGGAAGCGGCGCAGCTCTCTGCCCTCCAGCTTGTCCACGCGCACGGGGGAGCCGTTGGCGTGGAAGATCACCTCCCCGGCCGAGGGGTTGATGGCGCGCAGAATGGCCCGGCCGATGGTGGTCTTGCCGGAGCCGGACTCGCCCACGAGGCCGAGCGTTTCGTTGCGGCGTATAGAGAAGCTGACGCCGTCCACGGCGCGCACCGTTTTGGTGGAGCGCTTGAGGAGACCGCCGCCCTTGACCGTAAAGTGGACCTCGAGATCCTTGACCTCAATGAGTGGTTCGCGTTCAGCAGCCATGGGTGCTCTCCCCATACAGATGGCAGCGCACGCTGCTCAGCGGCGTGGCGTGGGTCTCCGCCGGCATGACCTGGTCGCAGCGGTCCTCGATGCGGTGGATGCAGCGGGTGTGGAAGGGACAGCCCTGCGGCCGCTCCAGCGGGCTGGGGATGTCGCCGGCAATGGGCGTGAGCCTGCGCTTGAGGCTCTTCAGCGACGGAATGGCCTGAAGCAGCCCCTGGGTGTAGGGATGCTGCGGGTTCCTGATGACCTCGCGGGCGGGCCCGCGCTCCAGGATGCGGCCCAGGTACATCACCGCGATCTCGTCGGCCACCTGGGCGATGATGGCCATGTCGTGGGTGATGAAGATCATGGACATGTCGAACTCGTCCTGCAGCTCGCGCATGAGGTCCAGAATCTGCGCCTGGATGGTCACGTCCAGGGCCGTGGTGGGCTCGTCCGCCACCAGGATGGATGGGTTCATGGCCAGGGTCATGGCGATCATGGCGCGCTGGCGCATGCCGCCGGAGAGCTCGTGCACGTACTGGTCGAAGCACATGGACGGGTTGAAGATGCCCACCCGCGCCAGCATGCCCTCGGCGAACTCCCGCGCCTCGGCCCGGTTCATGGAGCGGTGCAGGCGGATGGCCTCGCTCATCTGGTTGCCTATGGTGTAGACCGGCGAGAAGGAGGCCATGGGCTCCTGGAAGATCATGCCGATCTCGCCGCCGCGGATGCGGCGCAGCGTCCTGGACCCCGGCGACAGAGACGTGACGTCAATGGTCTTGCCGTCCTTGCGCTTCAGGGTGATGCGCGAGTCTGGCGGAATCACCGCGTTCCTGGGCAGCAGACGGATGCACGCCTTGGTGCTCACGCTCTTGCCGGAGCCGGACTCGCCTACGATGCCCAGGGTCCTGCCCTTGTACGCGGCGAAGTCGAGGTTCTCCACGGCCTGCACAACGCCCTCGTCCGTGCGGAAGGAGACGCTGAGGTTCCTGACGTCCAGAACGGGCTCGGCGGCCTGCTCGGTGGCTGTGTTCATCATGAAATACGCCTCAATCGGAAACGGTGTAGGGGTCGGCCGCATCGCGCAGGCCGTCGCCCAGAACAGTGAATGAAAGCACGGCCACGACCACGAACAGCGCCGGAATGAAGAGCCACGGCGCCTGCTCGATGGCGCGCACGTTCTGCGCGTCCTGCAGCAGGATGCCCCAGGAAACGCTGGGCGGCCGCAGGCCCAGGCCGATGAAGGAAAGCGCTGTCTCGCTGAGGATCATGTAGGGAAAGCTGATGACGAGATCGACGATGATGTAGCTGGTGAAGCTGGGCAGGAGGTGCTTGGTGATGATCCGGAACGGCGTTGCCCCGGCCAGCCTGGCCGCCAGCACGTAGTCCTCGGTGCGCTGGGAAAGCAGGTGCGAGCGGATGCGGCGGGAAAGCGTGGGCCAGCCCACCAGGCCGAACACGAGCATCATGGCGAAGTAGACTTCCGTGTTGGACCACTCCCGCGGGAAGGCCGCGGCCAGCCCCATGTACAGAGGAATGATGGGCACCACGCGGATGACCTCGGTAATGCGCTGGATCACGTAGTCGATCCAGCCGCCGAAGTACCCGGCAATGCCGCCGATGATCAGCGCCAGCACAAAGGCCACGAGCACGCCGAGAATGCCGATGGAGAGCGATGTGGCCGAGGCGTACAGCGTGCGGGAAAAGACGTCGCGGCCGAACTCGTCCGTGCCGAAAAGGTGGACCATGCCGCCGTCCACGCCGAAGAGGTGCACGTCCCAGCCCACCAGGCCCAGAATCTCGTACGGCTCGCCCTTCACGAAAAAGCCGACATACTTGCGCGTGTCCGGGTCCACGGTGGCGATCTTGCGTAGGGTCACGGGGTCGCGCTTGGTGGTCAGGCCGTGGATAAAGGGCTGCAGGGAGACGCCGTGGGAGTCCCAGAACGTGGGCATTTGCGGCGGGCCATATACGTAGTCGCTGTCGCGCTGGGTCACGGTGTACGGGGCGAAGAAGCCGGCGAATATTCCGGAGACCAGCATGGCGGCCAGTACCAGGGCACCGGCCATGGCCACCTTGTGCCGGCGGAAGCGCCAGAGCACGAGCTCCCACTGGGACGCCGTGTAATACTTGAGCTTCTTTTCATCCTCCCGACCTTCAATCAGGCCGGAGTCCAGAGCTATTTCGGTCGTCATAAGCTTACCCTTCCTGAAGCCTGATACGCGGGTCGATGACGGCCAGCATCACATCGGAGACAAAATTCATGACCACGATGAAGAAGGCCAGCATCAGCAGGATGGCGCCGGCCACGTACATGTCGAGATCGAGGAACGACTGGATGAGCAGCTCGCCAAGCTCTGGCAGGCCCAGCACCAGGGCCACGATAGGCAGCTCGGAGAAGATGCGGTTCACGTCGAAGCCGATGGTGCTGACCACCGGGTTGATGGCCAGCCGCGCCGGGTACTTGACCAGAAGCCTGCGCTCCGGCAGCCCCCGCGCCCGGGCCGCGGTGACGGACAGCTTGTTCAGCTCGTCCAGCATGGTGGCGCGCACGGTCTGCAGCTGCAGGGCCGTGGCCGACCAGGCGAGCACGATGGCCGGAATAAGCAGGTGATGGAAGAGGTCCAGCGCCTTGGCCATGCTCCACGGCGCATCCTCCATGCCGTGGGAAAAGAGCCCGCCCACCGAGGTGTTGAACACCGTGACGCTGACGTAGAGCAGCGTGAGCGCGAGAAGGAAGTTGGGCAGCGCAAGGCCCAGGTAGCTAACCACAGTGAGCGAGTAGTCCGCGATGGAATGCCGTCGCACCGCGGCGTAGATGCCTATGGGGATGGAGATGACGTAGGTGAGGATGAGCGTGGTGTAGAGGATGCACAGGGTGAGCCAGAGGCGCTCGCCCACCACCTTGTTCACCGACGTCTCAAAGGCAAAGGCCTGGCCGAAGTCGCCCTTCACGACGATGTCGCCCATCCAGTGGAGGTAACGCTGCCAGGCGGGCTTATCCAGGCCGAACTGGCTGCGGATGGTCTGGATGTCCGACTCCGTGACCTTGACCCCGGTGCCCGAGTACTTGCGGAAGGCGTAGCGGTCCGCGTAGTCGCCGGGCGGCAGCTCCATGAGGAAAAAGACCATGATGGAGACGAGGAACAGGGTGATGACCATTCCCAGGATACGATTTGCCATGAACCAGAGCACGTTGCGCCTCGCTTGTACGGCTTTATCATGAGGGGGAGAGGGCCGGGGACTCGCCCTGCCCTCTCCCGTGTTTCCAACGTCCCGTTACTTTTTGATGAACCACTGGAACCCGCGGTAGGGGTAGGTCCAGTAGTAGTCGTAGCTCTTGGCTTTGAACGGGTGGAAGTTGCCCAGCGAGTTGCTGTGCATGACCGGACCCTTGGTGTTGCCCACCGTGCCGATCTTCCAGAGGTTCTTGACGTGGATGTCCACGATCTCCTTGCCGATGGCGTCGGACCCGGGCGTGCCGATGGGCTGCTGCAGGAACTTGTCGGTCAGTTCGTAGAGCTCCATCACGTCGGCCGGGGGCTCGATGCCGTCCTTGCCGTCGGAGGTCTTCCAGGCGGCCCAGCCAAAGCCGGTGCCGGGGTTGAAGTAGTCGCCGAAGGGCGGGATCATGGCGGTGACGTCCTGGGAGATGGCCGGCGCGGCCGAGCCGTCGTTCTTCCAGGTGGTCAGATCGAGGTCATTGTTGTTGGCCGCGGCGCGATACTCGTCGGAGGTGACCTCCTTGAGATCGATGCGCACGCCCACCTTGCCCCAGTAGTCGCGCACCAGCTCGTGGATCTTCACCGGGGCGCCCTGGTTGGAGTAGATCAGGCGGACGACCAGGGGCTTGCCGTCAAAGCGCTCCAGAATGCCGTCGCCGTCGGAGTCCTTGAGGCCCATGCCTGCCAGCAGCTCCTTGGCGGCGGCCGGGTCGTACTCGATGAAGGCGTTCTTGTTCTCGTCAGAGACGAAGTTCACGGTCTCGGGCTCCGCCGGGGTGGCCTGCATGGGCACGCCCTGGCCGAAGAAGACCAACTCGTTGATCTCGTCGCGGTTGATGGCCACGGACATGGCTTGGCGGAAACGGAGGTCGTTGAATATCTTGCGCAGCTCCTCGTCCTTGTCCGTGGTGTTGAAGGCATAGAAGATGTTCTCGCCCAGGGTGGGGGCCAGATCGATGGCGTAGTCGCCCTTGGACTCGTTGTCCTTGAGCAGCGGGTAATCCTCGATGAAGATGGCCTGCTCCTTGAAAGTCACCTCGCCGTTGGTGATCTTCAGGTTCTGGACCTCCTTGTCCTTCACGTACTGCTCGTCGATGACGTTGATGTAGGGAAGCTGGTTGCCGGCCGTATCCACCATGTGGAAGTACGGGTTGGCCACGCAGCGGCGGCCGGTGGCGGTGTCCGCAACCACGATGAAGGCCTCCAGGGTGGGCACCACCTGGGTGTCGAAGCCGGAGAGCAGCGGGGTGGGCACGTCCTTCCAGTCGGAGCCGGAGTAGTACTTGGAGAGCAGTTCGGCCGCGTCCTTCAGGCCCTTCTCCTTGGCCAGCGTGTCCGCGTCCGGATTGTACTTGGGCATGAACTGCTTAAGGAAATGCTTGGGCTGGAAGGGCTGGCCGAAGTCCACGGCGAAGCGGTTGAGAATGCCGGGGCTGGGAACCGGGAAGCTCATCACCACGGTGGTCTCGTCCGTGGCCTCCACCTTCATGGGCTTGCCGTCAAAGAGCCAGCGGTCCGGAGTCTTCTCATAGACGTCGGGGTTAAGGATCAAATCGTTGTACCAGAAGGCCACGTCCTCGGCCGTGAAGGGCTCGCCGTCAGACCACTTGTGGCCCTTGCGTAGCGTGAAGGTGAGCACGGTGTAGTCGTCGTTCCAGCTCCACGACTTGGCCACGTTGGGCACCACGGTCTTCAGGTCGTCGGCGTAGCGCACCAGGTTGACATGGCGGATGGACAGAAGGTCCGAGGTGCCGGACTCCGTGCCCTTGGACAGGCCGTGCAGCACGCCGCCGTAAGTGCCGATGGCCTCGTACGGGGCGATGACCAGGGGCTCCTGGGGCAGGCGCTCGGCCACGGGGGGAAGATCGGGGTTGCCGATGATCTCGGCATTCAACTTGGCGATTTCCGGGTTTTCGGCATAGGCCATCTCGCAGCCGCCCTGCGTGAACTCGGAGAGCTCATACTGCTCCGGGAACTCGCCGGTGATGCCCATGTCGTCGGCCACGGTTGCAGCCGGGCAGGTCTTTGCCGCATGGGCGGTGGACACATTCGCCCCGAACATCAGGACGGACGCGAACGCCGCGCAGATCGCGACGGCCGAAAGCGCACGACGGCGCACGGTTCCAGAAAGATTCAACATCATCCACTCCTTGCGATTGAGTTCTCCACCATGGAACGGCGCCGGCTGCCAGACGCGCCGGGCAGATACCAAAGCCTGCCGGCGCCGGAGACACCGCGGCGCAAATCCCGATTCGATCGCCTATGGTGCTAGCTCAAGGAGTGTGTCGCTTTCTTGTCCCGAACATGACGTTTTCAAAGGTCCGCTTGACGAAAGTTGCGCCAACCAAATCTCGGATTATGATTCGTCGCTTTTGTCTTCATCCGCAGAGCTGGAGAACGCCAGATCCAGAAAGGCGCGTACGGTGCGCGCGTCCTTCATATCCTCGTGTACGATCATGTACTGCGTGGCCTGCATGGGCGCGCCGCTGAGTCGCACCGCGGCCACGCTGCCCTCGTCGCGCACCTCGTCCCGCAGAGAAATACCCAGTCCGATGCCCGAGACCACGGCGGCCATGTACGACTCCCAGGTGTCCAGCTCCAGCGTGTTCACGGGCGCGATCTTCCGGGCGGCCAGCTCGCGCTGGAAGATGGTCCGGGTGTAGCTGCTCTCGCGGAAGACCATGCGCTGGCCATGGAGCTCGGAGACGTCCACGCTTTCCCGCTTGGCCCAGGGGTGCCACGGCGCCACGCAGAGCACGATGTCCTGCACGCCGTAGCGGTAGTTCACATAGTCGGGATGGGGCGCGTCCAGAGTCACGGTGACGAGGTCGAACAGCCCCTCGCTCATGCCTTCCAGCAGGGTGTAGGTGTCCTGCATTTTGGCCACGACCTTGACGTACGGGTAGGTCAGCATGAAGCGGGAGAGCAGGTCCGTAACGAGGTTGTGGCAGGAGAGGCCCACCCGGAAGTGGCCGCCCATGAGCCCGCCGGCAGAGGTGAGGGAGAGGTCTATGTCGTTGAGCAGGGCCAGCGCTCGCCGCGCCTTCTCCACCACGGCCTCGCCCAGTGGCGTGAGCCGGACCCGCTTGCCGATGCGCCGGACAAGCTTGACGTCGAACTCCTGCTCCAGGCGCTTGATCTGCGCCGAGACGGCGGGTTGGCTGACGCCCAGGGCCTTGGCGGCCGCGGCGTAGCTTTCTTGCTGGGAAATGGCGTTGAGCGTGGCGAGCTGGGAGATGGAGACGCGCATCTACCCAGCATAGCCGCACATTTGTGACGATTCCGTGAAGCCCGAAACGCCGACGCGTCATCGCATCGTAACCGTCGCGCCCTACGGTGCGTGCTCATACGCGAACGCTGGCACACGGGAGAGCATGCATGGCGGACACACTCATTCTGGTACTCATCGACGGCCTGGGCCTGCAAAGCGCCTGCGAGGCCATGGGCTACATGAACGCCCTATGCGAGGCGCGGCTCGCCAGGCTACACCCTGTGCGCAGCGAGCTGCCGTCCCTGTCCCGGCCGCTGTACGAGTGCATCCTCACAGGCGTGCAGCCCGTGCACAGCGGTATTGTGGACAACGCTGTGGTCCGGCTCTCTACGCAGCAGAGCGTGTTCCACCTTGCCGCGAACGCCGGCCTGCGCACGGCCGCGGCGGCCTACTACTTCATCAGCGAGCTGTACAACGAAAGCCCGTACAACGCCGTGCGCCACCGCTTCCAGGACGATGCGGGCAAGCCCATCCAGCACAGCTGCTTCTATGACAACGACAGCTACCCCGACGACCACCTGCTGCTGGACGCCGAGTACCTCCGCCGCCGGCACGATCCGCACTTCCTGCTGATTCATCCCATGAACGTGGACGACGCCGGCCACCGCGAGGGCGGGCACTCCCCCCACTACCGCAACACGGTGCGGCGGCTGGACTCCCTGCTCTCGCTCTATATGCCGGCGTGGCTGGAACAGGGATATCAGGTGATGGTGACGAGCGACCACGGCGTGAACGGCGACTGCACCCACGGTGGGACCCTGCCACAGGAGCGCGACGTTCCGCTGTTCGTGGCCGGGGACAGGTTCAACCTCGACTGCATGGAATCGCCGGACCAGACCATGCTCTGCGGTCTTGCCTGCGACATCCTGGGCATCGAAGGCCACGGCAAGCCCACCCTGCCCGGCTTCTTGCGCTGATTGTCGCGCCAGCCTCTGGGCGGTTGCCTGCCCGCTTCCCGGCGGATAGCCCCCGGCCTCTTTTATGTAGATTGCGCGGACTCCGCGCCGATTCCTGCGAAGATTGCCTGCGCGGACACCGGCGGCCATGACGCCGCCGGCATCCGCCGCAAGCATTTACTGCGTCTGATAGGCCAGGGCCACTTCCTCGCGGATGGTCTCGCCCAGGCTCCTGCCGGACTGCGCCACAGCCTCGGCCGAGTGGATGCCCACCACGTTGCCGTCGCGATAGACCACCACGGCCTCGGCGAATGATTCGACCTCGTCCGAGTCGTGGGTGACCATGATCATGGGGATGTCGAAGTTCTCCAGAATTTTGGCCAGCTCCGTGCGCATGCGCAGGCGCAATGGCTGGTCCAAGGCGCTGAATGGCTCGTCCAGCAGCAGGATGCGCGGCTTGGTGGCCAAAGTGCGCGCCAGGGCCGTGCGTTGCTGCTGCCCGCCCGAGATGAAGCCCGGCTTGAGATGCGCCACCCGGCTCAGCCCGAAGAGCTCGATCAGCTCATCCACGCTGCGGGCCTCCTCGCGGTTCACCTTGCCGAAAAAGGGCTTCAGCCCGAAGGCCACGTTCTCCCGCACCGTGTGATGCGGGAAAAGGGCGTAATCCTGAAACACATACCCCACCCGGCGCCGGCGCGTGGGCGTGTTCACCCCTGCCGAGGAGTCGTAGAGGACATCCCCGTTGACTCGGATATAGCCCTCGTCCGGCGTGAGCAGACCGGCCACGGCCTTCAGCGTCAGCGTCTTGCCGGAGCCGGACGGCCCGAACAGCACCAGGGCGCGGTCCGTGGTGGTAAAATGCGAGCGGAGGACGAACTCGTCGCCTCCGCTCCGCATATGCTTGGTGATATCAAGCTCGAATTGCATGATTACGGCTCGCCGTATTCCTTACGGCCGCTTGAAGCCCCGGGCTTCCAGCAGGGTCATGCCCTCTTCGCTCTGCACGTAGTCCACAAAGGCCTGGGCCATCTTGGAGTTGGTGCTGTTCTTGAGCACGGCGATGGGGTAGGAGACGGGCTTTTCCAGCGGAATCTCAGCCACGATGGCCACGGCGTCGCCGGCCTTCACGGCGTCGGTCTTGTACACGAAACCGCAGTCCACCTCGCCGCGGGAGAGGTAGTCCAGCACCTGGCGCACGGACTCGCCGAAGATCATCTTGGGCTCCAGGGTGGTGTACAGCTTCTGCGCGGTAAGGGCGCTCTTGGCGTACTGGCCGGCGGGAACGGTCTCAGGCGTGCCGATGCCTATGCTCTTCACGGCGTCGCCCTTCAGGTCGTCCAGGGATTTCACACCAGCCGGGTTGTCGGCCGGCACGGCAAGCACCAGGGCGTTCTGGGCAAAGGTCACCACGTTGGCCTTGTCCACAAAGCCATTGTCCACTGCCTTCTGCATCCACTTCGGGTTGGCCGAGGCAAAGACGTCGGCCGGGGCGCCCTGCTCGATCTGGCGGTACAGCGCGCCGGAAGCAGCGAAGTTCATGACCACGTCCACACCGGGGTTGGCCTTCTCGAATCCCGGCTCGATGTCGGTGAAGGCGTCGGTCAGGCTGGCCGCGGCCGAGACGATGAGCTCTTCGGCGTGGGCGGAAAGAGGCGCGAGGACGAGCACCATACAAGCGCACGACAGGATCAGGGAATTGAGTACACGTTTCATGACGGCTCCTTTCGGGTCTAGAATTTCGGTTGCAGCAGACGGCTTGTTGTCACGAGAATGAACACGCAGACACAGCTGATGATGAGCACCAGCGAGTTGGCCAGGGCGTCGTCCCCGGCCTGCACGGCGGAGTACACGGCAAGGGACAGGGTCTGGGTCCGGCCGGGCAGGTTGCCCGCCACCATGAGGGTGGCGCCGAACTCGCCCAGAGCCCTGGCAAAAGCGAGCATGGTGCCGGCTACAACGCCGCGGAAGGCCAACGGCAGCGACACCCGCAAAAACACGGCGGCTTCGCCCAGGCCCAGGGTCCGGGCCGCGTCCTCGTACTGCTTGCCCACGCCCTCCAGAGCGGCGCGCGCAGACTTGAACACCAGCGGGAAGGCCACCACCGTGGCGGCGATCACCGCTCCCTGCCAGGTGAACATGAGGGTGATGCCGAAGACCTCCTGGAGCCATTTGCCCAGAAAGCCCCGCCGGCCGATGATCACCAGAAGGTAGTAGCCGAGCACCGTGGGCGGCATGACCAGCGGCAACGTGCACACGGCGTCCACGAAGTCGCGCAGGGCAAATCGCCAGCGAGTGAGCACGTAGGCCATGGCCACGCCGATCACCGTGGCCGCGGCTGTGGCCAGGCCGGCCACCTTGAGCGTGAGCAGCAGTGGCTGGAGGAACTCCGGTCCGACTTTAAACCATGAGAAATCCATTACCGGCCCCCTGTCACGCACAGCTCAAATCGCATGCCAACCCCCTGTACGACCTTGAAAGACATAATCAGCTCACGATGACGGACATGGCCTTGAACATGAAAACGAACTTGTCGCCCTGACCAATGCCCAGCTTGTCGAAGCTGCCTGCGGTGACAAGGGCGCAGACCGGCGTGCCGTCATCCAGCGTGCCGGTCACCTCGGCCACCACGTCGTCGCTCTTCACGCCCGTGATGGTGCCGGGGAAGGCATTGCGGGCGCTGGTGGGCGAGGGGGCCTCGCTCTTCTCCAGAATCACCCAGCTGGCCTTGACCAGCGCGGTGGCGCGGGAGCCTTCCACCAGGCCGAGCTTCTCCCGGCTCGGGTTGGTGATGATGGCGACCACCTCGTAGCCCGAGTCGGTCTTCAGCGTGACCTCGCACATGACCTCGTTGGCGGCGACCTTGATCACGTCGCCGTGGAATGTATTTCTGGCGCTCGTCCCCATGCCGAACTCCTTGATGCAGTGGTGATGGATGATGTTCCGCAGGTCGTCGTCGGCCAGCTTCACGTAGGAGGCGGTGATGTCGGCCTTGCCATGGCCCAGCAGCGCCTGGACGGCGCGCATGGGCATGCCGCCCTGCAGCAGCTCGATGGCGCGGGAGTTGCGCAGCACGCGGGGGCTCAAAAGCTCCTTGGGCAGACCGCTCCGCTTTTCCTGATCGTGGAACTTGCGCCGCAGAAAGCCCTGGTCGAGCTCGAAAAGCTTCTCTCCCGATGTGTGCTCATGCTCGCCGGACAGGCCGTACTTGGCGCAGTACTCCCGGATGCGGCCAATGACCTCCACGGGCAGCGGCACCTCACGCGTCTTGCCGTCTTCGGCTATGGTGACGGTGTTGTGCAGAAAATCGAAGTGCTCGCGCTCGTCCAGGGCCAGGATCTCGCCCGGCTTGGCCCCTGTGTAGCGCAGCAGCAGGTAGACGATGAAGACGCGTTCGCGGGAGCGCCGCGCACGGGAGTCCCGCGACGCCTCCACCCAGGCCTCGAAGGCCTGCGTCAGCTTCTCCATCTGGTGCCGGTCCAGCCACGGCACGCCCTCAGCCACGGTAAAGAGTCGGCAAGCCTGCCGCTCCAGGGGCGGATCTCGCTGAATGGAGTCGCCGTATTCCGAAAGCGCGTTGTTGATCCGGTTCCGTAGCTCTATGAGTTCAGTGTGAGAAAGAGTATCCAGGGTTTGCATTTGGGCTTGCATTGTTATCCGATCCTTTTGGGAAACTGCCTGGGTTATGGTCCAAGAAGGCCCGCCACGCAAAGAAATTTCGGCAAAGTCACTCTTTGACGAAAAAACGTGACATTCCCCTCAGAAAATGTAGACCTTTTCGGGCATGAATATTCTTTTCCGTAACATTTCCATGGCGTCAACCACGGCTCACACGATCCCGACTGACAGAGCGACACCACCCTGACTCGTTGTACATACGCCTCCATAATTGTACACAGGGCTCGCAAAACTGAAGGCCCATCCACATCGCACTTTTTCCTGTTTTTAGCATAACGCACCGATATACCTACGCCTTCCAGAATCGGCAGGATTTATGAATTAGAGCCTCCATATCTGGATTGCAACAAGGAGTCCGAACCATGACCATCTCGTACCGCCCCATCGGCTACTTCAGGACGCCGCACACGGACATCGCCGGCATGCCCATCCAGCCCACCGGCGCCTCCGGCGTCCACGGCTGCGTCGAAGTACTGCCCGAGTTCCGCGGCGGCCTGCTGGATCTCGAAGGGTTCTCCCACGTCATCATGCTCTACCACTTGCATGAAATCCGCGGGCACGACCTCGTGGTCACTCCCTTCCTGGATACCGACTCCCACGGCATCTTCGCCACGCGTTCGCCCAAGCGGCCCAACCCCATCGGCTTCTCCGTGATGCGCCTCAACGGCGTGCACGGCGGCACCGTGCTGCTGGAGAACGTGGACGTGCTCGACGGAACGCCCGTCATCGATATCAAGCCGTACGTCCCGCACTTCGACATCTGGCAGGCAGACCGCATCGGCTGGTTCGAAGGCAAGTCGAACAACGCCACGCACCACCGCAGCGACGCTCGCTTCGCCGCCGATGCGGAAGCCACTGTGGAAGACTGATTATGGCTGACTTCCTCCTCATACACGGCGCCTTCCAGGGCGGCTGGGTCTGGTCGGAGACGGCCGCGGCCCTGCGCGAGCTCGGCCATGGCGTGCACAGCCCCACTCTCTCCGGCTGCGGCCATCTGCACCACAGCATGCGGCGCGGCCTGGATCTGAACACCTACATCCAGGACATGGCCAACTACATCCTGTTCGAGGGGCTCTCGCAAGTGACCATCGTGGCCAGCAGCTTTGCCGGCATGATCTGCGGCGCGCTGGCCATGCGGACCCCGCACCTGGTGCGCCGGGCCGTGTATCTCGATGCGCTCATCCCGGAGTCCAACCGCTCCTTTGTGGAGACCGCCGGCGAGAGCTTCCACCACATGTTGGAGGCGCACCGGCTCAAGGGCGGCCGCATCCAGCCGTGGCCTCTGCAGGTGTTCGGGGTGGACGCGGACAAGGCCGACTGGTTCCGGCCCCGGCTGTGCGATTTTCCCGAGGCCGCCTTCCGCACGCCGTTCCCCGGCGAGTTCGACCCCTTGTCTGTGGATTCGGTGTACATCGCCTGCCAGCGCACACCCAGCCCGTTCATCCGGGCCATGGCAAGCAAAGCGGAGCGCTACGGCTGGCCCGTGCTGCCCCTGGACTCCGGCCATTGCCCCATGGCTTCGTGCCCGCGCAGGCTGGCCTCGCTGCTGGGTGCAACCGCACGCATGGAGTCGCCAGAACCGGCTGGCCTGGCAGCATAACCGCCGTGCCGGGCGCAGCGCTCCTCACGAGCCCTTTGTCCGACAAACCAAACGGAGCTGTACCGACATGAACACCTTCATCCTGCTGCACGACGCCTTCCAGGGCGGATGGGCTTGGCAGAGCATTGCACGCTCTCTGCGCAGCCTGGGCTGTCTGGTCTACACCCCCACGTTCTCCGGCTGCGGCGAGCGCAGCCACATCCCCGTTACGGACAGCCCCATCCACACCTACCTGGCGGACATCGAGAACCTGGTCAGCTACGAGGCCGTGACCGATGCCGTGCTGGTGTGCAGCGGCTTTGCCGGCATGCTCGGTCCGGTGCTGGCCACGCGGCTGCAGCCGGCCGTCCGCCGCCTCGTATTTCTGGACGCCGCCGTACCGCAGCCGGGCAAGAGCTATCTGGACATTGCGCCGGAACCGATCGCCAGCCTGCTGCGGAGCAACTCCCGCGACGGTGTGGCCGCGCCCTTCATGGCGGGCCTGCCCAGAACGCTGGAGCAGGAGCACGGCTCCCGGCGCAAGCTCTGCGACTTTCCGCTGCAGGCGTTTACGGAATCGTACACTGGCCCGGAGCCGGACGCCTGGCCCGAGAGCGTCTTCCTCCACTGCGGCGGGGACTGGGATCCCTTTGCCAGGACCATGCTCGGCAGGGCGGAACGCCTGGGCCTGGATGTGGTGGAAATCGACATGCGCGGCGTGCCGGTGATGGCGCGCTCCCAGGACATCGCCCGAGAGCTCAAGGCCCTTGCCCCAAAAATACCCGACCGCCAGCGCGGCGCCTGCGGCAACGTGCCCATGCCCGAGGAGATGCGCCTGCTCTACTGCCCGCGCCACCGCAAACGCGCGGCCATGAACACAGCGGCGCAGGGCCTCGGCGGCGCGCACTGCTGACCCCGTTCCTTTCGTATTGAAGGCGATCCACGTTGCGACCGCGGGACATCGACGTGTATGAGAAGTGATCCGCCGGGATGACGGCGGGATTGCGAAGGGGCACGGGCGAGTGGGCCGGGCAGGAATCGGGCCCGCGGCTGTTCGGCTAGGTGTCGTCCGCAGAGTCGAGGCAGAGCCCGGCCGTATGGCCCAGCACCCGGTAGCGGAGCAGGCAGTCGACCTCGCCGGTATCGTGCGCCGGAAGCTGGAGGGCCAGCGGCTGCTTTGGAAATTCCGGCGTCCGGGCCACGGCGGCGGCGATGCGCTCGTGGAGCTCGTCCAGCGCCCTTTCGTCAGGATCGCCCGAGACGCCCCACAGCCTTTGCGCCAGAGCCTCATTCACCAGAAGCGGATGCGCCGGGCTTGCCGGCAGGCCACCCGCGCCTGCATCGAAGTATCCCACATCAAATCTCCTGTCCGGTATCCCGCGAACCTGCCGTGAACAAGGCCCGCACTACAGCGGCCGCGCGCTGAGCATCTCCAGGAGTGCAGCTTCCACGTCATCCACGTGGTTGAAGCGGAACTCGCACTCCTTGATGTGCAGCCGGACATGGCCATGCTTGATGCCGCGGAACTTTTCGAGCCGCAGCCGCGTCGTTTCCAGAAACTCGGCCACCAGAGCGGCAGCCGCCTTGCCGGTTGGCAGTCCGGTGTCCACGGTATGGAGCGCCAGCTCCCCGCCCCGGACTTCCGAAAAACACTGCCAGCACTTTTCCAGCACCTGCCCCTCGATTCTGAGCTCGCCCGTGAGCAGCGTGGGCAGCACCTCGGCCTCACGGCCCTTGAATATGTCGACGCAGACACGTCGCTCCCCACGCACCCGGCCGAAAATGAAGGCGCGTCGGGCCTTGCGGGAGCGGGCGCTGTTGCCCCTGGCGCGGACCATGAAGAAGACGCCTGGAGCCTCGCCATCTGGGGAGATCGCCGGATTGATGGACTCTTCGAGGATACGCTCCCGTAGCCTGCGCAGATAGGTGTTGACGGTATTACGCGAATAGCCCAGCTCTCCCGCGATACGCGACGCTTCCATGTCCATGGCGTAGAGCCGCAGCAGTTTGGTGAAGGAACCCTGAGGCAATTTCGCGTTGCCGACATATTTATTTTTTGGCGCCACGCTATTTTCCTCTCGACCAAAATCCTTGTGAAATTTCTCACGTTGCCCGAGATTCACCCTCTCTTCTTGTCTTGAGGGGATAGCGTGTCACGTTTTAATGTGTCAACCAGGACATAATGTACATGTATTTTGGTTCGGAGGGGTCCGACCCATTGCACATGCGTGTTGCGGGGAGCAGCGTCATGTGGCCGCAACTGTGATGTATAACATATTGATTATACACATGAACCCTGAAATGGAAACATTTTATCAGGAAGCAGCCTCATGAAATCCATTCCCGTAGAGGAGGCCGTCGGTTCCGTACTCTGCCATGATATCACACAGATCATCCCTGGCGAGTTCAAGGGCCGCGCCTTCAAGCGAGGACACATTATCCAGGCCGAGGATGTGTCCGCACTGTTGAAGCTCGGCAAAGAGCACATCTACGTGCTCGATCTGGCGGACGGTTACGTCCACGAGGATGAGGCCGCCGTGCGCATCGCCACGGCCATCGCCGGTAACGGCATCACCTTTTCGGAGACCTCCGAGGGCCGCGTCAACCTGTTCGCGGACATCGACGGTCTGCTGCGCATCAACGTCAAAGCGCTCCACTCCGTGAACGCCGTGGACGAGATCGTTGTCGCGACAATCCACAACAACCAACAGGTTACCAAGGGCCGCGCCCTGGCCGGCACCCGTGTGGTGCCGCTCGCCATTCGCGCGGAAAAGCTTCTGCACGTGGAAGCCATCTGTCGCGCCAACGCGCCCATCGTCACGGTGAAGCCGTTCCGGCACCTGGACGTAGGCGTGGTGACGACCGGCAGCGAGGTGTACCACGGCCGCATCAAGGACCGCTTTGGCCCGGTGGTGAAACGCAAGTTCGCCGAGTTGGGCTGCTCGGTCATCGATCAGACCTTCGTTCCTGACGACGTATCCATGACAGTCGCCGCGATCCGCGAGCTCGTGGATCGGGGCGCCAGCATGATCGCCGTCACGGGCGGCATGTCCGTGGACCCGGACGACCGCACTCCCACCGCCATCCGGCAAGCCGGAGGGCAGGTGGTCACCTATGGGGCGCCTACGTTCCCCGGGGCCATGTTCATGCTCGCCTACCTTGGAGACATCCCCGTGGTGGGATTGCCTGGCTGCGTCATGTATGCGCGCAGCAGCATCTTCGATCTCGTCGTGCCGCGCATCGTGGCGGGTGAGGTCATAACCCGAGAGGACATCGTGGCTTTGGGCCACGGCGGGTATTGCGCCGGTTGTGCAGAGTGTCGGTACCCGAACTGTGCATTCGGCAAAGGAGTATGACGCAGTAGAGACGTAAGGCATTGGATTTGTGGGGATCAAACCATGGCATCCGAAGGTGGGCGATTCGTCGCCCAAACCGGATGATCAATTGCAGGCGGACGGCCAACTCCTGGCAGCGTTGATGCCGGACGCCGCAAGCAACTCTTGGCAGCGTTGTTTGTGTTGATCAATCCATGGCGACTGACGGTAGCGCATTGAGAACATGACGTATTTTACGTTGCGTTCTCATCAATCCAGCAGTCCAAACCCCGTTACACTGAGGAGTGTTTCGAAAATGATCCAGAAGACCCTGAATATCAATGGCGTTGAACACAACATGTTCGTGGATCCGGAGGAGTCTCTGGCCAATGTGCTGCGCGGCCAGCTCGGGCTTACCGGTACCAAGATCGGTTGTGACCAGGCCCAGTGTGGCGCTTGTAGCGTCATCATCAACGGCAAAGTCGTCCGCTCCTGCGCGCTCAAGATGAAAAAGGTCGCGGATGACGCGCTGATCACCACCATCGAAGGCGTCGGCCAGCCCGACAACCTGCACCCGCTGCAGATGGCGTGGGTTCTCCACGGCAGCGCCCAGTGCGGTTTCTGCTCTCCCGGCTTCATCGTCTCGGCCAAAGCGCTGCTCGACGAGAACGACAACCCCACCCGCGAAGAAGTTCGCGATTGGTTCCAGAAGAACCGCAACGCATGCCGTTGCACCGGTTACAAGCCCCTGGTGGACGCCGTCATGGACGCCGCCAAGGTCATCCGCGGCGAGATGAAGGCCGAGGAGCTCCTGTTCAAGCTGCCTGAGGACACCAGCATTTGGGGCACCAAGTACCCCCGCCCCACCGCCGTGGCCAAGGTCACCGGTACGCTGGACTATGGTGCGGACCTGGGCCTGAAGATGCCCGCCGACACCCTGCAATGCGCCCTGGTGCAAGCCGAGGTTTCCCACGCCAACATCAAAGGCATCGACACCAGCGAAGCCGAAAAGATGCCCGGCGTGCACTCCGTGCTCACGGCCAAGGACGTCAAGGGCAAGAACCGCATCACCGGCCTCATCACCTTCCCCACCAACAAGGGTGACGGTTGGGAACGTCCCATCCTGTGTGATGAAAAGGTCTTCCAGTACGGCGACGCCATCGCCATCGTGTGCGCGGACACCGAAAAGAACGCCCGCGCCGCTGCGGCCAAGGTGAAAGTGGACCTGGAAGAGCTGCCCGCCTACATGAACGCCCTCGACGCCATGGCCGAGGACGCCATCGAGATCCATCCCGGCACGCCCAACGTGTACTACGAGTGCCCCATCAAGAAGGGCGACGAGACTGGTCCGATCTTCGACAGCGCTGACGTGACCGTGGAAGGCGACTTCTACGTCGGCCGTCAGCCGCACATGCCCATCGAGCCCGACGTAGGCTTTGCCTACTTCGCCGAAGATGGCATGCTGATGATCCACTCCAAGTCCATCGGCGTGCACCTGCACCTCCTGATGATCGCCCCCGGCATCGGCCTGGAGCCCGACAAGGTAGCCCTGGTCGCCAACCCCATGGGCGGCACCTTCGGCTACAAGTTCAGCCCCACCATGGAAGCTCTGCTGGGCGTGGCCGCCCTGGCCACCGGCAGGCCCGTGGTTCTGCGCTACAACTACTTCCAGCAGCAGACCTACACCGGCAAGCGCTCCCCGTGGTTCATGAACGTCAAGTTCGCCGCGGACAAGGAAGGCAAGCTGAAGGCCATGGAGTCCGACTGGACCTGTGACCACGGCCCCTACTCCGAGTTCGGCGACCTGCTCACCCTGCGCGGCGTGCAGTTCATCGGCGCCGGTTACGACATCCCCAGCATCCGCGGCATGGGCCGCACCGTGTGCACGAACCACGCCTGGGGCTCCGCCTTCCGCGGCTACGGCTCCCCACAGTCCGAGTTCGCCTCGGAAGTGCTCATGGACATGCTGGCCGAGAAGATGGACATGGATCCCCTGGAGCTGCGTTACAAGAACGTCTACCGCGAAGGCTCCACCAACCCCACCGGTCAGGACCCCGAGGTCTACAGCCTGCCCGAGATGATCGACATCCTGCGTCCCAAGTACAAAGCCGCTCTGGACAAGGCCAAGGCCGAGTCCAAGGGTGAGCTTAAGAAGGGCGTCGGCATCTCCATCGGCGTGTACGGCTGCGGTCTGGACGGCCCGGACTCCTCCGAAGCCTGGGCTTCCATCAACGAAGACGACACCGTGACCATCCACTCCGCCTGGGAGGACCACGGCCAGGGCGCGGACATCGGCGCCATCGGTACGGCCCACGAAGTGCTGTACAAGGCCGGCATCACCCCGGATCGGATGCGCTTCACCTGGCCCAACACCGCCACCACCCCGAACTCCGGCCCTGCCGGCGGTTCCCGCTCCCAGGTCATGACCGGTAACGCCATCAAGGACGCTGCCGAGAAGCTCCTGGCCGCCTTGGACAAGGGTGACGGCACCTACCGCAACTACCAGGAGATGGTGGATGCCGGTAAGGAAACCAAGTACGTGGGCAACTTCACGGCCAACACCGGCACGCACTGCGACGCCGAGACCGGCCAGGGCTGCCCCTTCGTCGTGTACATGTACGGCGTGTTCATGTCCGAGGTGACCGTGAACACCACCAGCGGCGAGACCACCGTGGACAAGATGACCCTCGTGGCCGACGTAGGCAAGGTCAACAACAAGCTCGTTGTTGACGGTCAGCTCTGGGGCGGTATGGCCCAGGGTATCGGCCTGGCCCTCACCGAGGACTTCGAGGACATCCAGAAGCACTCCACCATGCGTGGCGCCGGCTTCCCGTACATCAAGCAGATCCCGGATGACATGGAGCTGATCTACGTGGAGACCCCGCGCGAGTTCGGTCCCCACGGCGCTGCCGGCACTGGCGAGCTTCCGCTCACCTGCCCGCACGCGGCCATCTCCAACGCCATCTACAATGCCTGCGGCGCGCGTGTCACGCATCTGCCCGCACGGCCGGAGAAAGTGCTCGCCGCCCTCAAGGGCTAGCCGCGAGCATCGCGAGAATGTAGTATCAGGGGGCGTCCGTTTTCGGGCGTCCCCTTGACTCGCGTGCCCTACCGGCCGCACTTGCGTAGCAGACCAGGCCGGGCCTCTTTTGCCCAGCCTTGCTCGACAATGTTCACGACGCGGGAATACCATGGAGCAGAAAGACTTACGCCGTTGGGAATGGTTATGCATCCAGGAGGAACCGCCGCTCTGCCAGGCCGCATGTCCCATCCATGTGGACGTCCGGCTCTTCACGCGGCATCTGGCCGCTGGTAAAGTTGACGAAGCGCGCAAGGTCCTTGCCAAGACAATGCCCCTCTCCGGGGTGCTGGGCAGGATCTGCGACCACCCATGCGAGAACGCCTGCCGGCGCGCCGATCCCGAGGACGGCGACGAGGGCATTCGCATCGGGAGCTTGGAGCGCGCCTGCGTCATCCAGAGCGACGCCCGGCCGCGCAGCCTGCCTGTGCCGCCTAAAAATTTCACAGCCGCCGTTGTCGGCGGCGGACTCAGCGCGCTGACCGCAGCCTGGGACCTGGGCCGCAAGGGTGTCAGGGTCTCCCTGCTCGTGCCGGAGCGCGAGATCGGCGGCGTACTGCTCGCCTATCCGGAGTCCGTGCTGCCTGCGGAGGCGCTGGCCCGGGAGCTGGAGCTCCTGAAAGCCATGCCCGTCACCATCGAGACGGACGTCGCCATCGACGCGGACCGCATCCAGAGGCTGCTGGACGAGCACGCCGGCGTCTACCTGGGACTGGACTCCCTGGCCCTGAGCGACATCCACGTCGACCTCGTCTTCGACATCAAGGCCCTGGACCCCGTATCCCGGAGCACGGGCCGGCCCGGACTCTTTGCCGGCGCGCCCCTTGGGAGCACGCCCTTTTCGCCCATCCAGGCCGTCCTGCACGGACGCCAGGCCGCACTCTCCATAGAGCGCACCGCACAGAACGTCTCCCTGAGCGCCTCCCGCGAGAAAGAAGGCCCCTTCGAGACGCGGCTCTTCACCAGCATGGCCGACGTGGAGCATGCGCCCGCCACGCCCATGGCCGACCCCGGGGGCTACACGCCCGAGGAAGCCAGAGCCGAGGCGGCCCGCTGCATCCAGTGCGAGTGCAAGGAGTGCGTCAAGGTCTGCCCGTACCTCGCGCATTTCAAGGGCTATCCCAAGAAGTATGCGCGGGAGATCTACAACAACCTCTCCGTTGTGCACGGCCTGCGGGCGGCCAACACCATGATCGAATCGTGCAGCAACTGCGGCCTCTGCGCCGAGGTCTGCCCCAACGACTTCCACATGGGCACGCTCTGCCTGATGGCGCGGCGGGAGATGGTCCGCCAGGACAAGATGCCGGCGTCTGCGTTCGACTTCGCCTTGCGCGATCTCGACTTCAACGTCTCGTCCAAGGCCACGCTGGCCAAGCCGGACCCGGATACCGGCGCCTGCGAGTGGGCGTTCGTCCCCGGTTGCCAGCTTGCCGGCGCCACGCCGGAGCTGGTCCGCGCGACCTACGACCACCTGCGCGCCGGCCTCGAAGGCGGCGTGGGCCTGCTCATGCACTGCTGCGGCGCGCCTGCCGAGTGGGCCGGCCGAAAGGACGTGCTGGCCAACGTGACCGAGAGCTTCCGCGCCTTGTGGAAGGAGCTCGGCGAGCCCAAGCTCGTCCTTGCCTGCACCACCTGCCTGCAGACCTTCGCCGATCTGCTGCCGGAGATTCCGTGCACCTCGCTCTGGGAAGTCCTGGAGCCCATGGACCTGCCGGAAGGCGCCGGCGGCGAGGGCGTGTACACCCTGCACGATCCCTGCACCTCGCGCTACCTGGCCGCGGTGCAGAACAGCGCCCGGACCATGGCCGGCCGTCTCGGCGTCACCCTGCGCGACGCCGACCTGACCGGCGTGAACACGGAGTGCTGCGGCTTCGGCGGTCTCATGGAGTGCGCCAATCCGGCCATGGCGACCAAGGTCGTGGAGCGCCGGACCACCGACAATCCCTCGCCGTTCCTGGCTTACTGCGCCATGTGCCGGGACAGTCTCTCCCGCCAGGGCGCGCCGGTCGTGCACATGCTCGACCTGCTCTTCCCCGGCCTCGCCAGGAACCCGGAGCCCGCCAGCCCCAATCCCCTGGTGCGCAGCGGCCCGGGCCCGGCGGACAAGCATGAGAACCGCGCCCGACTGCGCGCACAGCTTGCAAAAGAGCTCTGGAACGAGGAGCAAGGCCCCATGGAGAAGTACGAAGAGATCGAGCTGATACTCGAGCCCGAGGTCCAAAGCGCCGTGGACGAGCGTCGCATTCTGGCCGAAGACATCCGCCGCGCCATTGCCCACGCCGAGGAAACCGGCCGCAGCATGAAGCACCCGGAGTCCGGCCGCTTTCTCGTTTCCCATCAGCCGGCGGCCGTCACCTACTGGGTGGAGTACGCGCCGGAGCCCGGTGGCCAAGCCTTCCGCGTGTACCGCGCATGGAGTCACCGCATGATCCTCCAGGGGGCGCAGTAATGCAGCATTTTCCTGAAATCATAGCCCGCTACGAAGGCTGGGTGTGCCAGAAGTGCAATGAACCACTCGTGCCGGGCAAGACCCAGCTCGCCTACCTGGGCAGCGTCTTTGATGTGGAGCTGCCGGTCTGCCCCAAGTGCGGCATGTTCATCGTTCCGGAGGAGCTCGCCATGGGCAAGATACTCGAGGTGGAGCAGGTCCTGGAGGACAAGTGACCACGGCCGGCCATGCGTCGGCGCCGTATCTGCGGCGTGACGTGCAGGAGGCCCTGGGACCGACGCTGCGTCCCGGCGGCTCCACCACCACGGAGCGCGCCCTTGCCCTGTGGCCTCTGCCCGCCGGCGCCAGGGTCCTGGACATCGGCTGCGGCCTGGGCGCAACGGTCCGGCTGCTGCGGGAGCGCTACAAGCTGCGCGCCTACGGTCTGGACCTCACGCCCGAGCTGCTCATCCAGGCCCGGAACGAGCAGCGCGACGCCGGCCTGCTCTGCGGCTCGGCGGCTTCCATCCCGCTGCGCGGCGCCGTTCTGGACGCCGTGTTCATGGAGTGCGTCCTCTCCCTCTGCCCTGATCCGGCGGCCGCCCTGGCCGAGGCGGCGCGAGTGCTGCGGCCGGGCGGCGTGCTTGTCCTCAGCGATGTGTACCGCCGCGACCCCGGCTTTGCCGGCGGGCCCAACGCCAGCGGTTGCCTGCGCGGAGCCGCCACCCGCTACGACCTCCACGCCAGGATTGATGCGGCCGGCCTCTCCGTCCTGACCTGGGAAGACCACAGCCGCCTGCTGGTGGACTGCGCTGCGCGGCTCGCCTTTGCCGGCGTGCCGGCCAGCGCCTTTCTCGGCAGTTGCGGCGCGGACGGCTCGTGCGCCACGTCTGCCCGCGCCTTTGGCTACGCCCTCTGCCTTGCGGAAAAGAGCATAACCATTTCAGATACAAGTGTAGGAAACGCATGAGCGATATCGATCTCGACCTGTTGACCTATGGTTCCCAGGGCTTCAATTGCAGCCAGATCCTGATCCTCCTGGGCCTGCGCCTGCAAGACCGCGAGAACCCGGAGCTGGTCCGCGCCATGGACGGCCTGGGCAACGGTCTCGGCTTCTCCGGCGAAACCTGCGGCGCCCTGCTGGGCGGCTGCTGCCTCATCGCCATGAACGCCGGCAAGGGAGCGCCGGAAGAGCGCGCCCACGACCGCCTGCCGGTGATGATCGCCGAGCTCGTGGAGTGGTTCCGCTCCACACCCTGCGCCGGTTGCCCGGGCATCCGCTGCTCCGACATCCTGGACGACAACGAGTCCGGGCCGGACATGCACCGCTGCGGCTCCCTGGTGAGCGGCGTGTACACCAAGGCCGTCACCATCCTGCAGGAAAATGACATCGACCCCACGGTCCCGTTTGAGGATCGGTGATGGAATACCATACCGAGGGGCTCCGCCCCTCGGGCACCCTGCCAGGGAGCATGGCTCCCTGGACCCTGATCTGGGTCCAGAAGAACGCTGTCCCCCTGGCCGCCGGAGGCACTCTTCAATGCCCACGATGAAAGCAGCGAACCCTGGCACACGGGAAGAGGACTTTGTCGAGAAGCCCTTCACTCAGGTCCTGTCCCAGACGCGCAGCCTCTGCCCCCAATGCCTGCGGCCCATAACGGCGCATCGCGTCCGCGAGGGCGACGACGTCTATCTGGTCAAAGAGTGCCCAGAGCACGGGACGAGCCGCGCGGTGATCTGGCGCGGCGGCCCAGCCCTGGAGACATGGACCCGGCCCAAGACGCCCTCCACGCCCAAGGTCCCGGCCACCACGCGCGACAAGGGCTGCCCCTTTGACTGCGGCCTCTGCCCGGAGCACGGCCAGCACACCTGCAGCGCGCTCCTGGAGCTCACGAGCCGTTGCGACCTGGGCTGCCCCATCTGCTTTGCCGATTCCGATGTCAGATCGCCAGACGCCGACCCGGACATGGCCACCATCGCCGGCTGGCTGGACAGCGTGGAGCGCGCCTCCGGCATGTGCAACATCCAGCTTTCCGGGGGTGAACCCGCCGTGCGCGACGACCTCCCGGAGATCGTCGCCATGGCAAAGTCCCGTGGCTTCCCCCTGGTGCTGCTCAACACCAACGGCCTGCGCCTGGCGCGGGACGAGGCGTATCTGACCGCACTGGCCGAGGCCGGGCTGGACTCGCTCTACCTCCAGTTCGACGGCGTCAGCGACGGCGTATACGAGTCCATCCGCGGCCGGGCATTGCTGCGGCAGAAGGAACGCGCCGTGGAGCGCGCCGCCGCACATGGTCTGGGCATCGTGCTCGTGGCCACGGTGGTCCCCGGCGTCAACGACCGGGAGCTGGGCGACCTGCTGCGCTGGGCCATCCAGGCCGGACCGGCCGTGCGCGGCGTGCACTTCCAGCCCATCAGCTACTTCGGCCGTTACCCGCACCCGCCAGCGGACGCGGACCGCATCACCCTGCCGGAGATCATGCGCGGCCTGGAGTCCCAATCCGACGGCCTTGTCCGTGCCGCGGACTTCATTCCCCCCGGCTGCGAGCACTCCCAATGCTCCTTCCACGCCACCTACTTCCGCAACCCTGACGGCAGCCTGCGCCTGCTGCGCGACAACGGCCAGTGCTGCTCACCCAAGCCCGGCCCCATCGTGGCCGCGGACGGTGCCCGCGCTGCCACGTCATTTACGGCGCGGCAGTGGAAGGCCCCGGAGTGCGGCTGCTCGTCCAATGCCGGCGAGCCCCTCGGCGATTTCGACGCCTTCCTGGCCCAGGCCCGGCGCAGCGCTTTCACCGTCTCGGCCATGGCCTTCCAGGACGCCTGGACCTTGGACCTGGAGCGGGTGCAGGGCTGCTGCATCCATTGCGTGGCGCCGGACGGGCGGCTCGTGCCCTTCTGCGCGTACAACCTGACCGCCGCGGACGGACGCTCCATCCACCGCAACGCGCACGCCCGGTCATGATGCAGCCCACGCCTCTTGACGCCTGGATCGCCGAGCAGACCCACGGCGGCGGTCCGCTCGATCCGGAGAAGCTGCGCGAGTATCAGCTCCATACCCTCAACGAGACCCTGGCCTGGGCCATGGAGAACAGCCCCTACCATCGGGGACGACTGGGCCGGCTGCCCAAGTCCGGCCTCTCCGACCTCGGCGAACTCGCCGACCTGCCCATAATGGACGAGAGCATCCTGCGCACCAGGCCGGAGTACGTCCTCTGCATCTCCCAGGGCGACGTGGCCCGCGTGGTCACGCTACGCACAACCGGCTCCACGGGCGAGCCCAAGCGCCTCTACTTCACGGCCGAGGACATCGCCCACACCGTCGACTTCTTCGCCGTGGGCATGACCCAGCAGATACGGTCCGGGGACACGGCCATGGTCTTCATGCCCGGGGCCACGCCCCACTCCGTGGGCGACCTGCTGCGCGAATCCCTGACGCGGTTGCAGGCGGAGTGCATTTCCTACGGCTTCATGGACGACCCGGCCCGCGTGGCGGAAAAGATCCTGCTGCACGAGGCGCGGGTGCTGATCGGCCTGCCTGGCCAGCTTTTGACCCTGGCCCGCGCGCAGGCCGAAGCCCTGCGCGGCAATATCTCCTCGGTGCTGCTGTCCGGAGAGCACGCCCCGCAATGGCTTGCCCGGGATATCGCCTCCCGCCTGGATTGCGAGGTCTTCATCCACTACGGGCTCACCGAGACCGGCCTGGGCGGCGGCGTGGAGTGCTGCGCCCACCACGGCATGCACCTGCGCGAGGCCGATCTTCTTGTGGAGATCGTGGACCCCGGAAGCAAACAGCCGCTGCCTGCCGGCGAGCAGGGCGAGATCGTGCTCACCACGCTGCGGCGGCGCGGCATGCCGCTCATCCGCTACGCCACCGGGGACAAGGGCATGCTCCTGGACCGCGACTGCCCTTGCGGCAGCCGGGTTGCGCGACTCTTGCCCCTGGGCGAACGCCGTGGCGACACCGTCCCGGTCCAGGACTCACACTTTTCGCTCAACCACGTGGACGAGGCCGTGTTCCGCGTGGACCGCATCAGCGCCTGCAATGCAGAGCTGCGTTACGGGGCGAGCCCCAGCGAGGCGGCCACGCTCCGCCTCAGCCTGGCCACAAAGTCCGCCGGCAACGAAGCCACGCACCAGCTGGCCGCGGAGGTGCGCGAGGCCATGGCCGCCTCGCCCGTGCTCGGACCGCTCATCCATTCACACGCACTCGATGTGGACATCGCCTGGACCACGGGGGCAGAATGCCTTGCGGCCGGTCCCAAACGAAGCCTCGTCATACAGAACAATCAGGAGAGCCTCTGATGCCGCATATCATGGAACGAATTGCACAACTGCTCGAAGGCGGCGAACGTCTGGCCCTGGCCACCATCCTCCACCAGGATGGATCCACCCCACGCACTGCCGGGGCGCGCATGTTCGTCACAGCCGACGGCCGCTCGGAAGGCACCATCGGCGGCGGCCTGGCGGAAGCCATGGCCCAGCGCCTGGGCCGAGAGCTTCTGGCCGGCAAGAACGATGCGCAGGCCGAGCTGCTCAACGTGGACATGTCCAGCAGCAAGCCCTCGGACATGGACATGATCTGCGGCGGCAGCCTGGAGGCCTACGTGGAGGTGCTGGAGCCGAAACCGGAGACAGTGGCCGTCTTCGCCGCCTGTGCGGACGCCATCCGCCAGGGGCGCACGGCCCTTTTCGCCACCCGACTGCCCGGCGGCAAGGCCCGGCCCACGCACTGCGCGCTTGATCCCGCCACACCGGAGCAAGGCGGAACATGCGACGGCGCGCTGCCGGACTCAGTCGACGCATCCAAAATTCTGGACGCCGCCCAGAACGGCACCTGGGTCGTCACAGCCCCTGCCGCAGGCGGCGAGCGCTGGTTTGTGGAGACCCTCAGCCCGCCGGATACGGTCTACCTGTTCGGGGCGGGCCATGTGGCGCAGACCACAGCCGTGGTCGCCGCACAGGCCGATTTCCGCGTCACTGTGCTCGACGACCGGCCGGAGTTCGCCAACCGCGAGCGCTACCCCGATGCGCACCGCATCATCGTGCTCGACTCCTTCGAGGGCATCTTCCAGAGCCCGGAGATGGCCAATGACCGCATTGCCGAGAACAGCTACCTCGTCATCGTCACCCGCGGCCACAGCCACGACGGCCTGGTGCTGCGCCAGGCCCTGGCCACCGGGGCCGGATACGTGGGCATGATCGGCAGCAGCTCCAAGCGGGAGACCATCTACCAGGCCATGCGCGAGGACGGCTACACCGACGACGACCTGGCGCGGGTGCACAGCCCCATCGGCCTGTCCATCGGCGCGCAGACACCGGGCGAGATCGCCGTGAGCATCGTGGCCGAGCTTGTCCAACATCGTAGACAAAACGATTAGGGAGCGTGATGGCGAAACCTTCGGCCAAGACCGACGTCGCAGCAGTTCCCACGCTGGACCAGGCTGCAACCCTGCTTGCTGAAAAGGGCGTGGACAAAGGGCTCTGGGCGCACTCCGCCTTGGTGGCCATCGTTGCGGTGCGCCTCGCCGCAGCGCTTCAGCGCGCCGGGGTAGAGCTTGACATGAACGCCGTGGCCGCCGGAGGATTGCTGCACGACATCGCCAAGGGCTCGCCCAAGCACGCCCACGCCGGCGCGCACCTGCTGGAGGAAGCCGGCTACGACGGCATTGTGGAGATCGTGGCCCGGCACACGGAGTTCATCGTAGCGGCGGATGCGCCCGTGAGCGAGGCCGAGGCCGTCTACCTGGCGGACAAGCTGGTGCGCGGGGACAACATCGTCCTGCTGGAGTCGCGGTTCGAGCACGCAACCACGCGGTTCGCCGGCGACCCCAAGGCGCTGGCCGCCGTGACGCGACGCAGAGCCCAGGCTATCTTCAGCCTGGAGCGCATGGCCAGGGCCATCGGGGCCTCACCGGAAGAGGTCGCCCAAACGCCGAGCGGCCATCCTTTGGAGAACGCCCTGGGTGCGATGAAGGATGCGATGCCCGACCCCGCATTAGTGAATCAACAAACCGCCGAAGCAGATTTGGACAGGGAGGAGCCATGACGTTTGAGACCAAAGGCCCGGCAACCCTGCCCAATGCCTGCGTGTGGCGGCCCGACCTGAGCTTTGCGCCTGCCCCGCTCTGCCCGGCCGGCGGCGCTCCGGAGGTGGAAGCCTTTCCCGAGCTGGACGCCACGGCCCGCGATGAAGCGCTGCAATGCATAGGACGGCTGCAGGACGACAGGCTCCATGTCCGCCAGACAACGGCGATGCGGCTTGCCGGCCTTGGCCCCGGCGTTATCCCCCTGCTGGAGCCCGTGCTACGCGGCGGGTGCTGCCTCCACGAGATCGACGCGGCCCTGGAAACGCTCAAGCGGCTGCGCGACGCGCGGTCCATCCCCATGACCGCCGCATTGCTCGCCTCGCCTTCCGAAGACATTCGCCTGGCCGCGCTCAAGACGCTGCGCTGGTTGACGGACGATCCCGACACCTTTTTGCCGGAGCTGTCCGACCCGTACTGGCGCATCCGGCGCGAGGCGTTGTTCGCGCTCCTGGAGCTGCGCTGCGACGGCCTGATGCGCGTGATCGAGGCCATGCTGCGCGACGGCCACGCCGCAGTCCGCGCCGCCGCGGCCAATGGTCCCGGCATCATCCGCGACGAGTCGGCCATTCCCGCGCTCATTGAGCTTCTGGACGATCCGGCAAAGCCTGTCCGCGAGATGGCGGCGTGGTCCTTGGGACGGTTCGAACGGCGCATGGTGGGCGAGCACGCCGCCGATCTGGCTCTGCACCCGGCCTCCAGGCGCGACGTAGCGCTCGCCTGCCGGACCCTTTGCATCTGCCGCGATCCGGCAGCCGCCGACGCCGTGATTCTGGCTGCGGAACATGCCGATTCCGAGACGCAGGTGAAGGCGGTCAAGGCCCTGGCCGGCATGGCCGGGCCGGAGCACATGCCGTTCCTCAAGTCCATGCTGCAAAGCGATGCCGAGACAGTGCGCCAGGCCGCGGCATGGGCCATCAGCCTGCGCACCCTGCGTGGCGCGTCTCGGCGCACGGCGGAGTGACCCCCTAGTACTGGCCGCTTGCATCCGCCGGCAGGTACACTCAGCAGAAGATTGATGACGGCGTCTACCAGCGCCGCGGACCTGACGAGACCTCAATGCTCTAAACAGCGGAGACAACCCGATGGGCGAGCTTTGCCTCATGCGGCACGGCCGCGTGGAGATGTTTCACATCAAGCGGTTTCTGGGCCGCACCGACGCGCCTCTGGACGAACGCGGCCGGCAGCAGGCCCGCTGGTGGGGAGAGCGGCTCGGCCCGGACCAATTTGAGACGGTCTGGTGCTCGGAGCTGTCGCGATCACGCGAGACAGCGGCGCTGGTTGCCTGCGGCGGGGCAGTCACCCCCGTGCCGGAGCTGTCGGAGATCGATCTCGGCGAGTGGGACGGCCTGCCCATGGCCGAGCTGAAGCAGCGGGACTTGGCCGCCTTCGAGGCGCGTGGCAAAGACCTGGCCGGGTTTCGTCCGCCCGGCGGGGAGAGCTTTGCCGATCTGGCGCGGCGCGTGGTGCCGGCCCTGGAGAATATTCTGGCGCTGGCCGCGGACTCCGAACGTGACCACCTTGTGGTGGGCCACCTGGGCGTGAACCGCGTCTTCCTGGCCCATGTGCTGGCCATGGAGGTCGGCTCGATCATGCGCATCGAGCAGGGCTACGCCTGCATGAACCGCATCCGGCCCGGCAAGCGGGAGCCGCGGCTCGTGTCCATGAACATCACGCCGGAGTTGCTGGGGCTGGCCGCCGAGTCCTGAGGGGCGCTGCCCCTCATACTCCCCGCAAGGGAGCAGTGCTCCCTTGACCCATTTCCGGGGTCACGGGGAACTGAGTTCCCCGTGCCGGGGGCCTGGGGGACAGCGTCCCCCAGACACACGACAATAGAAGCTTGAGTCTGTGATGTTTTCTACTCGCAGCCCAGGCGCTTCGCCATCTCCTTGGCGGCGGTGCGGCCGGCGCCCATGGCCAGGATCACCGTGGCGGCGCCGGTAACGATGTCGCCGCCGGCAAAGACGTTGGGCATGCTCGTCTCGCCGGTTTCTTCATCCACCTCGATGTAGCCCCATTTGTTCAGCTTCAGGTCGGGCTCGCTCTCCAGGAGCACCGGGTTGGAGCGTGTGCCCACGGCGATGACCGCGAGGTCGGTGGGCAGCTCGTAGATGTCGCCCTCGATGGCCACGGGCCGGCGCCGGCCCGAGTCGTCGGGTTCGCCCAGCTCCATGCGCTGCAGCCGCACGCTGCCCAGGTTGCCGTCCTCGCCGGGCTTGAACTCCAGGGGCGAGGCCAGGCACTCCATGATCACGCCCTCTTCCACGGCGTGGTCCACCTCTTCCTTGCGCGCGGGCATGGCGTCCTGCGTGCGACGGTAGACGATGTGCACGCTCTCCGCGCCCAGGCGCACCGCCGTGCGCGCCGCGTCCATGGCCACGTTGCCGCCGCCGTACACGGTGACCTTCTTGCCGCGCACGATGGGCGTGTCGAAGTCCGGGAAGCTGTAGGCCCGGCCCAGGTTAATGCGGGTGAGATACTCGTTGGCCGAGAACACGCCGCTCAGGTTCTCGCCGGGGATGTTCAGGAACTTGGGCAGGCCGGCGCCCACGCCGATGAACACGGACTTGTAGCCCTGGTCGAAAAGCTCCTGAAGGGAGAAAGTCTTACCGGCCACGGCGTTGGTCTTGAACTCCACCTGCAGGTCGTTCAGGGCGTTGACCTCCTTGCCCACGATCTTGTTTTTGGGCAGGCGGAACTCCGGGATGCCGTAGACCAGCACGCCGCCCAGCTCGTGCAGGGCTTCGAACACGGTGACCTTGCAGCCGCGGGAGGCCATGTAGCCGGCCACGGTGAGGGACGAGGGGCCGGAGCCGATGCAGGCCACCTTCTTTTCCTCGTCGATGAGCGGGCACTCGGGCTTGTCGGAGATGAGGTCGCAGGCGTCGCGGTGGAAGAACTCGTCGGCCACGAAGCGCTCCAGCCGGCCGATGGCCACGGGCTCGGCTTTGACGCCCAGGATGCAGCTGCCCTCGCACTGGCTCTCCTGCGGGCAGACGCGGCCGCACACGGCAGGCAGGCTGTTGGTGCCCTTGATGACCTTGTAGGCCTTTTCCACGTCGCGCTGGACCAGGGCGGCGATGAAGTCCGGGATGTTCACCTCCACCGGGCAGCCCTTGACGCACTGCGGCTTCTTGCACTGCAGGCAGCGCGCGGCCTCGGTCACGGCCATATCCATGGAGTAGCCCAGGGCGACCTCGTCGAAGTTGGTGATGCGCTGCTCGGGCGGCTGGTGCGGCATGGGCACGCGGGGCTGCGCCGGCTTCTTGGCCTTCTTTTTCTTGCCCTCTTTTTCCGCGCACTTGCACTCCTTGAAGTCGTCGTAGGAGACGCACTCCAGGCTCTTGAAGTAGCGCAGGCGGTTGCCCAGCTCCACGAAGTCCACCTTGTGACCGTCAAACTCCGGGCCGTCCACGCAGGCGAACTTGGTCTCGCCGCCCACGGTGACACGGCAGGCGCCGCACATGCCGATGCCGTCCACCATGATGGAGTTCAGGGAAACCGTGGTCTTGACGTCGTACTTCTCGGTGACCTTGGAGACGGCCGCCATCATGGGCACCGGGCCCACGGCCACGACCTCGAACACGCTTTTGTCGCTCTGGAGCCGGTCTTCGAGCAGCTCGGTGACCAGGCCCTTGTGGCCGTAGCTGCCGTCGTCCGTGGAGACAAGAACCTCGTCGGCAAAGCGCATGAGCTCGTCCTCGAAGAGCAAAAGATCCTTGGTGCGCGCGCCGATGATGGCCACGACCTTGTTGCCGGCCTCGTGGTGGCCCTTGGCGATGTGGTGCATGGCCGCGATGCCGGTGCCGCCGCCCACGCAGACGACAGTGCCTTCCTGCTCGATGTCCGTGGCCTTGCCCAGGGGGCCGCAGAGGTCCAGGATGGCGTCGCCCACCTGCAGGTCTTCGAGCATGGCCGTGGTCTTGCCCAGCACCAGGTAGACGATGGTGATGGTGCCTTTTTCTTTGTCGGCGTCGGCAATGGTCAGGGGGATGCGCTCGCCTCGGGGGTCCACGCGCAAAATGACGAAGTTTCCGGGCCGGGCCTTGGCTGCAATCTCAGGCGCGTCGATGACCAGCTTGCTGGTCTGATCCGGGATAAGCTGTTCTTTTTCCAGAATGGTGTTCGGCATGTCCTCTCCTCAAAAGTTGTTGCGGGCGAACGCCGCAGAGCAATCTAACCAGGACCGACAGCCGGTACGGAGCACAGTACCGCGAGGCCGGCGGTCTACGACGCCGCAGGGCCTGCACGGGACATGCCACACATTCAGGAAGATTAACAACCCAAAATGATGGAATATTTGTCTGTTAATCATTCCCCGCGCAAGACTAATTCTTGTATCAGTTGAATCATTTCCTGCATCGCAGGAATACATATTGTTTCAAGCTATTCATGTGCAGAGATATATTTGCCGTTGTGCGAAATTATACAGATACAGTCTGGTTTTCTGACGGATGATACAGTGCGCGCATGTCATGCCCTGCACGGACGTAGCGCCATGCTGATACCCGACATCACTACACGGTGTGAGAAAGCGGCCGCCGCGTCGGAACGCCACGAATTCCTGTCGGACAGGAAAAATGGCGCGCCGTGAACGGTTCCATTTACTGTTGGACAGATAACACTGCAGCTTTCTGGCGCTTTTCGGAAGCCCTGTATGCTGGCACTGTTTGTGCTTCGCCATATAGTGGTTGCACGCGCGGTCTGGGAACGCCAATCCGCGAAAAATTGACCGGGTTTGACTTTTTTCCACCCGCCTCCTTTTCTTCATGTATTTCGGGCAGGGAAACGCATCTCTCCGGGAAACGCCGTGTGACTTTGTGCCTGTATTTATTACGTTCCAGACACAGAGTAGGCGCTCGCGGGATTTGACATCAGCCGCTATCGGCATCATTTGTAACACCGCACCCCCTATAACGCCGAAACCACGGGCAGCATGTTCAAGCTACGAACCTTCTTTTCCCATCGCAGCTTCACAATAATCAGTAGAGTTGGCGCCTTACTGGTTTTCCTGTCGCTATTCGCCGCCGCGATCAGCGTCGTCTACAGCTACTACATCAACAAGTCGCAGAAAGAGACCCAGGTCGCCGCTCGCGAGCTGATGCTTTCCGGCCACGAGCGCACGCTCAAGGCCGCGGTCATCAGCCTTGCCGAAACCCTGAGCGAAATGGTCAGCGAGACCGTAGCCGACGGCGGAGACCAGGAAGATCAAATCCGCCAGGTCATCAACGACGTGCGCTACGAGGAGAACGGATACTACTTTGTCTACAATACCGACGGCATAAACATCGCCCACCCGTTCCACCCGGAGTTCCGCGGTCAGAGGCGCCTGGAGATCGAGGACAACGAGGGCCACCGCTACATCAAGGAGCTCAGCGACAAGGCCCTGGCCGGCGGCGGCTTTGTCACCTACAATTTCTACAAGCCCGGCCAGACCACCCTGCTGCCCAAGCTGGTGTATGCCCACATGATTCCGGGCACCAAGTACTGGCTCGCCTCGGGCCTGTACATCAACGACATCGTCAAGGAGCAGCAGCGCATCTCCCAGCGCTTCGCCAAGATCCACCGCCACGCCATCGTCACCGTGGGCGCCGGCGTGGTCATCGTCCTGATCCTCGTGGTTCTGCCGGTGAGCATCCTGATGATCAACTCCATCCTCAAGCCGTGGCGGCAGCTGGAGCGGGAGCTGATGCAGGCGCAGAAGATGGAAGCCATCGGCATCTTCGCCGGCGGCATTGCCCATGATTTCAGCAACGTGCTCGGAGCCATCACCGCCTGCTCCGAGCTCGCCATGTACGATACCGACAAGGAAAGCCCGGTCTACGAGGACCTCCAGCACATCCACAAGGCGGCCAAGCGCGGCAAGAGCCTGGTGCGCCGGATCAAGGAGTTCAGCCGCAAGGCCGATACGCCGCGCAGCGCCGTGAACCTGGCGCGCGTCACCGAGGAGTGCATGGAGCTGGTGCAGACCATCCTGCCGGCCAACGTGGACGTGCACGTCAGCATGCTGGTGGACAATATCCGCGTGAAGGCCGACCCGGACCAGCTGCTCCAGGTGATCATGAACCTCTGCACCAATGCGGAACAGGCCATGCGCGGCTTCAAGGCCGTGCTCACCGTGGAGCTGGACGCCGTGGAGCTGGACGCCGACGAGGCCCGCGCCATGAACCTGAAGGCCGGCAGCTACGCCCGGCTCTCGGTGCAGGACACGGGCGTGGGCATGAAGCCCGTCATCCTCAAACGCATCTTCGAGCCTTTCTACACCACGCGCAGAAAATCCCGCGGCACTGGCCTGGGCCTGTCCATGACCCAGTCCATCGTCACCATGCACGGCGGCGCCATCACCGTGAACAGCTCGCTGGGCAAGGGCTCGGTCTTCCGCGTGCTGCTGCCCTGCGTGGAGGAGGAGCACGAGCACATTCCGGCCGCGCGGCGGCTCGACCTGCCCCACGGCACGGAGTCCCTGCTCATCGTGGACGACGACAAGGACCTGCTCTCCTCGCTGCACAAGCTGTTCACCCGCCTGGGCTATACGGTAACAAGCTGCAACGACAGCCGCGACGCCCTGGACATTTTCCTGCACGCGCCGCACGATTTCGATCTGTTGCTCACGGACCAGCTCATGCCCAAGATGACCGGCGCGGAGCTCATCAAGGAGATCAAGCAGATCAACGGGGATCTGCCCATTATCCTGTGCAGCGGGTTCGAGGGCGACGGCCGGCTGCAGCGGGTGCCCAAGGATCTCAAGAAGGCAGGGGTCTCGGCGTTCTTCCGCAAGCCCTTTGACACCATCGAGATATGCAGGGCCGTGCGGAAGCTGCTGGACCAGAACAAACCTGACACGACAACCATGACGCACGAGGCGAACACGAATGGCGCACGTACTCATCATTGATGACGACGAACCCATGTGCTACGCGCTCTCCCGGGCCGTCAGGCGCATGGGCTGCGAGGCGGAAAGCGCCGGAACACTGGCCGCAGGGCTCGATCTGGCCCGCTCCCGCCCGTTCGACATCATATTTCTGGACGTCCGGCTGCCGGACGGCAACGGCCTTTCCATTCTGGGCGATCTCACCGCCACTCCCTCCAATCCTGAGGTCATTATCATCACCGGCAAGGGCGAGCCGGAAGGAGCCGAGCTGGCCATCAGCAACGGCGCCTGGGACTACATCGAAAAGACCCACAGCATTCAGCAGATATCCCTGACCCTGAAGCGCGCCCTGGACTACCACCGCGCGCGCCAGGCCGATTGCGTGGGCAAGACCATCAAGGCGCTGCGGCGGGAGAAGATCATCGGCGAGAGCGCGGCCCTGACCCGCGCCCTGGACCTAGTGGCCCAGTCGGCCGAGAGCGGCTCCAACGTGCTCATCACCGGCGAGACCGGCACGGGCAAGGAGCTCTTTGCCCGCGCCATCCACGAGAACAGCACCCGGGCGGACGGGCCCTTCATTATCGTGGACTGCGCCGCGCTGCCTGAGAGCATCGTGGAGTCCATCCTCTTCGGCCACAAGAAAGGCGCCTTCACCGGCGCGGAAAAGGACCAGGTCGGTCTAATCTTCCAGGCGGACAAGGGCACGCTGTTTCTGGACGAGGTGGGCGAGATGCCCCTTTCGCTGCAGAAGAGCTTCCTGCGCGTGCTGCAGGAACGCGCCGTGCGCAGCCTGGGCGGCAAGGAGGTCCAGAAGAGCGACTTCCGCCTGGTGGTGGCCACCAACCGGGACCTGGACGCCATGGCCGAGGAGAACGGCTTCCGCAAGGACCTGCTCTACCGCATCCGCTCCATCCACATCCACCTGCCGCCCCTGCGCGAACGTCCGGACGACATCAAGCCGCTGACCACCCATGTCATCGAGGAGATCTGCAAACGCGCCGGCGCAACGCCCAAGGGGTGCAGCACGGACTTCATCGAGACCCTGGAGGCGTACGACTGGCCCGGCAACGTGCGCGAGCTCATCCACACCCTGGAGCACGCGCTGACTTCCTCCAAGCGGGACCCCTACCTTTTCTCCCAGCACCTGCCGTCCAGCATCCGGGCCAAGGTGGCGCGCAACCGCATCAGCGTGTCCGAGTTCGACGAGCCGTTCGAGCCGCTGGAAGAGGAGACCTTCACCTTTGATGAGATACCCGAGCTCCAGCCGTATCGCGACGCCATCTGCGCCAATGCCGAGAGCCGCTACCTCAAGGGGCTGATGAGCGCCACCAAGGGCAACATGAAAGAGGCCATCCGCCTTTCCGGCCTATCCCAGTCGCGGCTCTACGCCCTGCTCAAGAAGCACGGGCTTTCATCGCGTTAAACCGCTCCGGCGACCATTTCCCCCGGCACAAACGCCGCGCCGCACCGATTCGAGTGCGGCGCGGCGTTTTTTATTTCCTCCCCTCAAAGAACGCTGCCTTCTCTGGCAGGAAGAATTCTTGTCCAGCAGGAACACTTCCCTCCTGTATTGCAGGAAACGAATTCACCGCTTTTATTGTATCCGTTCCAACAAGCCGCATTTATTACATTAGATTTTGTAACGCGCTTGGTACGGCACATGCTGGGAGGACGACATCCCGTAACGGGGTAGCGCTCGACCCGCCGCGCTTTTTGACTTCCCCTTGGCAGCGCGGCGGGTCCTTGCGCGCTCCGTTCGGCCGGAAGCATGGAGCGACTGGTGAACCATCAGAACTTCGACACGGACACGCCGCAACGAGCGGCCGGGCTCCGCGTCACATCGCATAGGAACCGGGGTCGGGACGGCTGGCATGAAGGGCCGCGCCGTCCAGGTCCGAAAACAGAAGGAACAGTCTTTGGAGGATTGCATCCATGAATTCGAGCACCATGACATTGCATGTTCCGCAACGCAGCAAGATCTCCGGCCGGCTGGACTTCCTTATGGTCGTCTCCGGCGTGCTGCTCATCGCGTTTCTCTGGGCGCACCTGATTCTCGTCTCCAGCGTGGTCATCGGCCCGGGCGTGATGAACGCGCTGGCGCGCTTCTTCGAGGCCACCTACATGGCCCAGGTGGGCGGCCCCATCATCTTCCTGCTCATGCTGGTGCACTTCGTGCTGGCCGCACGCAAGATGCCTTTTGAGCAGGGTGAGCTGAAGGCCTTCCGCGTGCACAGCAAGATGATGCACCACAAGGACACCACCATGTGGCTGGTGCAGGTGGTCACGGCCCTGGTCATCCTCGTGCTCGCGTCCATCCACATGTTCGTGGTGCTTACGGACCTGCCCATCTCGGCGGCCAAGAGCGCGGCGCGCATTCAGGACGGGCCCTGGCTGCCCTTCTACCTCGTCCTGCTGCCCATGGCCGAGATCCACGTCGGCATCGGTTTCTACCGCATCGGCGTCAAGTACGGCTTCATCTCCAGCCAGAAGCGCGCCTGGTACCAAAAGGCCGAGTACGTGATGATGGCCATCTTCATCTCTATCGGCCTCATCACCCTCGCGCGGTTCTCCTTCCTCACTTTCTAAGCACGGAGTGATTCAATGCAGATATTTTATACAGACGTCCTGTGCATAGGAGCCGGCCTTGCCGGGGAACGCGTGGCCGTTGAGGCGGCGATGGCCGGGTTCGAGACCATCTGCCTGTCCATCGTGCCCCCCAGACGCTCCCACTCGTCCGCCGCCCAGGGCGGCATGCAGGCGGCACTCGGCAACGCCATCATGGGTGACGGCGACAGCCCCGACATCCACTTCCAGGACACGGTCAAGGGCTCGGACTGGGGCGCAGACCAGGAAGTGGCACGCATCTTCGCGGATACCGCGCCCATCGTGATGCGCGAGGTTGCGCACTGGGGCGTGCCGTGGAACCGCGTCGTCGCCGGCACCCACACCTACTACAAGGGCGGCAAGCCCTTCGAGGCCGAGGAGAAAAAGGAGAAGCACGGGCTGATCCACGCCCGCGCCTTCGGCGGCACGGCCAAGTGGCGCACCTGCTACACCGCGGACGGCACCGGCCGCTCCGTGCTCAACACCCTGGACAGCAAGTGCCTGCAGTACGGCGTGACCATCCACGACCGCACCCAGGCCGAGATCCTGATCCACGACGGCGAGAACTGCCTGGGCTGCATCGCCCGCTGCATGCGCACCGGCGAGCTGCGCGCCTACTTCGCCACGGCAACGCTCATCGCCACCGGCGGCTACGGACGCTGCTACTCCGCCACCACCAACGCGGTGATCTGCGACGGCGGCGGCCAGATCTGCGCCCTGGACACCGGCCTGGTTCCCATGGGCAACATGGAGGCCGTGCAGTTCCACCCCACCGGCACCGTGCCCACCGACATCCTGGTCACCGAAGGCTGTCGCGGCGACGGCGGCACCCTGCTGGACGTCAACGAGCACCGCTTCATGCCCGACTATGAGCCCGAGAAGGCCGAGCTCGCCTCCCGCGACGTGGTCTCCCGCCGTATGACCGAGCACATGCGCAAGGGCCTGGGCGTGAAATCGCCCTACGGCGACCATCTCTGGCTGGACATCCGCCACCTGGGCGTCAAGCACATCACCACCAAGCTGCGGGAAGTCTACGACATCTGCACCAACTTCCTGGGCGTGAACCCCATCGACCAGCTCATCCCGGTGCGGCCCACGCAGCACTACTCCATGGGCGGCGTGCGCACCAACCGCGACGGCGCGGCCTACGGGCTCAAAGGCCTCTACGCCGCCGGCGAGGCCGCCTGCTGGGACATGCACGGCTTCAACCGCCTGGGCGGCAACTCCCTGGCCGAGACCGTGGTGGCCGGCCGCTACATCGGCAAGCAGATCGTGAAGTACCTCAAGGGCGCCTCGGTGAACTTCACCAGCGCGGCCCTGCGCGACGCCGAGACCAAGCTCAATGAGCGCATCGAGGACATCGTCTCCGGACGCAAGGGCGGCGAAAACGCCCTGGAGCTGCGCGCCGAGATGCGTGAGACCATGATGGAAAACGTCTTCATCTTCCGTAACGGCAAGGACCTGCAGAAGGCCGTGGACACTCTGGAAGAGCTGCACGACCGCGCCAATCGCATCGCCCTGCAGAGCAACATCCCCGGCTTCAACCCGGAGATGTCCACCGCCCTGCGCCTCCAGGGCATGATCAAGCTCTGCCAGTGCACGGCTTACGGCGCCCTGCAGCGCACCGAGAGCCGTGGCGCCCACACCCGCGAGGACTTCCCCGAACGCAACGACAAGGACTGGCTCAACCGCACCCTGGCTTACTGGAAGGAAGGCTCCAACATGCCGACCCTCAAGTACGAGGACGCCTCTCCCTACTACGAGCTGCCCCCGGGCGAACGCGGCTACGGCGGCGGCAAAATCATCCCCAACGAGCTGCCCAAGAAGAAGTTCGAGGTTCCCAAAGAGTCTCTCGAAAACCTCAAAGAAGCCAAGAGCAAGGGCTAGCGGAGGACAATGGCAATGAATCGCAAGCTTCATCTCAAGGTGTTTCGATACAACCCCGACGATCCGAAATCGCAGCCCCGCATGGAATCGTTCCACATCACCGAGTACGACTCCATGACCCTGTTCATCGCCCTGACCCAGATCCGCGATGAGATGGACCCCACCCTGAAGGTGGACTTCTGCTGCCGGGCGGGCATCTGCGGCTCCTGCGGCATGGTCATCAACGGCCGTCCCGGCCTGGCCTGCCACACCCAGACCAAGGACCTGCCCAACGAGATCACCCTGCATCCACTGCCGGTGTTCAAGCTGCTGGGCGACCTCTCCGTGGACACCGGCACCTGGTTCCGCGGCGTGGGCACCAAGATCGAGTCCTGGGTGCACTCCAACGACGCGGCCTTTGATCCGGCCGACGAGGAGATGCGCATGGAGAACGAGGTGGCCGAGCAGATCTTCGAGCTCGACCGCTGCATCGAATGCGGTTGCTGCATCGCGGCCTGCGGCACGGCCCGCATGCGCGAGGACTTCCTGGGCGCGGCCTCCATCAACCGCATCGCCCGCTTTTACATCGATCCCCGCGACCAGCGCTCCGAAGACGACTACTACGACGTCATCGGCAACGATCAGGGCGTGTTCGGCTGCATGGGCCTTCTGGGTTGTGAAGACGTTTGCCCCAAGCACATCCCCTTGCAGGACCAGCTCGGCATCATGCGCCGCATGCTGACCCTCAACTCGGTCAAAGGCATTCTGCCCAAGGCCGTGATCAACGCTCTCAAACACAAAGGGTGCTGCCATGAAAAGCATTAAGGCCCAGGATATCCGTGACGCGGTGCGCGACATGATCATGGACGCCTGCCGCATTCTGCCGGACGACGTGTACGGAGCCATCAAAAGCGCACTGGACGAGGAGGAGTCGGAATCCGCCAAGGAAGTGCTCACCCAGCTCATCGACAACGCCGACCTGGCGCGCAACACCCAGCTGGCCCTGTGCCAGGACACCGGCGCCGCGGTCTTCTACGTGGACTACGGCGAGGACGTGCAGATCGAAGGCGGCACTCTGGAGCAGGTGATCAACGAGGGCATGGTGGAAGGCTACGACAAGGGCTACCTGCGCAAGTCCCTCTGCCATCCCCTGACCCGCAAGAACACCGGGGACAACACTCCGGCCATCATCCACAGCCACGTGGTGCCCGGCGACGAGCTGCGCATCAAGTTCATGGCCAAGGGCGGCGGCTCCGAGAACATGTCCAAGGTCGCCATGCTCAAGCCGGCCCAGGGCTGGCCCGGCATCAAGGACTTCGTAGTGCGGACCATGGCCGAGGCCGGCCCCAACCCCTGTCCGCCTACCGTGGTGGGCGTGGGCATCGGCGGCACCTTCGACCTCGCGCCTTCCCTGGCCAAGAAGTCCCTGTTCCGGCCCATCGGCGAACGCAACGCCGATCCCGAGATCGCGGCCATGGAAGAGGAACTGCTCGCGGCGATCAACGACCTGGGCATCGGCCCCATGGGGCTGGGCGGCAAGACCACCAGCCTGGACGTGAAGGTGGAGATGCACCCCTGCCACATCGCCAGCCTGCCCGTGGCCGTCAATGTGCAATGCCACTCATCCCGCACCAAGGAGGTCGTTCTCTGATGGCGACTTACAACCTCACCACCCCGCTCACCGATGAGGACATCGTCCAGCTCAAGGCCGGCGACGTGGTCAACCTCACCGGCACGATCTACACGGCCCGCGACGCCGCGCACAAAAAGCTCATCGAGGCCCTGGACAAGGGCGAGACCCTGCCCTTCGAGCTCGAAGGCTCGGTCATCTACTACGTGGGCCCGGCTCCGGCCCCCCCAGGCTGCGCCATTGGCTCGGCCGGCCCCACCACCAGCGGCCGCATGGACGTCTACGCGCCGAGGCTGCACAGCCTGGGCGTGAAGGCCAGCATCGGCAAGGGCAAGCGGACTCAGGAGGTCCGCGACGCCATGGTGCAGTACAAGGGCGTCTACTTCGGCGCCACCGGCGGCGCCGGCGCCCTGCTTTCACAGCGCATCACCGAGTCCGAGGTCATCGCCTACGACGAGCTCGGACCCGAGGCCATCCGCAAGCTTACCGTCAAGGACTTCCCGCTGCTGGTCGTGAACGACGCCCACGGCGCGGAACAGTACGCAACGCCCAACTACGAGCTTTAAAAGCCCGCATACGCAGAATCGGAGGAGATTCGCATGGCTTTGTTTACCAAACAAGAAGCGCTGGACTACCACAGCTCCCCCCGCCGGGGTAAGCTGGAGGTCATCCCGATCAAGCCCTGCAACAACCAGAAGGACCTCTCCATGGCCTACTCGCCCGGCGTTGCCGAGGCGTGCAAGGCCATTGTCGAGGACCCGGCCAATGCAGCCCTGTACACCGGCCGCTCCAACCTCGTGGCCGTGGTCTCCAACGGCACCGCCGTGCTGGGCCTGGGCAACATCGGTCCGCTGGCCGGCAAGCCGGTCATGGAAGGCAAGGGCGTGCTGTTCAAGACTTTCACGGACATCGATGTCTACGACATCAACCTGGATATCACCGATCCCGAGCAGCTCGTCGAGGTCGTCAAGACCATGGAGCCCACCTTCGGTGGCATCAACCTGGAGGACATCAAGGCGCCTGAGTGCTTCTACATCGAGGACGCGCTCAAGGCCGCGATGAACATCCCCGTGTTCCATGACGACCAGCACGGCACGGCCGTGATCTCCGGCGCCGGAATCATCAACGCCGCCGAAATCACCAACCGCAAGATGGAAGACATGAAAGCGGTGGTGGTCGGCGCCGGCGCGGCCGGCATTGCCTGCGCCAAGTTCTACGTCAACCTGGGCATCGATCCCGCGAACATCTACATGTTCGACTCCCGCGGCCTGATCACCAAGGGACGCGAGGGCCTGAACAAGTACAAGGAAGAGTTCGCCCAGGCCAAGGACGCCACCCTGGAGGAGTGCCTCAAGGGCGCCGACGTCTTCCTGGGCCTGTCCCGGAAAGACCTGGTGAACAAGGACATGGTCCGCGGCATGGCCAAGAACCCCATCATCTTCGCCATGGCCAACCCGGACCCGGAGATCACCTACGCGGACGCCAAGGATGCGGTGCCGGACTGCATCATGGGCACCGGCCGCACCGACTATCCGAACCAGGTGAACAACGTCTCCGGCTTCCCGTACATCTTCCGTGGCGCGCTGGACGTGCAGGCCTCGGAGATCAACGAGGAGATGAAGGTCGCCGCGGCCGAGGCTCTGGCCGCCCTGGCCAAGGAGCCCGTTCCCAGCGAGATGTGCGACGCTTACGGCGTCAAGGAGCTCACCTTCGGCTACGACTACGTTATCCCCAAGCCGCTCGACCCGCGCATGCTTGAATGGGAAACCCCGGCCGTGGCCAAGGCCGCCATGGACACCGGTGTAGCCACCGCCCCCATCGACGACCTGGACGCTTACGCCCTTCAGTTGCGCGAACGCATCGCCTCCTCGCGCAAACGCATCAACGCATTCGTAGAGAGTTATGGCTAGCTGACCCGGGCCGCCCGCCTGTGCTGTACGCAGGCGGGCGGCTCCCTGCATTGGTTTTGATCAATGTCCTGGGGATGCCCCCAACCATCCATCAATTGTCCTATATAAAGTGAGGGGTATATGACCAAGAAAATCTTTCTCGCGGTCTCGCTGATCGCCGTCGTGGTACTGCTCACCGTCGGAGTCTGCTTTGCGCAGGACGGCGGCGTGGCACCTTCGGCGGCCCATGCCTACATCACCCTGGCCATCCTCTTTGTCGCGGCCATTCTGTTCTTCACAGAGGTGATACCGCTCCCTATCACGGCCATGCTCGTCCCTGTATCCCTCTCAATATTCCACATCATTCCATCCAAGGCGGCCTTCGCCAACTTCGGCAACAAGTGGGTCATCATCTTCATGGCCATGTTCATCGTGGGCGAGGCCACCTTTGTCACCGGGTTCGCCGACAAGGTGGGCAAAATGACGGTCAAGCTCTCCAAGGGAAGCGAGGCCAAGCTGCTCATCCTGTCCATGACCTCGGTGGGCATCCTGTCCGCCTTTCTCTCCAACACCGGCACCACGGTGGTGGCCATCCCCATGATCATGGGCATGTGCGCCAGCGCCAACATCCGGCCCGGCAAGATCCTCATGCCCGTGGCCTTCGGCGCCTCTCTGGGCGGCACCATGACCCTGGTGGGCACGCCGCCCAACGGCCTGGTCAACTCCGTATTGGAAAAAATGGGCCCGGCAGGCGTGAACCCCTTCGGCTTCTTCGAGTTCGCCAAGATCGGCATCGTCCTCTTCGTCGTCGGCATCCTGTACTATGCATTCATCGGCAAGAAGTTCCTGCCCGACTCCGTAGTGGAGTGCAGCGAGGAAGAGCTGGCCCAGAAGCCCAAGCGGCCCGAGAAGATGATCTGGGCCCTGCTTATCTTCGCCTTTGTCGTCGCGGCCATGGCCACCAAGTTCCTGGCCCTGGAAGTGGCCGCCATGCTGGGCGCCTGCCTCGTGGTCATCACCGGCTGCATGACCATGAAGGAGGCCTTCAAGTCCGTTGACTGGACCACCATCTTCCTGTTCGCGGGCATGCTCTCCATGTCCACGGCCATGCAGAAGTCCGGCGCCGCCTCAATGATCGCCGAGGAAGTGGTCACACTGGTGCACAACCCCTACCTCATCCTCGCCGTATGCTGCGCCATCACAGCGCTGGTGACCAACTTCATGTCCAACACGGCCACGGCCGCGCTCATGGCACCCCTGGCCATACCGATCGCTGTCCAGGGCGGCATCTCGCCCCTGCCCATCGTCATGGGCATCGCTATGTCGGCCTCAGCCTGCTTCCTGACCCCCGTTGCCACGCCCCCCAACACCATCGTGCTGGGCCCGGGTAACTACAAATTCATGGACTACTTCAAGGCCGGCTGGCCGCTGCAGATAATCAGCTTCTTCATCTGCGTGCTGGTCATCCCCATGATCTGGCCCTTCTAGAACACCCTCCCTTGGCAAAACGCCCCTGGAGCGAACTCGCTTCGGGGGCGTTTTTTTGTCCGGGTCCTGGCGGCCGGATTCCGGCTCGACCACCACGCCACAGCGCGTATGCCGATTGAGGGCAAATACACACAAGCCTATCATACCGCTATATTGCACGATTACGATTTGCGCTCAAAACAGGACTTGACTATTACTCTCCAGGAAGCAACTTCTTTATAAAACTCACTCTGCGAAGGTGGTACATGTCTTCAAATTTTACCACGAAGTTCGCCATCCCTGAAGTTATCTTCGGAAATGGAGCGATCAAGCACCTTGCCAGCTGCGCACGGGGGCTCGGCGCTCGGCGCATCCTTCTTGTCAGCGATATGGGTGTGGAGGACGCCGGCTGGGTCCAGATGGTCATGGACCTTCTTGCCCAGGACTCACTGGAGTGCGTCTACTTCAACGAGATCGACTCCAACCCGCGCGACAGCCAGGTGCACGCCGGCGTGGAGGTCTATCTCGCGGAAGGCTGCGACGTCATCGTCGCCCTGGGCGGCGGCAGTCCCATCGACACCGGCAAAGGCATCGGCATCATTGCCGGCAACGGCGGCAACATCGCCGACTACGAGGGCGCCAACCGCATCATGCGGCCCCTGCCGCCCATGATCTCCGCCCCGACCACTGCCGGCAGTGGCTCGGACATGACGCAGTACTCCATCATCACGGACGTCTCCCGCAAGGTGAAGATGTCGATCATCAGCCGTTCCCTGGTGCCGAACATTTCCATTATCGACCCCACCATGCTGCGGACCAAGACTCAGGAGCTGATCATCGCCTCGGCCGTGGACGCCCTGGCCCACGCCGTGGAGTCCTATGTTTCGCGGCTGGCCTCGCCGTTCACGGATCACCATGCCCTGCAGGCCATCCGTCTGTTCGTCGAAAACCTGGAACGCGCTGTGGAGCATCGCGACCCCAAGGCGCTGGAGCAGCTTTCCATCGCCAGCACGGCTGCGGGCATGAGCTTTTCCAACGCAGGGCTCGGGGCGCTCCACTCTCTGGCTCATTCCCTGGGCGGCATGTTCGACGTGCTGCACGGCCTGGTCCACCCCATCATGCTGCCCGCGGTCATGCGCTTCAACCTGCCGGAGTGCATAGAAAAAATGGCGGCCATCGGCAGAATCACAACGGGCAGGGACCACAAGAACGATGTGTCCGCGGCGTATGCAGGCATCGAGCACCTCGAACGACTTTTCCAAACCCTGAATGTGCCCACACACCTGCGGGAGATCCTGCCGGACCCGGAGGTACTGGAACCCATCTGCAGAATGGCCGTGTACGACGCGTGCACCATGACCAACCCCCGCGACGTGACATGTGAAGACCTGCAAAGCATTTGCAAGGAAGCGTGGTGATGACGACCAACCGACGCAAGCCCATTATGCCCATTGGCGAACCGGACATGTGTCCGCACGCTGCTCCGGCTCGGCCCGCCCATCTGGAGGACCTCGTCGGCATCGAGCACACCAAGCTCGGTTTCTTCGAGCAGCTTCGCCACAAGATCGAGGAGCTTGAGACCAAGAACCAGGAAACCGAAGACCGCCGCCGTGAGACGGCCGCCATCCTGGACGGCATCAGCGACCTCATGATGGTGCTCACCGAGGACCTGAAGATTATCTCCGTGAACCACGTCTTCAACGAGACCTTCCCGGATATTCCCAACCCCGAAGGCCACTACTGCTTCGAGCTTTTCCGCCACGAGACGCACCCCTGCCCGGAGTGCCCGGCCTTCCGCTCCCTCTCCACCAACAAGGTGTGCAAGGAGACGGCCATCTTCCGCATCGATGGCACCAACCGCCATTACGAGATGATCGCCTCGCCGCTGAAGAACCAGGAGTGGCCCAAGCACCGCGTGCTCATCTTCAAGCGCGACGTGACCATGGAGAAAATCTACCAGGCCAAGTACTACCAGGCCGAGAAGATGGCCACGCTGGGCGTGCTGGCCACGGGCGTGGCCCACGAGGTGAACAACCCCCTGGCGGCCATATCCGGCTACGCCCAGGGGCTGCAGCGCAAGCTGGCGCGCATCGCCGACGATGTCGATCCTTCCATGGCCGACGATTTCCGCGAGTACACCAAGACCATCGTCAACGAGTGCAACCGCTGCCGGGACATCGTGCACTCGCTGCTCACCTTCGGTCATCCGGTCTGCACCTTCTCGCCCATGAGCATCAACGACATCGTTACCGAGACGCTCAAGCTCCTGGAGCACTACTTCAAGAGCCAGCCGCAGATAAAAGTGCAGACCGCGCTCACCGAGACCCTGCCCATCAGCTTCGGCGACGCGCCCCAGATCATGCAGGTATTGCTGAACCTTTTGACCAACGCCGTGGACGCCCTGACCAGCAACCCCGATGCAGCCAGGAACGGCGGGACCATTACCATCCGCACCTCGACCACCCCTGCGGAAGACTGGATTCGTCTCGAGGTTTCGGATACAGGATGCGGCATTCCCATGAAAAATAAGGACAAGCTCTTCGAGCCCTTCTTCACGACCAAACCCGTGGGCAAAGGCATCGGTGTGGGATTGTCCACCTGCTACAACATCGTGCGCGGGCACAAGGGTGAAATTACGGTGGAAAGCCAGATAGGCAAGGGCTCCAGGTTCATCGTGGTCCTGCCGACAAACCCGGACGACATCAATGCCTAACCCGTACAATGTACTCGTCGTCGACGACGAGCAGCCCATCCTTCGCCTTCTGGAAAAGGAGCTGGCCACCGAGGACCGGAACATCGAGACCGCCTCCACGGCCAAGGAAGCGCGCGATAAGCTCGCGAAGAAGATGTACGATGTCATTGTCCTGGACATCCGCCTGCCCGACGCCGACGGCCTGGAGCTGTTCGAGGAGTTCAAGGGCCGCATCCCGGACGTGGAGATCGTGCTCATCACCGGCCACGGCGACATCGACAGCGCCGTGGTGGCCATGCGCATGGGCGCGTACGACTACATTCCCAAGCCCTTTGCCCTGGACCGGCTCGAGCTCGTCATGGACCGCGCCTTCCAGCGCGTCTGCCTGCAGCGGGAGAACCGCGGCCTGCGCCACTCCCAGGACTCGGACAACCACTCCTGGCGGCTCATCGGCAAGTCCAAGGCCATCAAGCAGATACTGTATCTTGTGGACAAGGTGGCGCCTACCGACGTGCCTGTGCTGCTCACTGGCGAGTCCGGCGCGGGCAAGGACGTGGTCGCCCGGGTGATCCACGACCGCAGCGCACGCGCGGCCCAGCCCATGATCGTGAAAAACTGCGCCACGCTCCAGCGCGAGCTGATGCGCAGCGAGCTCTTCGGTCACGCCAAAGGGTCCTTCACCGGGGCCACGGAGAGCCAGGAAGGCCTCATGATGTACGCCAACAAGGGTACGCTCTTCCTGGACGAGATAGGCGACCTGCCGCTGGAGGTGCAGGCCTCGCTGCTGCGCGTGCTGGAGACCAAAAAATACCGGCGCGTGGGCGGTAAGGAAGAACGGCAGGCAGACATCCGCTTCCTCTTCGCCACCAACCGAAACCTTGCCGCGGCCGTGGAGGACGGCGAGTTCAACGAGGCGCTGTTCCACCGCATCAACGTCTTCAAGATCGAAATCCCGCCTTTGCGCGAACGTAAGGAAGACCTCCCCTTGTTGGTGGAGCATTTTCTCGGAAGGCTTTCCACCCGCGCCGAGCCGGCGACCATTTCCGACAAGGCCATGGCCTGCCTGTTCACCTACAACTGGCCCGGCAACGTGCGCGAGCTGCGCAATGTGCTGGAACGCAGCCTGATCCTTGCGGAAAACGGACTTGTTACAGAAAGTTCATTACCCAAGGAGCTGGTGGAGCGCCAGGCGGACAGCCTGATCATGAGCACCGTTCCAGCCGCAAACACCCTGGAAGCCATGGAAAAAGAGCATATCGTGCATATGCTTTCGCTCTATGACGGGAACCGCCAGAAGACTGCCCAGGCTCTGGGCATTGGCAGAAAGACGCTTTACCGCAAGCTTGAAAAATACGGCTTGTGAAGGTTTGAGGCAAATGTGCCAAAATGACGCACTCTGTGTCATTTTGGCCGTCCCTTCCTGACACACCAGTTCAATACACCGATTTTCCTACTTTTTAACACACACCTTCCCCGGCGCACGTTCCTAGGCCGGGGCCGTTTGTTGCGGGAATGGGTCAGATGGATTCGCCCCAATTCTGGCATGTCACGATAACGCACTGAAATAGCGATTCATACGTTTTTGGCCCGAAAAATGCCTATGGAGTTGTGACGCTGCCAAATGAAAATGGTTTGATCCCCGCCAACCTATTAACCCCATGGAGTGTGTTATGAGTGTTCGTGAACAAGTGTACGGTTTCTTTATCCCGAACGTCACGCTCATCGGCATCGGCGCTGCCAAAGAAATCCCTGGTAAAATCCAGGCTCTCGGCGGAACCAAGCCCCTCATCGTCACCGATAAGGGTATCGTCGGCGCTGGCATCCTGAAGCAGATCACCGACCTGATGGATGGCGCGGGCATGAAGTACGCCGTCTACGACGAAACCATCCCCAACCCCACCGACGAGAACGTCCACAAGGGCGTTGACGTCTACAAAGCCGAGAAATGCGACAGCCTGATCACCCTGGGCGGCGGCTCCTCTCATGACTGCGGTAAGGGTATCGGCCTCGTCGTCTCCAACGGCGGCAAGATCCACGACTTCGAAGGCATCGACAAGTCCACCAAGCCGCTGCCCCCGTACGTGGCCGTGAACACCACCGCCGGCACCGCTTCCGAGATGACCCGCTTCTGCATCATCACGGACCTCTCCCGTAAGGTTAAGATGGCCATCGTTGACTGGCGCGTGACCCCGAACATCGCCGTGGACGATCCGCTGCTGATGGTCGGCATGCCTCCGGCGCTGACCGCCGCCACCGGCATGGACGCCCTGACCCACGCTGTGGAAGCCTTCGTTTCCACCATCGCCACCCCCATGACCGACGCCTGTGCTGAGAAGTCCATCGAGCTGATCTTCCAGTACCTGCGCGCCGCTGTGGCCAACGGTCAGGACATCGAAGCCCGCGAAGCCATGTGTTTCGCTCAGTACCTGGCCGGCATGGCGTTCAACAACGCCTCCCTGGGCCACGTGCACGCCATGGCTCACCAGCTGGGCGGCTTCTACGACCTGCCCCACGGCGAATGCAACGCCATTCTCCTGCCGCACGTCGAGAAGTTCAACCTCATCGCCAAGGTTGATCGTTTCGCGAAAATGGCCGAAATTATGGGCGCCAACATCTCCGAGATGTCCAAGCGCGACGCCGCTGAAGTGGCTCTCGAAGAGATCAAGCGCCTGTCCACCGACGTCGGCATCCCTGCCGGCCTAGTCGAACTCGGCAAGCGCTACGGCAAGCAGGTCAAGTTCGAGGACATCGCGATCATGACCGCCAACGCTCAAAAGGACGCTTGCGGCTTCACGAACCCTCGTTGCCCCAAGGACGAGGACGTTGCCGCCATTTACGAAGCTGCCATGTAACTTCCGCGGCTCCTGCCATCTGGGAGAGGGGATTCATCCCCTCTTCCGGGTGGCTGCCCGGACAAGACGCTGCAACCTCCAAACCCCTGCGAATAAATCGGACCCCACAAGAACCAAGGCCCCTGAACACACGCGAGAGGCAGTCTCAAAAAATCCAACATGCCATCTCGCGGGCGTTCCTATTTGAAAAAGCACATCAACCCCTCTTCGGATACGCACCATCAAGCAAGCCACGCACCAAGGAAAGTTTATGGAAGTCATCAACATCACGAAATCCTACGACCCGGATTTTGTTGCAGAGGTAGAAGCCGAGAGCGAGCAGAACGTTCGGCTTTGCTACCAGTGCGGCAACTGCACGGCGGGTTGTCCGTACACGTTTGCGTACGACATCCCGGTGAGCCAGATCATGCGTCTGGTTCAGGCGGGTCAGAAGGAGAAAGTTCTCAGCTGCCGGTCGATCTGGATCTGCGCGACGTGCGAGTCGTGCACGACGCGCTGCCCGAACGACATCGACGTAGCCCGGCTCATGGACGTGCTGCGGCACATGGCCCGGCGGTACAACTACAACGCCGTGCCCACGGTCCGCACCTTTGTGGACAGCTTTCTCAACTCGGTGGAGAAGCATGGCCGCGTCTTTGAGATGGGTCTGATGGCCGCCTACATGACCAAGACGGGCCGTTTCTGGACGGACACCGATCTGAGCCCGAAGGTCCTTCCCAAGGGCAAGCTTTCCTTCAAGCCACATCGCATCCAGGGCAGGGACGAAGTGGCCAAGATTTTCGAGCGTTACAAGGAGCAGCAACGATGAGCGAGGCGCGCACCTACGGTTACTATCCGGGCTGCTCCGGCATGGGCACGTCCATGGAGTACGAGCGCTCGACCCGCGCGGTCTGCGAGGCGCTGGGCATCAAGCTTGTGGAGCTGGAGGACTGGAGCTGCTGCGGTTCCACGCCTGCGCACACGGTGGACCACGTGCTGTCGGCCGCCTTGTCCGGCCGCAACCTGTCCATCGCGGAGTCCATGGGTCTGGACACGGTGATCACGCCCTGCCCGAGCTGCCTGACCAATCTGAAGACCGCGACGCACCGCATGGAGAACCCGGAGTTCAGGTCCAAGGTGGACAAGCTTCTGGACAAGCCCGCGCCCGGCGGTGTGGCGGTCAAGTCGGTCCTGCAGGTCATTTTCGAGGACGTGGGCCCGGATGCCATCCGCGAGAAGGTGGTCCGGCCGCTGGATGGACTGGCGCTGGCGCCGTACTACGGCTGCCTGATGAACCGTCCGCCCGAGGTGATGCAGTTCGACGATCCGGAGAACCCGACGTCCATGGACGAGATCCTGAAGGCCCTGGGCGCGGACGTGGTGCCGTACGGTCTGAAGGTGGAGTGCTGCGGCGCATCGCACGGCATTGCCCAGAAGGACGTGGTGACCACGCTTTCGGGCCGTCTGCTCGACCTGGCCTACGCGGAAAAGGCCGTCGCCATGGTCACGGCCTGCCCCTTGTGCCAGATGAACCTGGATTTACGCCAAGGCCAGATCAACTCGGCGAACAAGACCAATTACAAGATGCCCATTTTCTACTACACCCAACTTCTCGGCATCGCCCTGGGCCTGCCCGAGAAGGAGCTGGGATTCGATAAACTGGCGGTGAACCCGGCCCCGGTCCTGAAAGCCATCCAGGAGCCCTCGCATGCCGCGAGCTAAACAGCCTGGCCGCACCTCCGGCTGTTTTTCCACGCGCATCCCCTACCCGGTCACAGCACCTGCCAAGGAGTAGTATTTTATGAAAATCGGAGTCTTCGTTTGCCACTGCGGCTCGAACATCGCCGGCACCGTGGATACCGAAAAGGTCGCAGCCGCGGCGCGCAAGCTGCCCGGCGTGGCCTTTGCCACCGACACCATGTACGCCTGTTCGGAGCCCGGTCAGGAAGGCATTGTCGAGGCCGTCAAGGAGCACGGTCTGGACGGCGTCGTGGTGGCGAGCTGCACCCCCCGCATGCACGAGGCCACCTTCCGCCGCACGGTGGAGCGCGCCGGCCTGAACCGCTATATGTTCGAAATGGCCAACATCCGCGAGCACGTCTCCTGGATTGGCAAGGATATGGACGCGAACACGAACAAAGCCGCCGAGCTGGTAGCCATGGCCGTTGCCAAGCTGCGCGAGGACCGGCTCCTGTTCCCCAAAAAGTTCGACATCAACAAGCGCGTGATGGTCCTGGGCGGCGGCGTGGCCGGCATCCAGGCCGCGCTGGACTGCGCTGACGGCGGTCTCGACGTCGTGCTCGTGGAAAAGACCACGACCATCGGCGGCAAGATGGCCAAGCTGGACAAGACCTTCCCCACGGTGGACTGCTCCAGCTGTATTCTGGGCCCCAAGATGGTGGACATCGCCCAGCACCCCAACATCACGCTCTACGCCGCGTCCGAAGTGGACGACGTTTCCGGCTACGTGGGCAACTTCAAGGTCGCCATCCGCAAGAAGCAGACGTACGTGGACTGGGACCTCTGCACGGGCTGCGGCCAGTGCATGGAGAAGTGTCCCAGCAAGAAGACGCCGGACGCGTTCAACGAGTTCATCGGCCCGACCACGGCCATCAACATCCCGTTCCCGCAGGCCATTCCCAAGAAGGCGTCCATCAACGCCGAGGCGTGCATCATGCTCACCAAGGGCAAGTGCGGGGCCTGCGCCAAGGTCTGTCCGGTGGAAGCCATCCGCTTCGACCAGCAGGAAGAGATCGTGCACGAGGAAGTGGGCGCCATTGTCGCGGCCACGGGCTACGACCTCTTTGACCACAGCAAGTACCCCGAGTACGGCGGCGGCCGCATCCCGGACGTGATCACCTCGATGCAGTACGAGCGGATGCTCTCGGCCTCCGGCCCCACGGGCGGCCACATCAAGCGGCCCTCCAACGGCGAGGAGCCCAAGAACGTGGTCTTCATCCAGTGTGTGGGCTCGCGCGACAAGTCCGTGGATCGGCCCTACTGCTCGGGCTTCTGCTGCATGTACACGGCCAAGCAGACCATCCTGACCAAGGACCACATCCCGGACTCCCAGTCCTACGTCTTTTATATGGACATCCGCTCGCCGGGCAAGAACTACGACGAGTTCACCCGCCGGGCCATGGAGCAGTACGGGGCGCGGTACATCCGCGGCCGCGTGGCCCAGGTGTACGAGAAGGGCGACACCCTCATCGTGCGCGGCGCCGACACCCTGACCGGCACCTCCATCGAGGTGGAGGCGGACCTGGTGGTCCTGGCCGTGGGCGCGGAATCCGCCAAGGGCGCGGCCCAGCTGGCCGAGAAGCTGCGCATCTCCTACGACACCTACGGCTTCTACATGGAGAGCCACCCCAAGCTGAAGCCGGTGGAGACCAACACGGCCGGCGTGTTCCTGGCCGGCTGTTGCCAGGGTCCCAAGGACATCCCGTCCTCGGTGGGCCAGGGCAGCGCCGCGGCGGCCAAGGTTCTGGCCATGTTCTCCAAGGATCAGCTGGAGAGCGATCCCCAGATCTCCCAGGTGGATATCAAGCGCTGCATCGGCTGCGGCAAGTGCATGAGCACCTGCCCCTTTGGCGCGATCAAGGAAATCGATTTCCGCGGCCAGAAAAAGGCCGAGGTCATCGAGACCGTGTGCCAGGGCTGCGGCCTGTGTACGGCCACGTGCCCACAAGGCGCCATCCAGCTGCAGCACTTCACCGATAACCAGATTCTCGCAGAGGTTACTTCGCTATGCCCCCCCTTGCTGGAAAAGAGCTTCGAATAGTCGGCTTCCTGTGCAACTGGTGCTCGTACGGCGGCGCGGACACGGCAGGCGTGGGCCGGTTTTCCCAGCCCACGGACCTGCGCATCATCCGGGTCCCCTGCTCCGGCCGTATCGATCCGCTGTTCATCCTGCGGACGTTCATGAACGGGGCCGACGGCGTACTGGTCTCGGGCTGCCACCCGCGTGACTGCCATTACTCCGAGGGCAACCTCTATGCCCGCCGCCGGCTGGAAATCCTCCAGCGGCTGATGCCCTTCATCGGCATCGAGCCGGAGCGGTTCTCCTACACCTGGGTCTCGGCCTCGGAAGGCCAGCGCTGGCAGAAGGTTGTCGGCACCTTCACCGACGAGATCCACGCCATCGGACCGGCCAAGCCCTTCGGCGTCTCCATGGAGCAGCTGGAGAAGCAGATGGCCGGCGTGCTGGCCAGCCCCGAGAACGCAGGCGCAGAGAAGCAGGAGGTGGAACGTGCCGCATCTTGATGAACTCAAATCCGCCATCAAAGAGCGCCTGCCGGAGCTGGACTTCGTTATCGGCTGGGGCCGCGGGTTCGATCCCATTCACGCCACCCCGCTGTTCATGCGGACAGAGGCCGACGTGGACAAGCTGGAGTGGGGTCCCCTGAACGTGCACAACACCGCCACCTACCTGCCCAGCCTGCGCGGCAAGAAGGTGGGCGTGGTGGTCAAGGGCTGCGACAGCCGCTCCGTGGTCCAGCTGATGCAGGAAAACCTCATCGATCGCGAGGACCTCGTGATCTTCGGCATGCCCTGCACCGGCGTGGTCGATCTCACCAAAATCAAGAACGCCGTGGGCGACCTCGGCATGGTCCGCGACGTGCAGATCTCCGGCGACACCATCACGGTGACGGCCGGCGGGAAGGAGCACGCCCTGGCCCTGGCCGACGTGCTCAACAACAAGTGCACGGTCTGCCAGTACCACAACGCCGTGCTCTCCGACGTCTTTGTGGGCGAGCCCATCGAGCCCAGCGTGCCCGAGGACCAGGTCTACGCCGACATCCTGGAGTTCGAAGAGCAGACCCCGGCCGAGCGCATGGCCTTCTGGGAATCGCAGATGAATCGCTGCATCCGCTGCTACGCCTGCCGCAACGCCTGCCCCATGTGCGTGTGCCGCGACCACTGCGTGGCCCAGAGCCGCGATCCCAACTGGCTCTCCCAGCGCCACGACGTGGGCGAGAAGATGATGTTCCAGCTCATCCACGCCATGCACCTGGCCGGCCGCTGCACCGAGTGCGGCGAGTGCGAACGCGCCTGCCCGGTGGACATCCCCCTCGTGCGCCTGAAAAAGAAGATCAACAAGGAAATCAAGGAGCTCTTCGACTATCAGGCCGGCATCGACCCCGAAGCCACGCCGCCGCTGCTCGCCTTCAAGGTGGAGGAGCAGAACATCCGAGAGAGGGAGTGGTAATTCCATGAATTCCAAATACATTCCCGCAGACAAGCTCACCGCCTGGCTCGACGGGCTCGCCGCGGACAACCGCGTGCTGGTTCCGGTGGTGGAGAACGGCTCCATCGTCTTCCGCCCGCGCGAGGCCGGCTCCGATACGCCGCTGGAGCTCGAAAAGCAGGCCACGGTGCCGCCCAAGAACGCGGTCTTCCCGGCCAGCGAGCCCCTGCTTACCTTCAGCTACCAGAAGCACGAGGACGAGCCCGAGAAGGTGGACGTGAGCGTGCAGCCCACCATCAACGCCCAGCCCACCGTGGTCTTTGGCTGCCGCCCCTGCGACGCACGCGGCTTCACCATCTTCGACAACGTCTACGGCGCCGACATCTATTACGAATCCCGGCGCGAGAAGACGGCCTTCATCTCCCAGGTCTGCAAGGAAACCGCCAACACCTGCTTCTGCCACTGGACAGGCGAAGGCCCGGCGGATTCCCGCGGCAGCGACGTGCTCGCCGTGCCCGTGGACGCGGGCTATGTGCTCGAACCCGTTACGGAAAAGGGCGAAGGCCTGCTGACCTCCTCCCTGCTCGCCGACGCATCCAA